>VGXV01000015.1 GCA_016873165.1 Planctomycetota bacterium | reverse complement strand
AAAATCAGCCTTGGTTTTAGTTTGACCCAGTAGGGTTCTTAACGATTCTTGTTGCTGATCGCTTATTGCTTTAGGTGTTCTCATAATATCCTCCAATAATAAATTTACCGGGAGGATATTATATATTAGTTTATGTATGAATGCAACTTAGTATTAGAGGTTCTGTGCTTTTTCGTCTCTCTTTATCGCTCATAATAACAGTATAAAAAATTTATTCCGAAAAAGCCAGTTTTTTCTTTATCTTTCTTGTTTATCCTTGCTTACATTTATATTTGACTTAGCCCTGTTATAATCTTGGAAGTCCATACACCAGTGTTCAACCCATACGAAACGGGTCCGCTCTCAAGAATATCACACAGCTTTTCTCTATCCTCTGCCATGAGATTGCTTTTGCGCCCACTGCGATGTCCTTCCAATAAACCTTCTGTCCCATAAGAATTCCAGTTGTTAATCCAGAGAGGGACATTGGTACGGTTGACTTTTAATATGTTTGCTATGTCCCCTGATGTATTCTTTTCTATACTGAGAATGATTGCGTGCATTCGTGTTGCCGCGCGGTACTGATAGTCTTTCAATACCTCTTTGCGAAGCGTTAGAAGTTTATTGACCGTACGCTGATCGCCCTTTGCAAAAATCGCCTGCATCGTTCCCCCCCCTTGATTTGTGTATTATTACTTATGCGCAGTTATATAGTATTGAGATTTATTCAGATTATTTGAATTTTATACTTCCAACCACCAGGTTATTTTTTTAAAGTATTGAATGAGTTTTATCATGACCACAACCATCGCATCCACCGGACGGCTTACAGCCGCCGGTTATGCGTACGTTATCTTCAAAGAAATTGTTTGACATGCACATATCTTTAGCACATATTAGTACATATGAAAACGACATTAAACATAGATGACAAGATTTTAGAGAAAGCATCAAAACTTACCGGAATTACTGAAAAGACAGCTTTAGTGAGGTTGGGACTTGAAGCATTGATTACTCGTGAGAGCGCAAGGAGACTTGCTGAACTCGGCGGAACTGAAAAGGGACTTCGTCAGATTCCCAGAAGACGCATTACGAGCAATTAGCAATGATTCTTGTTGATACTTCAATCTGGATATCTCACTTCCGGGAAGGGAATTCACATCTTCAGAAATTATTATTGGATGAGCTGGTTGTTTGTCATCCATTTATAATCGGTGAGTTGGCATGCGGACATCTCAAAAATAGAGAAGAGATAATTTCATTGCTAAGGTCTCTTCCGAAAGCACGAACTGTTGAGAACGATGAGATTCTGCATTTTATTGAGAATAGAAAATTAATGGGCATAGGGATTGGGCTTATTGATGTGCATTTATTGGCGTCTTCATTGTTGACTAATACTTTATTGTGGACGGCTGATAAACAGTTGATCACCGTTAGTTCTAAACTGAACATTCTTTATAGAGAACAATAGAAAAAAGAAGATAACAAGGCACTGGAGACGGATGCCCTGCAGGCACCGGCTCAGCCCCGCGTTATACGGCGCAAGGTTTGTGAACGAGAAGCAGCGAATCAAGCACACAATGTCGGAGGGCTTCTTGCTGATATTCAATCGGCACTTCGGAGTTGACTACCGGATTGTCGAGCTTGGCGATGCTCCAGATGTTCGGTGTCAGAGCCAAGTAGGTTGGGTTGAGTGAAACAAAACCCAACTACAATATTACTGGCAACTCAAGGTTATTCTTTAATCTGAAAACAATCCATTCTTCCAACGCTTCTCTTAATTTTTCCCTGCATTTTCAGGATTTTTTACCCGACCCCAAATACCCTGAAAATTCGGGATTTCTCCCCCGTATGTTTCTTCATCTTCAATTATTCCATAGTGAGCAAGTTCCATTGCCTTCTGGATATATTCTGTTAACATAAATTCCCCTTTATAACAAACAGGATGGATTTTATTCCTTTTTCATCACCAGATGTTCCAGCACCATCTTTCTGGGGTGATTTTCCGCTCCGGTGCGCCAGTCTTTCGGTGGGGTGATATTTTCCATGGTTGATAGTAATTGTTGTGTGTCAAGCTGATCGTATATCTGGTTCCAGACGCATGGGGTTTCATTTGAAATCTCACAGTTCCCGTTTTGTGAACCGCCGCAGGGTCCGTTTAAAAGGCTTTTTGCGCATCGGCTTACGGGGCATAGCCCGCCGGTAGAGCCAATGATGCAATTACCACAACCGGCGCAGCGTTCCCAGAAGACCCCTTGTTCCGTAGGGGCGCCCATGAATGTTGTGTTCAGTCCGGGAAATACCCTTGCGTTCGGGAATCTTTCCGCCATATATTGCACGCCGATGCCGCAGGCAAGGGATAAAACCGCGTCACAGTCGGCAACTACATCTTTTGCCTCTTCTATAAATTCCCACTCACATTGCCGGAGGATGGAATCTTCTATTACTTCAATGGCCTTCCCCTTTAATTTTGCGGCAAGCCTGATTTTCGAAGCAAGCTCCGCCACCTGTTTTTCACCGCCGGTATGGCATATGGTAACGCATGAACCGCATCCGACAATATACACCTTTTTATACTCAGAGAGCATTTGCTCTATTTCCTGAAACGGTTTTGAATCAGCGACAATCATTTTTCTTTATCCTTTTATGAAAAAAATTTCATCGTCTGGTTTATGACTTATTTACCGATATCACACTCTCAACATCTTTTACCATCTGCGTTGCTATATCAAGGAAAGCAGTATCCGTTTGTGACGAAATAAAATGTGTCTGGAATATTCTGGAATCCATTCCCAGTTCTTTTAAGATTTTTCCAACGTATTCTGACCGTTTTTTTATCCAGTCATATTCCGCGCAGAAGTGGCATCCGTCCTCTTTGCAGGCGGTTATCAAAACGCCATCGGCGCCCCATTCAAGGGCATTGAGATATAATGAAGGATCTACCTTTCCAAGCCCCAAAATGCCGATACGTTTCACATGCTTCTCTACGACAGCATTACTTTTGGTATTGCCGCTTAAAGAACCATACTGACAGTAAAAATTGACGATTAACGGCTTTGTGTTTTTGATTGATTTTTCCGCAAAAAGGGTTTTCAATCTCTCTCTGCCGCGGTCTTCCAAAGGAGTTTTGAAGCTGATTGCCTTTGCGGGACACTCTACTATGCACAAACCACACGACTGGCAGTCTCCGCCAATGTAAGCTGTTGTTTCTCCCTTTCTGAACTCCGGAACGTCAAAAGGGCACACCCTCACGCAGGTAATGCAGCCGATGCATATATTTTCGTCAACAAATGCCCCGGCGCCGCAATTCATACAGCGCTGTGCTTCCCTTACGGCAATTTCATGCGAAAATCCCAATTCCACCTCATCAAAAGAATTTAATCTTTCACCTAGAGACAGCATGGGCATGTCCTGTTTCTGCTCTTTTTTCACGAGGGGGACTCTTGAATCCGCCATTTTCTGCACCTCAGGTTTATCAGCCCATTTTTCATCTTTTCGCTTTTCGTTTCTCAGGGAGTTATGAATAGAAATTGCCGCTTTTTTCCCTTGTGCAAGGCATTCGGTCAGGGTGCCTCTACCGAGAACGATATCTCCTCCTGCATAAATTCCTGGAACCGAGGTCGCAAAGGTATTTGGGTCCGCAATGATGGTTCCTCCCCGTGAAATCTGCAAACCCTCCTGGTTCTTCAGGAAGGAGAGATTTGACGTCTGGCCGATTGCGAGAATAATGGTGTCCGCCTCTATGATGGATTCCGATCCCTCGTAAAAAGCAGGATTAAACCGCTTTTGTTCATCAAAGACATATTTTACCCTGAGCGTTTCCAGACCTGTAACCATTCCCCCTTTTCCCAGAATGCGTTTCGGACCTACGGAATTATACAGTTTGATACCCTCATGAAGGGTTTCTTCTATCTCAAAATCGGTGGTCGGCATTTCTTTGCGTGCCTCAAGGCATGCCACTGACACCTTTTCCGGTTTGAGCCGCAATGCGGTTCTGGCGCAATCCATAGCAACGGCTCCTCCGCCGATCACCAATATGTTTTTTCCTATTTTGGCAGTTCCTGCGGAATTGACTTCTCGTAAGAAATCGATGCCCTTCAAAACACCATCGTATTGTATTCCCTCTAGGGTTAAATTGCGGCTGTCAAACAACCCCACACTGATAAAAATAGCGGCATACCCTTCTTTTTTCAAGCCATCAAGGGTAACGTCTTTTCCCAAAGTGGTGTTGTACTTTATTTCCACCCCTAATTGCTGTATGAGCGCAACATCCTTATCAATAGCATTCCTTGGCAAACGGTAGGTAGGAACACCCATGCGCAGCATGCCGCCCGGGGTAGAGTTTGATTCAAATATTGTGCATGAGTACCCCATAAGGGCTAAATCATTTGCCGCCGCAAGCCCTGCCGGGCCTGCCCCGATTATTGCAATTTTTTCCGGATAATTGCGGCCCGGTTTGGTGTAAATCTTTTCGGAATAGTTGTCGCTGAGAAAGCGTTTGAGCCATGCAATTGCAATTGGCGCGTCAGTGCTGTTCCTTCTGCATTTTGTTTCACAGGGATGGGTGCATATGCGGCCACATGATGAAGGAAGCACGTTCCTCTCCCTGACAAGCCGGTACGCCTCCTTAAAAAGACCCCTTGCGATAAGCTGGACATAGTCACGCGCATCCTGCCGGATTGGGCATGCCATAACACACGGCGCTTCTTCACAGGTGTATTTTGTATCAGTCATTTTTGAATTGTTCATTACCATTGTAAAAATTTACTCTCCCATTATTTTTATAACCAGTCTTTTATTACGTTGACCATCAAACTCCGCATAAAATATCTGCTGCCAGGGTCCCATATCCAGATTCCCTTTTGTCACAGGAACTATTACCTGATGTCCCACGAGAAGATTTTTCAGATGTGCGTCTCCATTGGATTCCCCTGTTCTGTGGTGGTAATAATCCGGCCCCTCCGGCGCCAGTTTCTGCAGCCATTCTTCAATGTCCCGGTGCAGCCCTGATTCAGCATCGTTTATAAAAACTCCTGCGGTAATATGCATGGCGGAAACCAGCGCCATACCTTCCTTTATCCCGCTGTTTTGCAATATCCTCTCTACATCGTTCGTAATATTTACTAATTCTCTGTGCTTTTTCGTATGAAAGGTGATGTATTCCGTTGAAAATTTCATTTTGTATCCTTTATGTTTTCTATTGCTTCTTTAATCTAATAAATAATCTGGCGTGTCAATTCCATTCGGGAGCATTTCCAAATTTTTGCAAATTCATCATCCTTGTTCCCATGTTCCTGCCTGGAAACACAATTGCGAAGGAAGCTCATGCTTCCTGTTATGAGAAGCGAAGCTTCTAAAGCAATTACGTTCCAAAGCAGGAGCTTTGGAACGAGCTAATTTACCATTTATTTATAGAAAGAAACGTAATGTAATGTGATACATAAATGTTGTCAAGAAAAATGAAAAAGCTGCCGGACAGATAAGGCAGACCTATTTTGCCACTACTATATGTTTTTTCCAATGAATATCATCGGTTTGCGGATAATCGGTTCGGTGATGAACGCCGCGGGATTCTTTGCGTTTATTCGCCGATGAAACAATAAGGCTTGCCACAAGAAGCATGTTCTGCAATTCCCATCCGAACGGGTTTGAAAATTCCTTGTCCATTACATATTTACACCACATGTCTATCATTTCCTCCGCCTGAAGAAGGCGTTTTTCGTCACGTTCAATTCCGACATTTCTCCACATGAGGCTTTTGAGGGAGTTCCCGATATCTTCCAGATCCAGCCAACTGGTTTTTGAGCCTCCGGAAGTTTCATGTATTGAAAACGGGGCAAGTTTTCTCTTAACGCCTTGTGCCGATTTACAGGCTTCGATTCCGGCAATATTCCCCATAACCAATCCTTCCAAAAGAGAGTTGCTTCCCAGTCGGTTTGCGCCATGCATTCCCGTGCATGCAACCTCCCCGCATGCGTATAATTGTTTAACCGTTGTCATGGAAAAACGATTTACCTTTATTCCTCCGATCATATAATGTGCGCTTGGCCGCACAGGAATCAAATCTTTGGAGATATCAATGCCGAACGACTCACAAATTTCCTTAATCTTCGGAAATCGGGTATAAAGCCTCTTCTTGGGGATATGACGAACGTCCAGATATACATGTGTATGGTCGGTGTTTTGCATTTCCCTCAAAATGCTTTGGCTAACTACGTCCCTTGGAGCAAGCTCGGCTCTCTCGTGGTATTTTGGCATAAATCTCTCGCCGTTCTTGTTTCTTAATATCCCCCCTTCGCCTCTTACCGTTTCAGTAATAAGAAAACGCACTGCGCCCGCAATATATAATGTTGTAGGATGAAACTGAACAAACTCCAAATCCTGAAGAGCGGCGCCGGCGCGATATGCCATTGCCAGTCCGTCTCCGGTGGCGATGTTTGGATTGGTTGTTTCCCGGTAAACCTGTCCGCACCCCCCGGTAGCCAAAATGGTTTGTTTCGCCCATATTAGTGTAGTTCCTTTTTTAGGATGCCATGCTACTATGCCGTGACAAACGTTGTCCTCCGTAATAAGGTCTATTGTATACGTATATTCAAATACCTTAATGTTTTTGTCCTTTTTTATGCAACGTATGAGGGTGTTTTCCACCTCTCTTCCTGTTGAATCACCAAGGGCGCGGATTATTCGCGGAAAACTATGCCCCCCTTCCTGTGTAAAGATTAAATGATCATTTTCCTTGTCAAATTCCGCTCCCAGGCCGATCATTTCCTGCACCCGCTTTGAACCCTCGGAGATAATCATACCGACAACGGATGCGTCGCACAGACCCTGCCCGGCAGTCAAGGTATCGGTTTTATGTTTTACGACGTCGTCTTCGGGGGACAAAACCACTGCGATGCCGCCTTGCGCATAGGTCGTATTGTTCTCGTCAATTTTATCTTTCGTAACGATGAGAACGGAATTGTACTTTGATGCCTGGATAGCGGCGCTCAGTCCGGCAACACCGCTCCCGACCACAAGTATGTCGGTAAAGATGTGAGAAAGCGTATGACTGTCGAAAGAAATAAGGTATCTTTTTGGTTCTATTCGTTTTTTCATATTGAAAGGAGCACTATTTTATGAGTCAAATGCCCCCAGCAGGATTCAAACCTGCAGCCTTTGGCTCCGGAGGCCAACGCTCTATTCAATTGAGCTATGGGGGCGTGGGAAATTTGATGAGCAATCCAATTTTACAAGAAATGGTTAATTTAAATCAAGTTTAATGTTTTTAATAGGTTATGACAGCGAGTGATATTCTTTTTGATTGACAAAGATAGTTCCATTGATATATAATTGGCTTTAAATGATTTAACTATAATGAGTTAGCAATCTTAACGATTTCATAAATGATCTGATAGGAAAGATAATTTATTCATGAAAATAGCCTCTCTGGATTTAAAGCGACAGTATAAGAGTATTCAAAAGGAAATAGATAGTGCTGTTTTAGATGTTTTAGCAAGCCAGTCTTTTGTTCTGGGCCATTATGTCGAGTCGTTTGAAAAAAGTATGGCAAACTATTGTGGCGCCAAGTATGCTATTGGTGTTGCTTCCGGTACCGATGCGTTATTATTGGCTTTAATGGCATGTGGCATCAAAAGTGGCGATGAGGTTATTACGACGCCATTCACTTTTTTTGCAACGGCGGGTTCAATTGCGCGATTAGGGGCATTGCCCGTATTCGTTGACATCGATCCGGTTACTTACAATATAGACGTAAATAAGATTGCCTCAGTGGCAAATAAAAACACAAAAGCGCTTCTCCCCGTCCATTTGTTCGGACAATGCGCCGAAATGGATACCATTCTTGAAATTGCCCGGGACAAAGGATTACATGTTATTGAGGATGCTGCTCAGGCGATAGGGGCTTTGTACAAGGGGAAGCAGGCAGGAACAATGGGGGATATCGGTTGTTTCTCGTTTTACCCGTCAAAAAACCTCGGAGCATACGGTGATGGAGGGCTGGTAACGGCTAATGATGATAGATTGGCGGCTTTGGTTAAGTCGTTGCGCGTGCATGGTTCGGTTACGAGATACTATCATGAATATGTCGGAATTAATAGCAGGCTGGATGCCCTTCAGGCGGTTATTTTGAACACAAAGCTGAAGTATTTAAATGAATGGTCTGAAAAGCGCAGAACTGTTGCTGCGTATTATGATGAACAATTAAGAGAGACGCCTGTCAGACTTCCCAAAATTATGAATTGTAATACCCATATATATCATCAGTATATGATCGCTACGCCGAAACGCGATCTTTTGAAAGAACATCTTTCCCGACATGGCATAGAAACAGTTATCTATTATCCTGTACCCCTTCATTTGCAAAAATGTTTTGAATATTTAGGGTATAAGCCCGGCGACCTGCCGGTATCTGAAAAAGCCGCAAATGAAGTTTTGGCCATGCCGATCTTTCCTGAAATTACAAGGGAAGAACAGGATTACGTTGTTGAACAAATAAAAAATTTTTTCTTTCGTAAATAAGATTACATTTTTTATGAAAATACTACGTCTTCTTTTTATCCTCGCACTGTTTTTCTCGCCGGGGGTTTCTGCCTTTGCAGACAGCCTCCTATCCGCAAGCAACATTGCGCATAGACCGTTTTCCCTTTCTGCCAAACGTGTTAGCACATGGAAGAAGGAGGGGATCAGAGTTTTTGTTGCTGAAAAAAATGCCAGTATTGTGCAGGGGCCTTTTCATATAGTGGCAGACAATGTGGTTTGCTGGTTCCACGAAGAGAAGTCGCTGCAAAATGCAGATGCAATTGTAGAGGTTTATTGCGAAGGCAACATAACGATGTTTCATGGCGAAAATTATGAGAAGTTTGAGCAGGTATATTTAAAATTTGTCACCATGACGGGAATCGAAGTGAGTCCGGATATAGTGCCCATTGTGTCCTTTGAAGATGAACAGCAGATACCTGTTTTTCTCAGGGGAGAAGATATTCGTTCAAGGGGAGAAGATGAATATCTGTCTATGGATGTGCCGGATAAGACAAAAACCAAAGACCGAGGGGAAAAGGAAGAATTGATTGATATTATTGCTGACCATATCGATTCATGGGATGAGGATGATGGCAGACGCATTATCGTTGCCCTTGGAAATGTAAAAATCAAAAAAGAGGGCATGACCATTGATGCAGATAGTGTAATTTTGTGGTTTGACAAAAGCGTATTGTCCGATGTGCCCCAGCAATCGATGGAATTGCCTCTGAGCGAAATATACGCTGAAGGCAACGTTACCATGCGTCGCGAAAATGATTTTCTTATTGCAGATCGTATCTTTGAACAGATGACAGAAGACAGGGGCATTATCATAGATGGCAAGATCAAGACAACTGTCCAGTCCCGGCAGGAAGATAAAACTTCCGATGAGAACACCGGATCGCGTTCCAAGAAGAGCAAAACCTCCGCTTTGGAAGGTTTGCCGGCACACGTTACCGCAGAGGAAATACACCATGTAGATAAAGGGCAGTATGAACTGAAAAATGGACAAATAACTACGTGCGGATACGGGCATCCTCATTACCATTTTAAGGGGAAAAAAATCCGGTTAATTCAAAGTAAGGAACATAATATTGTTTCTTCAAAGCACAATTCCTTTTATCTGGGGCAATATCCGCTGGCATATTTTCCATACATATCACTTGATATTCAGGAGAAGGAAAAACTTTTAAAAGACTGGGAGTTTGGAAGTTCTTCCCGGTTTGGCACATTTATCAGAACGGATTGGGATCTCTATGCGGCTACCGGAGGAAGACAAAAAGAGTGGAGCGATCTTATACTTAAAATGGACTATTTACAGGAACGTGGTATTGGCACAGGGTTCGATTTCGGCTACCGGGGGCAGGATCTCTTTGGAACGGTTGATACATATTATCTGAATGATCACGGGGAATATGATATCAATCGTATACCGGTGGATGAAGAAGACCGGGGAAGCATATTATGGAGACACCGGCAGATGTTCCCGCAGGATATTCGTATGGACTTGGAATATTCCTATCTGAGTGATCCACGATTTTTGAGGGAGTATTTTCAGCATGAATTTAAGACGGAAAAAGATCATGAAACAGCATTCTATCTTCGAAAGATTCAGGATAACAGAGCAGCAACGTTTCTGGTAAATCAGCAATTCAACGGATTTGATACGACGGTGGATTCTTTAAGGGAAAAGACTTATGCGGAACGTCTGCCTGAAGTAAAATACCAGATCATCAGCGAACCGCTTCTGGACAATCGGATGTTATTTTCTTCAGAAAGTTCGGCAACATATTTTAATAACTCTGTCGAACAATCGGACGATTCCAGCAAAAACAACCAAACCCTCTCGGGATTTACCTCCGGAGTAGTGAATGAAGCAATCGACACTCAGCCGGTGACAAGAATTGACAGTGTTTCCCGTCTAAGTTTCCCGTTTCAGCCATGTTTTTTTAATGTTAAGCCATTTGTCGAAGGAAGAGTTACCGGATACACAGAAAGCATTGATACTTCAACTGAAGGGTTCCGAGAGAACGGGGATGTAACGGGCCGTTTTATTCCTTCGTTAGGGCTTGATTGGAGTTCTACTCACTGGAGATCATATAGCGCTTACAATGACTTTTTCAGGATCAATCGACTGCGTCACGTATTTATACCGGAACTGCGATATATTTACAGTCCTTTTGTCACCCGCGATCCAAGTGAATTGTATCAGTATGACGAAATAGATGCATTGGATTCATCACAGATGCTGGTCATGGGTGTTAAAAATAAATTGCAGACAAAACGGGGAAAACCAGGGTATGAAAAAACGGTGGACTTTATAGATTTTAACATTGATTATTATATGTTTCCCACAAATTCAGGTATTTATACCGAAGGGATAAATGGAATTATTGTAAGAAATGACAATTTTATTAATCTGGATTTCCGTTGTCAATTAACCGATATTATCGCGTTTGTTTCAGAAAGGAATGAATTTAACACTGAAGACTTTCAGTTTGACGTCCTGTCTTATGGCACAGAGTTATACAATCCTCCCGACTGGCAATTTTTTATAGGTCACAGATTTATCAGAGATATCAGCTCAACAATAATGCTGGCGGCAGATTACCAGATTAATGAAAAATGGAGCATTATGGGAAGGGAAAAATATGACTTGAAATCCTCGCTATCTGATGACGATGATACGGATGATGATCGAAGTGAAGAAAGCAAGAATCTGAAAACAAGTTTTGTATTGTCCCGCTATTTTCATGACTGGATAGGAAGTATTACCCTTGAACTAGACCCCATCCGTAATGATAATTCTTACCGGTTTGACATTACTCCCAAGGGTCTTCAGGAAACAACAAAGCGTTTTTGGTTTTAGAACACAGGTGTAATCTCTATGATAAAAGCAGTGTATCCCGGAACATTTGATCCTGTTACGAATGGACATCTTGATGTTATTCGAAGAGGGAGCGTCATTTTCGATAAACTTATTGTTTCCGTTGGCTGTAATCCGCTGAAAGAATCATTATTTTCTGTGGAAGAAAGAATGGAAATGATCAGGTATAATGTCAAGGACCTGAAAAACGTTGATGTTGATTGTTTTAGCGGTATGCTGGTGGATTATCTGGTAAAAGTGAAAACAAATATAATATTGCGCGGCATACGCACGGTATCTGATTTTGAGTACGAATTTCAGCGGGCGTTAACCAATAGAGTATTGAATAAAAATGTGGAAACGGTGTTTGTTATGACAAGCGAACAATATTCATTTTTAAATTCTACTTTGATTAGAGAAGCTGCCAGTTTGGGCGGCAACGTAGGACAATTTGTTCCTCCGGATGTTGAAAAACGTTTAATGCAAAAATACAACCGGTCACGGAGAAAGAACACTGAATGAAAGTCAACGTCCTGATTCTGGGAGATATTGTTGGAAGTCCCGGACGTACCATATTAAAAAACAGACTGAAATCTTTTATAGAGAAGGAAGATATCCATTTTTGTATTGCAAACGGAGAAAATGCGGCGGCAGGCGCGGGCATTACGGAAAAGATAGCAAAAGAACTGTTTTCTTACGGCGTGGATGTCATCACCATGGGTGACCATATATGGGATAAAAAAGAAAAGGTTCATGTTCTGGAAATACATAAGAATGTCATAAGGCCGCATAATTATTCTCCGTATGCTATCGGAAAAGGATATGTGGTGGCACAGTCAAAGCTGGGACATCCGATCGGTGTGATTAATTTGCTAGGCAGGGTATTTATGAAACCGATAGATTGTCCTTTCCGGGGAGTTGAAAAGATTTTAGGGACACTTGCTCACGAAACGACGATGATCTTTGTCGACATGCATGCGGAAGCAACATCGGAAAAAATAGCACTGGGATGGTTTCTTGACGGCAGAGTTAGCGGGGTTGTCGGCACTCATACACATGTAATGACAGCAGACGAAAAAATATTGCCCAAGGGAACTGCTTATATAAGTGATATAGGAATGACTGGACCTCATGAATCCATATTGGGCAGAAAGATTGATTGCGTGTTGAAAGCTATTATGACGCAAATGCCCACACGATTTGACGTGGCAGAGAATGATGTGCGCATGAATGGCGTAAAAATTGTTGTGGACAGCCAAACGGGAAAAGCTGAAAGTATTAAAAGAGTCGAAGTAAAAGAGGAAAATTGAATGAATAGGAATACTGCATTTTCTTTTTTATCAGACGAGGTGAAAAACCAAAAAAGTATACTAACCGTTTCTGAGATCACCGGCAAGATACGAAATTCACTGGAACAGGGTTTTTCTCACGTTTGGATTGCCGGAGAGGTATCTAATCTGAAAAAACCATCGTCCGGTCATTTATATTTGACACTGAAGGATGAAAATTCTCAGATTCAGGCGGTAATATTCAAATCTGCGGCAAATTGGATAAGATTTGACTTAAAAGACGGGATAGAAGTTTTGGTTTTTGGGTCTGTTACCGTATATGAGCCGCGGGGACAATATCAAATAATTATCGAATATATTGAACCAAGAGGATTTGGCGCTTTACAGCAGGCATTTTTAAAATTAAAAGAGCGGTTGGGGAAGGAGGGATTATTTGATCCGGACCATAAAAAACCCATTCCACTGCTTCCCAAAAAGATTGCCATTGTCACTTCTCTTACCGGCGCAGCGATTAGGGATATCCTGAACGTTATTAACAGAAGGTTTGCCAGGGTAGAAATCCTGATTTATCCGGTAAGGGTTCAGGGAGAAGGCGCAGCGCAGGAAATTGCAGCCGCTATTGCAGATTTGAACACCCTTGCCGATATCGATGTGATGATTGTGGGAAGAGGCGGCGGGAGTCTTGAGGATTTATGGGCTTTTAATGAAGAGGTAGTGGCCAGAAGCATTTATGCCTCAAAAATTCCCGTTATCTCTGCGGTGGGACATGAAATAGATGTTACTATTTCTGATTTGGTTGCTGATAAAAGGGCTTTGACACCAACTGAAGCCGGAGAGTTGGTTGTCCCCCGGTATGATCAGTTAAAAGATCTTTTAGTAAAAATTAAAGCTAGACTTATACAATCATTGTATACTAAAATAAAAACAAGTAGAACGACTCTGCTACGAGTAGAACATAGCTTTCCATTTAAAAAACCGTTTGACAGGATACATAGAGTGCAACAGATATTGGACGAAAAAATGCAAAGGTTAAATCTATTGTGTAGCCATATTGTGAGATTGGAAAAGGAACGGCTGACAGGCTTTGCGAATAGATTAGAGAGTGTGAGTCCGCTAAAAGTGTTAAAAAGAGGATACTCGATTACAACAGCCCTCCATGACGATATTCCCATTAAATCAAGTAAGGAATTGTCTTTTGGCACAAAGGTGAAAACCCGGTTATCAGAAGGCAGTTTTATTTCCTCTGTAATTGAAATAGCAGAGTAAGCGAATGCCTGCTGATGATTGTTGTAAGACAAGGTAATGATAAGAATATATATGTGGAAATAAAAGTTTCTGCCCGATGACAGAAACTGATGTATATGGCAAAAGTAAAATTTGAAGAAGCGCTAAAAGGACTTGAAGAAATCGTAGATAAACTGGAAAAAGGTGATCTGCCCCTTGATGAAACATTATCTGAATATGAAAATGGAATTAAACTGTATAAAAAGTGTATTTCTCTTTTAGAGGATGCAGAAAAAAAAATCCAGATATTAGTAAAAGATGAAAAGGGTGCTTTCAGTGTAAAAGATTTTGCAGATGCCGGCAATAATAATGACAAGGATAGCAGCATATTGTAAAAAATAAATGTATGTGTATGGTGTGCACGGTTTTTAAACCTTAAGCAACAGAAGAGAAATATGAGGAATATATTAGATTCTGTAGAATTTCCGGAAGACTTGAAAAAGTTACCCCTGGAAGATTTACCCCAGTTGGCAAGTGAGATCCGTTCCCTTATTGTGGATGTGGTATCAAAAAACCCTGGTCACCTTTCTTCCAATCTTGGCGTTGTGGAATTAACGATAGCGCTCCATTATTGTTTTGATTTCAAGAAAGACAGAATTATATGGGATGTCGGTCATCAGGCGTATGTGCACAAGATACTTACCGGCAGAAAAGAAAAATTTTCCACGCTGCGTCAGTACAAGGGACTTAGTGGCTTTCCCGATAAAAACGAAAGCGCTTATGATCCTTTTACATGCGGCCATAGTGGAGATGCAATATCTTCTGCGCTGGGGGTGTCATGCGCAGATGAGATTACCGGTATTAAAAGATTTATCGTTGCTGTTGTGGGAGATGGAGGTATAGGGGCCGGAATGTCGCTGGAGGCATTAAACCATGCAGGCGATATTAAGAAAAACCTGCTGGTTGTGTTAAATGACAACGAAATTTCCATATCGAATACCGTGGGGGCATTTTCAAAATATTTAAACAAGATACGGACAATGCCTCTTTATGCTGATATCAGAAAAGAGATACATGGTTTGCTTAACGTGCTGCCTGTGTTTGGGAAGCCTGTGGAAAAAACACTGGAACATGTGATGGAGTTTGTAAAAAGCGGCGTTACTCCGGGGCGTATTTTTGAAGACCTGGGATTTAATTATTTTGGCCCCATTGATGGACATGACTATAAAATATTAATAGAAACAATACATGATATTAAACATTTAAACGGCCCTGTCCTGTTGCATGTAAGAACAGAGAAGGGACGTGGTTTTGAGCCTGCGTATCAAAACCCCACACAATTCCACAGTTCGGGGAAATTTAAACTCTCGCAAGGGAAAATAGAGAAAGATACACAGGATGCAGACAAAATCTCTTATACAAAAGTTTTTGGCGAGACACTTGTAGAACTTGCAAAGACAAATCATTCCATAGTAGGCATTACGGCAGCCATGCCGGATGGCACGGGAATAGTTTCTTTTGGGAAAAAATTTCCGGACAGGTATTTTGACGTTGGCATTTGTGAGCAACATGCCGTTGGGCTTGCAAATGGTCTCTCTGCCGGAAAACTGAAACCTGTCGTAGCAATATATTCCACATTTTTGCAAAGGGCATATGACCAGGTTTTTCATGATATTTGTCTGCAGAAGAATCCCGCTGTTTTTGTTATGGACAGAGCGGGAGTAGTTGGGAATGACGGCCCAACCCATAATGGAGTGTTTGACATCGCCTATCTTCGTAATTTGCCGGGTATTGTATTGATGTCCCCGAAAGACGGAAACGAACTGCGGTCTATGTTAAAGATTGCCATCGAGTCCGGCGAAATAATTGCGATCCGTTATCCAAAGGAAAATATTCCCGATGAAAAACTTGATCCTGAATTCAAAACATTTGGGATCGGAGAAGCAGAAATAATAAGAGAAGGCAAAGACGGCGTGCTTCTTGCTTATGGCTCCATGGTTCAGAGATGTTTGGAAGCGGCGGAAAAATTGTCAGAAAAAGATATTGAAGCTACCGTGGTAAACGCGCGGTTCGCAAAACCGCTTGACAAGAAACTTATTTTGCCGTTAATAAGAAAACACAAAGTGATTCTTACTGTTGAGGATCATGTCCTTGTAGGGGGTTTTGGATCTGCGGTGCTTGAGATGGTTTCTGATGAAAGAGAAGATGCGGGGAAGATTGTGCGGATGGGTATTCCAGACAGATTCCTTGAGCATGGGGCAAGGGAAATCATATTGAAAAATTTCGGTTTGGATGCGGATGGCATTGCGGATAAATTTATCGCGGCGCTCGAATTAACGGAAATAAATGGTTCATTTTCAAATGCGGGTAAACGACATCTGGCCGTTTAATGCGAACAATGAAAAAGATTCTGGTTTCCGGGAATTTGAGCAAGAAAAAAATACATGATATGGTGTTTGGCCTCAAACCATGGCTTGATAAATATGCCACGACAGAAATTGTCGATCTGTCTCAGGAGGAAATACCGAAAGAAGATTACGAAATGGCGGTAGTTTTTGGTGGAGACGGAGCTATTTTGTCTACCTGCAGAAGGTTGGCAAGAAATCAGATACCCATTATTGGCGTGCATATGGGACGGTTCGGTTTTCTGGCAGAAATTACGGAACAGGAAGTTTGCAAATCGCTGGAAAAAATTTTTTCCGGAAAGTATAAGATACGGAAAAGGATGCTTCTTCTTTGCCGGATTAAACGAATGGATAAAATTGTGCATGAATCGTTAGGCGTAAACGACGTCGTTATTTCCCGATCTTCTTTATCGAGATTAATTTCTATAAAATTACTTATCGACGGTGAAGACGTTGCAACATACAGGGCAGATGGTTTAATCATATCAACGCCTTTGGGTTCTACCGCACATTCTTTATCTGCGGGAGGACCTTTATTGACGCCGGATTTGAATGCGTTTATCATAGTGCCAATATGTCCTCATACTCTGACAAACAGGCCATTGGTTGTCTCCGGCAATACAGTGATTGAGATAGAACCGTTATCGCAGTCGGTAAGCATCGGTACTACCGTTGATGGGCAAGTATATACCGAACTGGAGTGCGGTGATAAAGTAATAGTCGAACGGTCGGATATTGAATTACAAATGGTCGACACCGGTGCAAGGACTTTTTATGGTGTTTTGCGGGAAAAATTAAACTGGGGAGGGCAACCGAATTATGGCCGTAATTAAGATCAAGGAAAATTATTGTAAGGGATGCCTTTTATGTATTCCCGTATGTCATCATAGTTCTTTGGTGGTTTCAGAAAATCTGAATGACCAGGGACTGCATCCGGTAAGATTTAAAGAGGATGGAAAGTGTGATGGTTGTAAAAAATGCGCAGTAATGTGTCCTGATGTTGCAATAGAAATTTATAATTAATCATATTTTATTCATACAATTTTTGGGATACAACGTATTATGAAACAATTACTTACAGGTAATGAAGCTGCCGCAGAAGCGGCAATTTATGCAGGTTGCAGATATTATTATGGCTATCCCATTACCCCACAGAATGAGCTGATTAATTACATGTCTGTACGAATGCCTCAGGTAAAAGGCACGTTTATTCAGGCGGAAAGTGAAATTGCCGCCATTAATATGGTATATGGCAGCGCGGCCGCTGGCGGGCGCACCATGACGTCTTCCTCCAGCCCGGGAATAAGCCTGAAACAGGAAGGAATATCGTATCTGGCGGGAAGTGAACTTCCCTGTGTGATTGTTAATATCCAGCGTGGTGGGCCTGGTTTGGGAGATATTTCCGCTTCACAGGCAGATTATTTTCAGTCTGTGAAAGGGGGAGGGCATGGAGATTATCGGGTTATAGTGCTTGCGCCATCCTCTGTGCAGGAAATGGCAGATCTTGTGTATGACGCTTTTGATCTGGCGGATAAATATCGCAACCCTGTTTTAATCCTTGGTGACGCCCAGATAGGGCAACTGATGGAACCGGTAGAATTTAAAAAAGAATTCAGGGAAAATTTGCCTCAAAAGGAATGGGCGCTAACCGGCGCAAAGAACAGAAACAGAAAAATAATAAAATCATTTTATCCTGTTAAAGGGGAATTAGAGGTTTTTAACGCTAAGTTGCAGAATAAGTATAAAGAAATAGAAAAAAATGAGGTCCGGTATGAAGCGGTAAATATTCATAAAGCAGATGTCATATTGGTAGCCTACGGCACTTCTGCGCGCATCTGCAAAGAAGTTGTGAGGAAAAGCCACCAGTTTAAGTTCCGAATCGGACTCATACGTCCCATATCGTTGTGGCCGTTTCCGAGTGAATTCATCAGAGAAATGTCTGAACGGGCAAGATGCATGTTGACCGTAGAGATGAGTGCTGGCCAGATGCTAGAGGATGTGAGACTCGCGGTGGAGGGCAGATGTCCCGTGCATTTTTATGGCAGAACAGGAGGGGGAGTTCCCACCTCTCTGGAAATAATCAAAAAAATAGTGGAAATAATGCCAAAGAACAGAGCGGCAAAAACACTTTTACAATTCGCCGAGGTAAAATAATATGCAGGCTATTTGTGAAAAACCCGAATCATTTATAGACACGCCAACACATTTCTGTCCCGGCTGCGGACATGGAATTGTCCTGAGACTTATCGCCGAAATTATCGATGCGTGGGGAATCAGGGATAAAACCATCGGGCTTGCTCCCGTCGGATGTTCCGTTCTCGCGTATAATTATCTCGATATCGACATGTGTGAAGCTGCACACGGCAGGCCCCCGGCAGTTGCCACGGGCATTAAGAGAGTTCATCCTGACCATTTTGTATTTGCCTATCAGGGAGACGGTGATTTGGCGGCAATTGGCATGGCGGAAATCATTCATGCCGCAAACAGAGGAGAACACATAACCTTTATTTTCGTCAATAATGCGATTTACGGCATGACAAACGGTCAAATGGCTCCGACAACTCTAGTAGGACAGAAAAGCGCCACGACGCTCAGCGGCAGAAACCCTTCGAATGATGGATATCCTATCCGTGTGTGTGAATTATTATCTGTTTTGGAAGGAAGCAGCTATATTGAAAGGGTAAGTATTTCGTCTCCGGAAAACATCAGAAAAACGAAAAAAGCAATTGAAAAAGGATTTAAAACGCAAAAAGAAAAAAGAGGGTTTTCTTTGATAGAGATATTGTCCCCTTGTCCGATATACTGGAGAATGGACGCCATCGAATCTATGAAGTATATCGATGAAAAAATGACTCGGACCTTTCCTCTCGGAATTATAAAGGATTGGGAGTAAAAGGGAGGCATGACAGAAAAAGTTATATTAGCCGGCTTTGGCGGACAGGGCATGATGTTGTTGGGAAGGTTGCTGGCTCAGGCGGCAATGGCAAACTCTCTTTATGTGACATATTTTCCGTCTTACGGCACTGAGGTGAGAGGTGGTACCGCGGTGTACCACCTTGTTATTTCCAGCGAAGAAATATTTTCTCCGCTCATAGAAGAAGCAGATACATTAATTGTCATGAACCAGCCTTCCTATCAGAAGTATAAAGAGATGATAAAGCCCGATGGGTTGATGCTTTTAAACTCTTCCATGGTTAAATGCGACCTTTTTCCCGATGTAAAAATATACAAAATACCGGCAACGGAAATTGCCAGCAAATTGGGGAATGTGCTGGTCTCCAACATTGTAATGTTGGGGGCTTATTTGACCATTAAAAAATTATTTACTGCCGAAAACATTCTCGATCAGTTAAGTATTTCATTAAGCGGCAGAAAAAAAGATTTGCTCGCCATCAACAAACAAGCTCTGGAAAAAGGTATGCAGGCAATACATTCTTTTACGGCATAGAAATTTATTCCTTTTGCGAAAGGTTCTTTTCTTCCTTCCAGAAACCCAATTCATACACATACCATAAAAAGTGTCTATTCTCTATAATTGTATGGGTTTTCCCCCTTTTTCTTGTTTTAATGCAGTAACTTTGTGCTTTTAGAGGGTAAGCAGTCGCATTATATCATTTCGGGTGGCATAGATTACCAGCGAAATAATCATGGCAAATCCAATGTAATGGGCAATTGAGAGTGTTCGTTGGCTTACTGGCGACCCCTTAATTTTTTCTATCGCCAGAAATAATAAATGTCCTCCATCGAGTACAGGTACAGGCAAAATATTAAGAAGCGCCAGTTGAAGGCTCAATATCCCTAAAAAGTATACCAGTTTTCCCATGCCGACTTTTGCAGATTCATACGATGCCTGTGCAATAAGTATGAATCCTCCGACATTTTTGGTAGAAAGCCTTTGGGAAAAGAATCCCTTTATCGTAAGATAAAGCCTTTGTATGTTAATAACCGCTTTTTGGACGCCTACTACGCATGCCCCAAACAGGCCATATTTTTTTATTTCCGTTTTTTCTCTGAATTTCACGCCAATGCTCCCTGCCGCCGTTTCGCCATTCTTTTGAGGCTCTATGGGAGATGATAATTTTTCACTTCCCCGCATCCACCCAATGGTCATTGGTTTTCCCTGCCCGGATACTACCGCCTGAAGGAGTTCACTCCAATGGAGCAGTTCCTTTTCATTCAGGGCAATAATTTTGTCGCCGGGTTTCAATCCTATTTTTTCCGCAGGGAAACCTTCAACAACGGAGTCTATTGTTAGTCCGTAAAAGGGGGTAATACTCTTAAAAAATTCTTCTTTTGCGCCGGTGTCGTCTAAAGGCACAGAAAGTAATGTAATTTTGTTGTTTCTCTTTACCGTTAAGATACATGTTTTGTCTTCAATATCCATAAATGCTTTTCTCAAACCGGTAAAGCCAATAATCGGCTTCGAGTTAACCTCAAGTATTTCATCTCCCTTCATCAAACCTGCTTTATGAGCAAGGCTCTGGTTTTTCACTCCATCTATGACTGAAGATGCACAGGACAATCCAAGCATCCACCGGGATATTTTTGAAGGTGTTATCTTCAGATTTATTTCTTCGTTATTTCTTAACACGGCAAGCGTTATTTCTTTGCCTGTGCTTTGCGATTCTACCTCACGAAATTCACTTTCGGAAGATATGCGTTTGCCGTTTACTGCGACAATAATATCTTTCACCTGTATTCCGGCATCCCTTGCAGGTGATTCATTATTTTCAAAAGCAAATATTTTATCAACCTCAAGGCTTGTAGCAGGCATGATTCCGATACGTTGGAGACCCTGTTCATGGTCATACATGGGCGCCACTTCCGTATTAAAAACATCGCTTCCTCTTTTTACCTTGAGGGGTATGCCGGCAGTGGAATTACTTAATGCAACAACAGTAAAAATGTCTTCAAAATCAGGATCCTTGATTCCCCCAATTTCTAAAATTTTATCACCCCTCTGTATTCCTGCCTCCCATGCGGGCTGACCGGGCACAACATCCCCTACTTCAGAAGTAATAAAAGGTACGCCTATTTCAAAGGCAACAATAAATGCGATAAATGCTAAAATCGCATTCAACGCGACACCGGCAACTAAAACCGATGCGCGTTGCCCGATGCTTTTAGAGGAAAATTCATACGGTGCTCCGGTTTTTTCCTCATCAGGATTTTCTCCCGCTAATTTTACATACCCTCCGAGAGGGAATAGGGACAATCTATATTCGGTTTCTCCCCACTGTTTTTTCAATAGAGCCGGGCCAAATCCGAGGGAAAAGGCTAAAACACGGGCGCCAATTTTTTTCGCCATGAGAAAGTGCCCCAGTTCATGGACAAAAATAAGCAGTCCGATTCCTGCAATAACAAGAATTACGTTTGTTGAAACATTTAAATAAGGCATTTTTCCATCTCCTGCCTTGCCCAGGCATCTGCCGCCAGAATCTCTTCCAGACAAGGATTTTTAATAAAATGATGATTATTGATAACCTTTTCCACAAAGGATGATATTTCGGTAAAACGAATTTTCTTTTCAAGAAAGGCTTGTACGGCAACTTCATTTGCGGCATTTAACGTGGCGCCAATTGTGCCGCCTTCCCTTGCTGCAAGATAACCAAGTTTTAATGCAGGGAATTTTTCAGCGTCCGGTTTTTTAAAGGTAAGATTTTCTATGCGTGACAAATCCAATGGCTCAACCTTAAGATTTGCCCTTTCAGGGTATGTCAAGGCATATTGAATGGGAACCTTCATATCCGGCATACCCATTTGTGCAATAACGGAACCATCGCAGAATTCCACCATAGAATGTATGATCGATTGCGGATGTATTACCACGTCAATTTGATCTGCCTCCAGATTGAAAAGCCACTTTGCTTCTATAATTTCAAGGGCCTTATTCATTAGCGTTGCCGAATCAATAGTAATTTTCTGCCCCATACGCCATGTCGGGTGTTTCAGCGCCTGGGCAGGAGTTACATCTGCAAGTGTGTCTGCGGGAAAACCATAAAAAGGACCACCTGAAGCAGTAATAATAATACGTTTGATTTCATTCTGCCTGCCGGATTGCAAGGCCTGGAATATTGCGCTGTGCTCACTATCTACCGGTAATATCTGATTTTTTTTTGCTAATGGAATAACAATATTTCCCGCCATAACCAGGGCTTCTTTATTGGCAAGGGCAAGAATTTTTCCCGTTCGTATGGTTTCTATTGCTGCGGATAAGCCAATTGCGCCAACTACTGCAGAAACCACAATATCTGCTTCGCTTTTTAAAACAATTTCTTTAAGACAATTGTTTCCGCTGATTATTTCTGTGTGATTTCCCGATAGGCGTTGTTTGAGTTTTCCGGCTAACTGAGGATTGCTCAAAGCCACATAGGCAGGGTTAAATTCTTCGGCCTGTTCGGCGAGAAATTCCCATTGTGAATGGGTAGAAAGCCCGGTTACCCTAAATCTATCTTTTAAATTGCGGGCAACCTGTAATGTGTTTTTTCCAATAGAACCAGTAGAACCAAGGATAACAATATTTTTCATTATTTCATCATGGTAATTTCTTCCAAAAGTTCATCCACCATCCGATCTTCTGGTATCTTTCTTACCTTTTCTCCTTTTTTGAAAAGAAACCCAAATCCTTTGCCGCCGGCAATGCCGATATCAACCTCCCTTGCTTCTCCGGGGCCATTTACGACACAGCCCATAATAGCTATTTGGAGATGTTTTTTGTCGTTTGGGAGGCGATGTCTTACCTGTTCGACAATTTTTACCAAATCAATTTCACACCTGCCGCACGTTGGACATGAAATAAGCTCGGTCCTCTGCCGTTTGTGAAGTCCCAGCGCTTCGAGGATGTCAAAGCCTGCTTCTACTTCTAATTCTGATGCGCCGGTATAAGAAACCCGTAATGTGTCGCCGATACCTTCTGAAAGGAGCGCCCCTATACCGATCGCAGACTTTATTGTTGCCAAACTTGGCGGGCCGGCAGCAGTGACGCCTAAATGTAAAGGATAATCACATTGTGTTGCTATAGAACGGTATGCCTCCAGAGTCGAAGGAACATCAGATGCCTTTAATGACAATACGATATCTTTAAAACCAAGAGATTCAAAGTGTTCGCAGTATTGCAAAACGGTTTTGACCATTAAAGAAGTCAGCGTCTCATGCGTTTCTTCCCCTCGTATGGAACCGGAATTGACGCCTATACGGATAGGAACTCCCTTGTCCCTTGCTGTTTTTATTATTTCTTCCAGTTTTTGCTTGTCTTTCATATTGCCCGGATTGATTCGTATTTTATCAACTCCCTGGGCAATGGCTTCAAGGGCAAGGTGATGTCCGAAGTGTATATCTGCAACAAGGGGAATGTTTATCTGCCGTTTAATCGCGCCAAGGCATTTTGCAGTAACGATTGTGGGCACTGCTACCCGCACAATGTTACAACCGACAGCTTCCAGTTCTTTTATTTGTTTAACGGTTGCATCAATATCCTCTGTGTGGGTTTTTGTCATTGTTTGCACAGATATCGGGTTGTTTCCCCCTATCAAAACACCCCCGACATTAACCGTCCGGGTATTGCGTCTTTTCATCATAATAATATCATCGCTCTAAGAAAATAAAAATAAACAGTGATATGGCCGCCATTTTGCGGAAAAATTCCTGACATTTATTAGGAATGCAAGATATTTGAAAAACTGAGGACAAGGGAGGTTACGGAATAATTTTGTAAGTTTCAGTAAATACATGACTTAATATAATTCATTTCTAAAATTATAGTAGGTAAGAGCTTATTTTGTCAAATATTAAATTGTATCGTAAAAGGTATTTTCCCTAAGCAGTCTGAAACTAATAACGTATTTATTATTCCTGTGTCCAAGAAGTCTATCTAAAGCAATGTATCATAGGTGATTTTTTATATTTGACTTGACAATACGTTTTTAAATGTTATTATTCAGACCAGTGCATCAAAGGAAGTATTCCATCCATAATTTGCATAGCGGTAGATCAAATCCTTTTCCAGTCTGTGCATTTTCCGTTTTTTTTCAATACGATAGAAGTTTTTTAAGTACCGCAATTGTTTTATTAATTAAATAATCTTTATTTTCCACTTTTAGAGACATAATTGTAAATAACGTACGGCATACCCTCATTATTTATCTTTCCTGGCAATCGCCCTGTCTGTCATATTTGTACAATGCCAATGTAGTAATTTGTCCAATGTAAAGTGACATACACGGTTTTGCAACGTATAATCAAATTACACTACTAACCAAAAATGCCAGAACGATTTTTTATCATAGATGGCCATTCGCATTGTTACCAAGCGTTTTATGCTATTGCAGCAAAGTTAACAACACCAGATGGGAAACCGGCAAACGCAGTGTATGGTTTTACAAGGATGCTGCTGAAGTTGCTGAGGGAACAACGCCCTGAATACCTGGCAGTAGTATTTGATACGAAATATACTACGAACAGACAACAGAAATACAGTGAATATAAAGCTACCCGTAAAGAAACACCGGAAGACTTGCAGGTACAAATCCCATTAATTTACAAAGTTGTCAGGGCATTTGGTATTCCAATTTATGCGGCAAAAGGGTATGAAGCGGATGATGTTATCGGATCGTTAGTGACGGTGTTGAGTGGAAAAGACGTAGAAGTGGTAATTGTGACCTCTGACAAGGATTTGGAGCAATTAATCAGCCCGAAGGTAAAAATCCTGAACGCGAAAAAAGGGGCAATGATTGATTCAGATGTTTTATACAAGGAAAAAGGTATTATGCCAAATCAGGTAGTTGATGTATTAGCCCTTGCGGGTGATGCATCTGATAACATTCCTGGTGTTCCGGGCATTGGCAATAAAACGGCCCTCGAACTTATCAAAGAATGGGGATCGTTGGATTCCGTGCTTGCCAATATCGATCGTATTACCGGGAAAAAGAGGCAGGAGAATTTAAGAGCATTCACAGACCAGGCCCGATTTTCCCGTGAACTTCTGAAACTTTATAGCGATATTCCTGTCACAGTAAATATGGAATCTTGCAGATTGAGTGCCGGGGAGAATATAAAACTCAGGAAAGTATTCAGATCGTTCGGCTTTAACACCCTTCTCTCCGATATGGTGGCTACGGCAAAAACAGAGGAAACCCGGTATCATCTTGTGGATACTATCGAAAAATTTCAGGAGTTTCTTGGCCGGATTAGCGAAAAAGATGTTTTTGCAATAGATTTGGAAACAACGAGCGCTGACCCCCTGAAAGCGGAAATTGTCGGACTTTCGGTTTCCTGGTGTCAGCGGGAAGCATATTATATTCCTTTAATGGCGCCTGAAAATGCGAAACATTTAATGGCAAATAATGTTCTTCCGGAAATCAGAAAAATTCTGGAGGACGAAAATAAAAAGAAAATCGGCCAAAACATTAAATATGATTTACTTGTGCTGAAAAAATATAACATTGTCTTAAAAGGCATTCATTTTGACTCTATGATTGCTTCTTATCTGCTTAATCCGGTAAAAAGAAACCATAACCTCGATGACATAGCTTTTGAATATTTATCTTATAAAACGATAATGATTTCCGAATTAATCGGGACCGGAAAACAGCAGATAACCATGAACAACGTTCCTGTTGATAAGATATGCCAATACGCCTGTCAGGATGCCGATATAACATTTCGCCTTGCTGAAACGATGGAACCGCTGTTAAAAAAAGAAGGACTTTGGCAACTATTACAGGGAATAGAGATTCCTCTGATTTATGTGTTGGCAGAAATGGAATGGAACGGTATCTGTATTGATGCTTTGTTCTTTAAACAGATGTCCGGTGATTTGTTCATAAAATTACAGCATCTCGAAAAAGAAATTTATCGTGTTGCCGGGCAGGAGTTTAATATTAGTTCTCACAAACAATTAGGAACTATTCTTTTTGATACATTACAATTGCCGAAAATGAGACGCACGAAAACAGGTTTGTCAACTGACGCAAATGTGCTGGCTTCCCTTGCGTGGCGTCATCCATTGCCAAAACTGGTATTGGAATACAGACAGCTTACGAAGCTTAAGAGCACATATGCAGATGCCTTGCCGAACCTGTTAAATCAGAATACAGGAAAAATTCATACGACATTCAACCAAACAGTAACGGCGACCGGCCGCCTCAGCAGCAGTGATCCGAATCTTCAAAATATTCCGATCAGAACCGAGATTGGCAGGCAAATTCGCAGGGCATTTATTCCTGCCGGAGAGAATGCAGTCTTCCTGTCGGCTGATTATTCCCAAATCGAATTGCGAATACTGGCGCATTTTTCCGAAGATGACGCATTGATGGCGGCGTTTAGAGAAGATATGGATATTCACTCCGCAGTGGCCTCCGCTATTTATACTGTTCCTCTGGAAAACGTGACTGCTGAAATGAGGCGCAATGCGAAGGCGGTCAATTTTGGCATTATTTATGGCCTTAATGAATTTGGACTTTCACGGGATACCGGGCTTTCATTAAAAGACGCAAAAGAGTTTATCGAGGCATATTTTAATTTGTATCAGGGTGTGCAAAAATTCAGAAATAAGGTAGTCGAAGAAGCAAGTAAAACAGGGTATGTTAAAACACTTTTTCATCGAAAGCGTTCCATACCTGACATTAATTCCGGGAATAAGAAGCTGAGAAATCTTGCGGAACGAATTGCGATAAATACGATAATACAAGGATCTGCCGCTGATTTGATAAAGGTTGCAATGAATAATATTTATGCAAAATTAAAAACCGGGAACTATGAAGCGCGCATGATATTGCAGATACATGATGAACTGCTTTTTGAGGTAGAGGAAAAAGCGCTGGAGCGTACTCGTGTAATGGTGCAGGAAGATATGAGGCAGGCTGTAACCCTGAAAGTTCCGGTAAAGGTAAATATCAAGACGGGAAAAAACTGGATGGAAACATAGTGAATAACCCCCCAAAAATTATTGGCATAACAGGAGGCATCTCCAGCGGCAAGAGCACCGTTGCCCGCATGATGGCTTCTATGGGCGCAGAACACATTGATGCCGACGAAATGTGCCATACTTTATTTTTAAAAGATGAGATTAAAAAAAAGATACTAGAAACATTCGGCCTGAAGGTGAGAGATGATTCCGGGGAAATAAACCGCAAAGAGCTGGCAGAGATTGTTTTCCGGAATAAGTCAGGGTTAGACAATTTATGCTCGATATTGCATCCCATTGTCATTAAGCAGATACACGCAAAAATTGACGATATAGAGCATCGCGGACGACGACATGCAATCGTTATTGATGCCGCCTTATTGGAAGAATCAGGACTTTCAGTGATATGCGACTACATTGTATTTGTAAACACCGGGAAAGAGCAGCGAATAAAACGAAGTCACATCAGCAGGCATTGGAAAGAAGGAGACCTGGAAAGAAGAGAAGCTTTCCAGATGGATTTGGAAGAAAAGAAGAACAATGCGGATTATATTATCGATAATAACTTTTCAGTCGATAATACGTTTCTGCAAGTCAAAAAATTTTGGCAACACTATATAGAGAATATGTAATTTTAAAAGGTAAGGAGAAAACACATATGGCCGCAAACGGTAAAAAAGAAGCAGTCGTGATAGACAAAGAAACAAATGAAAAATATGAAGAAATTAAACGTGGCAAGATGCACATAACAGAACTACAGAAAAAGACGATTAAGGAACTGCAGGAGATCGCAAAAAACGAAGGTCTCAAAGAATACACGGGACTGAAGAAGCAGGAGCTGATTTTCAAAATTCTGAAGGAAAGAGTAAATCAGAACGGTTTAATGTATGGAGAAGGAGTAGTGGAAGTGCTTCCGGAAGGTTTTGGCTTTTTGCGTTCCCCCGATTATAATTACCTGCCTTGTCCTGATGATATTTACATTTCACCTTCGCAAATACGCCGTTTTGGCATTCGCACCGGCGCTGTTGTCTCAGGGCAAATCAGGCCGCCAAAGGAGTCTGAGCGTTATTTTGCATTATTACGGGTAGAGGCAATAAATTTCGAAAACCCGGAAATTATGGGAGATAAGATTGTTTTTGACGACCTGACTCCCCTGCATCCTACAGAAAGACTCTTTTTGGAAAAAGACACCAATGAACTCGAAACAAGAATAATGGATCTTGTTACCCCCATTGGCAAAGGACAGAGAGGCTTGATCGTAGCGCCGCCCCGCACGGGAAAAACGGTATTGCTCCAGAAAATAGCAAACAGTATCACAAAAAACCATCCGGAGATATTTTTGATTATCCTGCTTATCGATGAAAGGCCTGAAGAAGTTACGGATATGGCCAGATCGGTTGCTGCGGAAGTTATTGGCTCCACCTTTGATGAGCCTGCAAGCAGGCATATACAGGTAGCGGAAATGGTAATAGAAAAAGCAAAGCGCATGGTGGAATATGGCAAAGACGTGGTTGTTTTGCTTGATTCCATCACACGATTGGCAAGGGCATATAATACAGAAGTGCCCCACAGCGGCAAGATACTTTCGGGAGGCGTTGATGCGAGCGCGCTTCAGAAACCAAAAAGATTTTTCGGAGCAGCAAGAAATATTGAGGAAGGCGGCAGCCTTACAATCATTGCAACCGCACTTGTGGATACGGGTAGCAGGATGGATGAAGTAATTTTTGAAGAATTCAAGGGCACAGGCAATATGGAACTCCATCTTGACAGAAAATTGGCAGATCGCAGGCTGTTTCCTGCAATTGATATCACCCGTTCGGGCACCCGGAAAGAAGAGTTGATTGTGAATCCTGAAGAGATTAAACGCATGTGGATCCTCAGGAAAGTGCTTAACGAAATGAATCCAATAGAGGCAATGGAATTGCTAAAAAACAGGCTTTCGAAATCTAAAACGAATGCAGAATTCTTGATGACAATGAATATTACCTGATTTTAATGAGCGGATTTTCCACAACGATTTATTCATGCCTTCAGCAAATAAGTGCGAGTTTTTACATACGTACATTTTTTGATTCACATTGTTGAAAAGTAATGAGCATGTCTCATATTAAATTGTTAATGACAACAATTTGAGCTCATGCCGGTTAATTTTATTACCACGCTTGATATTCCGATAAAAATCAAAAAAATGCCCACAAACACCTTTGCTTTAGTATTAAGAAGTTTTATTGGTTGTTTTGCCAGGTAGGAAATTCCCGAGAGCGCCGGAATAGTGCCTAACCAGAAAGAGGCTAGCAATATTCCCCCCCACAGGGGATTGTGTGTTGCGATAGCTATCAGAATAAAACCATAGAGCCATCCGCATGGAAGCAAAGGGCTGAGAATCCCTATTAAAAAGCCCGAAATCTTTGGCGAAGCTTTGGATTCCAATAGATGCCCGACATTTTTCTGGTAAAACAAACGAAGGAGATAGGGTTGCTTTATATGCAGTTGCCCATCTTTTATAATGCGTAATCCGATAATCAAAAAAGTTATTCCTAAAACAAACGTGGAGGCAAAGGAGAGATATTTTATTTCCGAATGGATAAACTCCGCGCCAAGCAATCCTGCAAGCGCTCCAATGCTACAGTATCCGCAAAAACGCCCGATATGGTATGCAATCATGCCCGCCTTGCTGTGAGCGCTTGCGGCAAGGGCAAGCCCTCCGCACATTCCGACACAATGAATACTGCCGACAAGACTTGCGGCAATTATCACAAAAGGGACAAAAAAAGGCGACATTTCGCCAATGCCTTGTATTAGGCTATTTGAGAGGTCCGGCAAGGGTTAGCTCCTTAATATAATTTCTGGTTGTTTGATTTGATGTTGCGGCGACATGTAATTGAAAATTCAACTGTCCCTTTTTGTTTAAAAGTGATTTGGGAAATTTAATGAAAAAATGGTTCTTTGCCGACTTTCCGGAAGGTATAACTTCCGGGTAGGCAGGCGCTACAATTTCAATCCCTTTATTCCTGCTCTCTTCAGTTTGTGTAACGTTCACTTCCATTTCGTGAAAACTCTGATTTTTTAAATTCAGCGTGTAATGGTTTGAGATAACGGGTTCTCCTTTGGCGGTGGAAATCACCCGATAGGGGCTTTCCTGCGCTCTCAGGACAGTAATATCCAGATCGGATCTGCCTGAAACATACGAAATTAATCCTATCAGACACGCGGAAACCAACGCAAGATAGAGTATGTTTTTCATCCGCCAGAATTTTGCAGGCTTTCCCTTTAATCCCTTTTCCGACTCATACCGGATGAGTCCCTTTGGCTTTTTAACCGTTGCCATTACCTGATCACACGCGTCAATACAGGCGGTGCAGGCAATACATTCCATCTGCAACCCCTTGCGGATATCAATTCCTGCAGGGCATACGGCTACGCATTTATAACAATTAATGCAGTCGCCATGTTCCAATGTTTTCGGCTGTGTTCCTTTCCTCGGCTCCCCTCTTTTTTCATCGTACATTATTGCAAGAGAATCTTCGTCCATTAATACCGACTGCAATCTTCCGTAGGGACAAATCGATATGCATAATTGTTCCCGGAACCAGCCAAAATTAAGCAGCACGATGATGGTAATAATGCTTGTAGTTAAAAAAATCGTCCAATTATCAAAAGGGGAATCTGCGATCATCGAAGCTATGTTTTTTGCTCCGGCAAAATACGCAATGATTGTGTGGGATATGATGGAACTTGCCAAAAAGAACAATGCCCATTTCACTGTTTTTTTTATTACTTTATCTTTGTCAAGGGGAGACTTCTGAAGCCTGATTCGTGCGATATGGTTTCCTTCAACGAAGGATTCGATCTTTCGGAAAATTGCATCGATAAAAACCGTTTGCGGGCAAGCCCAACCGCACCAGACCCTTCCCCATGCAGAAGTGGCAAAGACGAGCCCCAGTGCAAAACTTGCCAGCACGAAAAAGAACATGGGTGTATCATGCCCCCAGAATTGCAAACCAAACAACGAAAATCTTCTATTCGGAATGTCGATGAGAATTGCGGAGAAACCGTGTATTTTTATCCAGGGAAGCAGAAAAAATGCGATGATCAGTATTGTTTCAACAATAGTTCTATACGTTCTGTAGAATCCGTGAACCGCCATGGGATGGGTTATGAGAATGCCATCTTCAGGCATATTATAGAAGTTTTTAGACATGTTATTCTTCTATAAGTGCTCCTTCCGGTTCCCGGGGATTTTCCGGCCGGGTACCTTTTATTGATTTTATGTAAGCGGCTATCTGCAGAATATCTTCCTCCGGTATCCTTCCGCTCCATGCGGCCATACCCGTGTCAGGAATGCCGGATATGATGATGTTTGCTATATCAGCCATTTTCCCTTTCCCATGCAGCCAGTAATTGTCAACCAGATTTGGCCCAATCAGTCCTTCCCCCGATTCCCCATGACAGGAAGAACATTTTGAGGCGTATACTTCTTTGCCTTTTGTCAATGCTAGCTGGTCAGTTAACAGCGCTGTGAGTTTTGATTCACTTATTTCCGGCTGTTTTGGTTCCTCTTGTACTTGTTGAGTTACAGCCGCTGAAGGCGCCGTCTTCGTAGCAACCTGCAATTGCAACCTCTCGCTTTTCATACTGCCAAAATGATATCCAAGGTAGAAAACGGCAAAAAAGATCGTTGCGTAGAAAAGATACATTAACCATTTAGGACATGGATTATCATACTCGGTAATTCCGTCGTATTCATATCCGACAACAGGTTCATCGTTTACATGGATATCCTTGCTCATGATTGCTCCTCCTCGCGTATTGGCAAATGGGATAAATAATCAAAGTATTTGGCAGAACCCTTCTTTTGAATCCAAAAAAGAATGCCGAGAAAAACAAAAAAGAATAAAAAGAACCCAATGGCAGCTAAATAGGTATCGGTAAAATGAGCGAAAGCCTGCTGTTTCATAATTATTGAACTCCTTTCTGTCCCAGCGCCTGGAGATATGCTATTAATGCGACAATTTCCTTGTCTGCTATATCTTCCTTTACTCCCTGTTTTTTAAGAGATTCTGCAATTTCATACGCCTGCACTTCCGCTATAATATCTGCATCAGTGAGTTCTTTCTCTGCATAGGGGACTCCCATCTTATGCAGGAGAGAGATCTTCTTTCTTAAACCGAAAAAATCGGTCTTCTTCTTTGCCAGCCATGGATATCCGGGCATAATTGACTCTTTTATAACAGAACGAGGGTTTATCATATGCATGTAATGCCAGAGATCGGGGTATTTTTTCCCCAGTCTCGCAAGGTCAGGTCCCGTGCGTTTTGATCCCCATTGGGAAGGTCTGTCATACATCGATTCTTCAATGGTGGACGCATTCCCGTATCGCAATATTTCCGAATGTATTGGCCTGATCATTTGAGTATGGCAATTATGGCATCCTTCTTTAATATAAATATCCCTTCCTTCCAGTTCCAACGGGGTAAACGCTGCGACCTTGTTTTCCGGTTTAATATATTTTTTAATGGAAAGAGTGGGCGCAATTTCTATAACCGAACCTACCAATATTGCAATAAGCGCCAAAACAGTAAACGTAGCGGCCATTCCTTCAAGCCTTCGGTGTCCATGCTCTGAAAGGGAAACCGTATGAGGAGTGGCGCTTATCTGAACCGTTTCATCTTTCAGATCGTGAGACGACAATTTAATGGTTTTGTAAATATTGTAAAATAACAGGAGAAAACCGACCATGAATAACAATCCCCCGATTGCTCGGAAGTAAAACAGAGGAATTATGCGGATAACGGTTTCAATGAATTCCGGATAGACAAGGTTTCCGTTATTATCCATTGCCCTCCACATTAAACTCTGTGTAATTCCCGCAGCCAGCATGGAAAGGTAATAGAGAAGTATGCCTAAAAGACCCAGCCAGAAATGTATGTTTGCGAGTTTTTTACTGTACAACTCCGTTTTCCACATTTTCGGGATAATATAATAAATCATTGCAAATGAAAGAAATCCGTTCCACCCCAGTGTTCCGGCATGCACATGTCCGATAATCCAGTCGGTATAATGACCAATGGCATTTACTGATTTGACGGAGAGAAGGGGGCCTTCAAAGGTGCCCATCCCGTAAAAAGTAATGGCGGCGACAAAGAACTTTACGATTGGTTCCGTGCGCAGCAGGTGCCATGCGCCCCGTATAGTTAACAAACCATTTATCGTTCCCCCCCAGCTCGGCGCCCACAGCATTACACTGAAAATCACGCCAAGTGTTTGCAGCCATGCAGGCAACGCCGTATTTAGAAGATGATGAGGGCCGGCCCATATATAAATAAAGATAAGAGACCAGAAGTGAAGTATCGAAAGCTTGTAGCTGAAAATAGGCCTGTTTATTGCTTTAGGCAAATAGTAATACATTAGTCCGAGAAAGGGAGTGGTAAGGAAAAAGGCAACGGCATTGTGTCCGTACCACCATTGAACAAGCACATCCTGTATCCCGGCATATACAATGTAGCTTTTCGTAAAACTCACGGGCAAACTTATTGCATTTATAATATAGAGCACTGCAACGGTAATGATCGTAGCAATATAGAACCAGATGGAAACGTACATGTGTTTTTCATTCCGTTTCAGCAAGGTGCCAAAGAAATTAATGGCAAAAACAACCCAAACGAGAGCGACAAGAATATCGATAGGCCATTCTAATTCTGCATATTCTTTTCCCTGCGTTAACCCTAAAGGTATGGTTATGGCAGCCAGCACGATAACAAATTGCCAGCCCCAGAAGTGAACCCTGCCTAAAAAGTCGGAAAACATACGCGTCTTCAGCAGCCTTTGCGAAGAATGGTAAATTCCTGCAAAAATAGCATTGCCGGCAAATGCAAAAATATTGGCATTGGTGTGCACTGGCCGCAATCTTCCATAGGTCATCCAACTGGTATTAAAATTTAACGGCCAGACTGCTATTTGAAAAGCGACAAATACACCTATCAGAAAAGCGATTGCCGCCCAAATAATGGTTGCCATTGTAAACATTCTGACAATTTTATCGTCATATTCGACTTGAATAAGATTTGAGGTTTTTGCGTTTGAAGCGCTCATGTTTCTTCTTTTCTCCCATATACTTAGGTTTAACGGCAGATTTTATTTCTTATGATTTTCTTTTCCAGTCATCAATTAGAATTTTGTGGGCGGGTGTTTCAAGGTCGTCAAATTGTTCATTTTTAACAGCCCATAGAAAAATATAAACAAAGAATGAAGCTAAAATAATTGCGACAGGAATCATTATGTAAAGTATTGTCATTGAAAGATGAATATTATGATTTAATAAAAAAGTTAGGTAAAAGGGGGATTATAAACAAATATTTTGTTAAATCAAAAGCTAAAGTTTATCTTTTTTAAGATTATCACAAAGCAAAATAATATGTAATAATTGTTTATTGGTAATAATAATATATATCTTTCTGCTGGCAAACAAAAAAAAGATCATTTGTTAAAACTTCGTGTAAATTTTGTTCCTGCAATAGTGGAAAGTATTATGATGATTGAACTAACAGGCATAAGTATTGCTGCAATAAGGGGAGAGATATAACCCAAAACCGAAGCAATACCTCCGGTAAAGTTATAAATAAAAGATATAATAAGATTTCTCTTTATGATGGAAAGGGTATTTCTGCTCAATAAAGTGAGGTCGAGAACGGGGAAAACCCCCTCTTTTGTTGAATAGATATCCGCAGCAACCAAACTTGCCTCAACGCTGCCCTGAACTGCAATGCCGATTGAACAGGAAGACATGGCAAGTGAATCATTTACTCCATCGCCAACCATAAGGGAGTTTGGAACTTTGTTGACTATTTTGCTCTTTTCTTCCGGGAAAAGGCCTGAATGTATCCTTTCATTTCCAAGATCAAGTTTTTTTGCAACATTCTGTACCGGAGCATCTTTATCGCCCGAAAGTATGTGCGATTGAATGCCTAATTTTTTTAATTCGGTAATTGTTTTTTTTGCATCATCTCGAAGTTTGTCCCCCAGACAGGCATAGGCGACAAGTATTTCATTCCGATATATAGCAACTGTGCTGGATATAATTTCGGAATCCTCATTGCCATTGTCATTGACAGGGAATGCGGATACTAATTTGTAATGGTTATTTTCAACTGTTCCGGAAATGCCCCATCCGGAAATTTCCTTTAATGAATGCACAGGCAGTTTTTTATCACAAACTTTTTCCAATTGCTTTACCAGGGTTCTTGCAATGGGATGCTGGGAATGCACTTCAATTGAATAGATGGCATTCAGTGTTTCATTATCGGGTATAAAATTGTCCGATTCGTTTCCCTGAGGCGATTTCCATCGTAAAAATTCAAATCGCCCCTGCGTAAGGGTTCCTGTTTTGTCAAAAAAGGCATCGGACACCTTGTTTAATTTTTCAAATGATTCGGCATTTTTTACTAAGTATCCCTTTTTCGAGGCTTTTTTGAGAGAGAGACTTTGTGCAAGCGGCGTTGCAAAGGCGAGGGCGCATGGGCACGCCAGGATAATAAGGGCAAGCGATCTCTGCACGGCCCCGGCAACATCAATAAAGCTGTATACCAAAAAGAACACTATTCCCATGGCGAGTATGAACAGGGTAAAGTATTGAGCCGCCTTATCCGTCAATGAGATCAATGGTGTTTTGTTGTAGATTTGTTCTTCGACTTTCTTTAATATTTTTCCGATACGGCTACTGCCCGCGGTGTGTTCTATTAAAATTTCAGCGCCTTCGGAAACCACCTGCGTTCCGGCATAAATTTTTGCGCCTTTAAAGAGTTTTTGCGGAAGGCTTTCTCCCGTTAAAACCGAGGGGTTTATATTGACCCAATCGTTTATCACTTCTCCATCCGCGGGAACACGTTCTCCCTCTTTCACGAGGATTTTATCCCCCGCATTTAAATGATGCGCAGAGACCTTTTCATACGCATGATGAACGTCATTCCATCGCCGGCAGATTTGTGACTCAAAAAAGGACAATAGGTATGAACTGCTTAAAAATTTCTGTTGGGTCCTGTTCAAAAGATACCTGCTTGCCAGCAGCAAAAGAATCAGCATGGAAAGCGAATCAAAATAAAAATCCTGGCGGCCCCGGATTAAATTAAACAGGCTTAAAACAAACCCTATGACGACTGCAAGCACAATAGGCAAGTCGATGCTTGGCCGCCGTGCCCTTAACGACCGCCATAAATTCATGTAAAACGGCTGGGCACAGTAGAAAAAAACCGGAAGAAAAAACGCAAGGGTGATATACTGAAATACGACAGCCATTTGCCCTTTAAGCCCTGCATACAGTGAGAATGAGTAGAGCATAATGCTGCCAGCGCAGGCGCCGGCAACACCCAGCTTCATTAATTGCTGATGATTTTCCTTTTTTTGAAAATGCTTTATTTCGTCGTGACTTTTAATGGGATATGTTTTGTAGCCTAATGCCGCAAGGGTGGATACCACTTTTCCGAAAAATCCCGGGGTCTTTAAAGACACAAATAAGGTATTTTGGCTCATGTTCAGATGCACATTTTCAACTTCCGGAATCCAGTGGGGAACCTGATCGATAATCCAGAGGCAGGCCGTGCATTGAATCCCCTCAACAAAAAATCTCATCCCCTGCTTTCCATCCTGCTGTACCGAATAGTCCTTTAAAAAAGCCTCACTGTCCAGAATATCATATTCGGTGGAGCCTGCATGCGGTTTGTTAATTAATGAAAAATGTTCTTTCTTGAGGATTTTATAAACGGTTTCACATCCCCGGCAGCAGAAAACAGCGCCATTGCCGCTTACAATGGCATGTTCCTTTTTTGCAATAGCTTTTCCGCAATGGATGCAGTCAGAATAGTAATTTTCCGGGTTCATTTTGTTCTTGGTATAGAGAGTTTTGTCCAATACAATACTTTAATTTTTAACTGTAACAGTTTTTGTGGATGGAGTAAAGAGAGAGCCTCCGGCATCCGGCGCGGAATAGGTATCTTTTTCATTGCCTTTTCCAAAAAGCGCTATTACATTTTATGTTAATTAAAATGCGATATACTGCCGCTCCAAAATAGCCTTTTAAGCCTTGATTTTGTGTAAAAATTAAGGTTAAATCGTGCAGAAACTATTATTTTTAGATGGTAATTCGATTATGAAAATTGGGATTATTGGCGCCGGTCCTGCTGGCATTAGCTGTGCTTATCAATTAGCGCAAAAAAACATAGAGGTGGATTTATATGAGGCAGATTCTGTCGTTGGCGGGATGGCAAAAACTATCGAACTATGGAATCAAAAAGTAGACCTCGGCCCTCATAGATTTTTTAGCAGCGACCCGCGCGTTAATCAATTATGGCTGGATGTTATTGGCGATGACTATGAAATGGTTAACAGGCTCACCAGAATTTATTATAAAAATAAATTTTTTTACTACCCATTAAAACCCTTCGATGTGCTATCCAAGCTTAGTTATCTTGGGATATTAAAAGGCATTCTTAGCTATGGAAAGGAAAAATTATTTCCAACAGAACAGGATGGCACATTTGAAACATGGGTAATTAAGCGTTTTGGGCAATATTTGTTTGATTGTTTTTTCAAAACGTATACGGAAAAACTTTGGGGCATATCTTGTGCAGAATTAGATGCTGATTTTGCAGCGCAGCGAATCAAGAAATTATCGATGTACGAGGCGGTTAAAACAAGCCTCGTTGGTAACAGAAATCATAAACACAGAACTCTTTTGGATCAGTTTGCCTATCCCAAACATGGAACCGGTGAAATTTATTATAAAATGGCAGAGTGTATTCAAAAGAACAAGGGAAGGATTTTCCTCAGCACTCCTGTTTTAAAAGTAATTAAGAAGGGCAATACGGCTGTGGCGATAGAAACTATTGATAGTCGGATAAAATTTTACGACCATATTGTCTCGACGATGCCTATTTCAGATGTAGTCGGAGGATTTTCCGATGTTCCGCCGGAAGTTTCAGAGGCAACGAAAACATTACGCTATAGAAATACGATCCTTGTTTATTTGCGGGTAAAACAAGCGCTGTATTTTCCGGATAACTGGTTGTATATTCATTCTCCTGATCTTCTTATGGGGAGACTCACCAATTTTAAGAACTGGGTGCCGGCGATATGCAACGGACAATCTGACACCATTTTGGCGCTGGAATACTGGTGTTTTGATAGTGATAGCCTTTGGACAATGGATGACGATAAACTGATACACATGGCTAATTTGGAAATGGAGAAAACAGGGCTGTTAGGGAATGGCAAAATATCAGATGGGTATGTCAGGCGGATTCATAGATCCTATCCCGTTTATTATAAAGGGTACAAAAGCCGGTTGAAAAAAATCGAAGATTATCTTGATACAATTAAAAACTTAACTTTGATCGGACGTAACGGCACATTCAAGTATAATAACCAGGACCATAGCATATTAATGGGGATTCTTGCGGCAGAAAACATAGCTGCCGGGAAAGCACACAATTTATGGGATATAAATACGGATTATGAATATCAGGAAAAATACGCTGTAACTGAAACCGGTTTTAAAACCCAGCGAGACTGTAACAATACATAGCACAGATGGCAAACATACCCAAATAGTGTTTAATTTACATTAAAAAGACTTACCACCCTCTCTTTTCCGTTAAATTTTATTTTAACACTATTGCTGTCAAAAAATTTAATCTCCTCAATTTCATCTGCGGTAATGCCTTCTAATTTGTTTTGAAGGGTGGTTTTGATCTGGTCTTCAATATCGCCTAATTTCACTTTTTCACTTGATGAAAGGTTTTGAGTAGAAATAATTTCTTCAAGGATCAACCGATCAAAATCTTTCCCTTTTTTTGGCCTTTTTATAAATTCCAGTTCCCGTTCTCCCATTTGCAGCGGCAACTGCTTTATGAGATCCTGAACTTCTTCAATTACGGTTTCCACCGTACTGATAAATTCCAGTTCTCCGAAAAGGTCTTTCAGTGTGCTTTTTAAATAATCGTAATGAGTGCAGGCAAGGCAGATGTGAGAAATATTGTTCTTCTTAATAAATTCTTCCAGATTTACATAAATTATACTTCTTGCAATTTTATAAAATTCCTTTTGTTTTTCTTCAGTATCGAAGCTTTTTTTATATAACATTTCCGATAAAACAGCCAGTAGCGGAGTTGCTTTCACCAATACGTTGTATCCCGCTTCTTTTATAAGTTTTTCGTACATACCGCTTTTTATTGTCCCTGCCGTGCCTATAACACCAATCTTCGCATCCTTCGGCAAATTTTTAATTCTGGCCAATGTCCTTTTGACCGGGCCTATAAACTGTATATACGGAAAATGCATTTGTAATTTTTTATGATTAACCATAGTATCAACCGTATTGCAGGCAAAGCAGACAATAATATCTTTAGAAATAATCCCCATCCTGATGAGTAAAGCTTTAATAAAATACGGCGCTTTACCGACAATCCAATAAAAAAACCCGCTTGATGTATTCACAATTTTACAACGTTTGTCTATTTCGTGGATAGCCCGGAATGTAATAGTATTTATTTCTTCTTTTGATTTTTGTCCAAACGGAAAATTTGCCTTGTCCGTGAAAAGAAGCAGTTTTATATTCCCATCGGGAAGCATTTTGTTGAGTTTTTCCGCAACAATAATCCCTCCCTGACCAGAATCAAAGATTCCTATTATTATGGGTTTCTTTGTGCTTTTTTTCTCAAGATGGAGACTTTTTGCTTCCATGGTGCTGATAATTCTTTTAATCGCTACCACATCGCCTGCAACTGATAAATCGATAGAATATTTTTCCACCAGGTTTTTGATTACATTATTTTTTAATACATTTTCTATTCTCGACATAACATCTTCAAAAACGTATTCCCTCTCCCACTGGTCGTTTTGGGCGTTCTGTATTTTTTCCAGGTAAGAGCCGATGATTCCGCCGGATTTCACAATGGAATCCCTGGCCACGATCTTCCCGTTTTTTATAAGAATACGATATCCTTCCTGAGAAATTCCCGCGTTGGTGGCGGAAACAACATAACGTGCCTGAATACTTTCGGCATTATGGGCATGTATCTGATTTTCTATGGCCGCCAAAAAAATGATATCGGCCTTTTCTTTTAATAAATGGTACGGATCGGCATAAACATTTGCTTCGTGGAATCCACAAATACTTCCATATTTTTCTTTGTGTTTGATCAAATCGTCTATATTTAATCCCTGATAATTATAAATGGAGACTACTTTCTTTTCTTTTTTTACATACTCGCTTACCGCAATAATTTTTGCTCCTTTTAAAGAAAAAAATTGTGCGGAATTTAATCCGATGCTGCCAAAACCATGTATTATTACCGTTTTTCCCGTTAAAAAATTCTTCCTTTCTCTCCCAATCCGCACCTTTAAATAGTCCTTTGGATTTTCATTGTACCAAACCAGAAGATTGGCAATCTCTACTGCGGCAAATGCGGTGGCTTCTCCCCTGCCTGCCAGTCCTCCATGAGTTTTGAACGTAACGGCGCCTAATTCGGGAATACTTCGTTTTGTATGATCATGGTTTCTTATTTCTTTCGCGAACTCAGCCGCTGTTTTTATGTAAGGAAGACCTTCCGTCCATACAATTTCAGCGTCACGGATGCTTTTTAATTTTTCCAGAAGATCTTTTTCCTTAATTTTTTCCATTTCAGTTAATGCCCTGAAATGGCCGTCTGCCAGTGAATCCATCGTTGCCCCGTCAGTGCCTATATCCGGTCCCGGAGAATATGCATCATATCCCATAATCCCTTCTTTGGTGAGCAAATATCCTATTTCTCTGGCCAATCTCTTTTTCTCCGCATTTGTAAGTTCAATGGTTTTCAGAAATATTTCACCTTTTATGGATTCCGGTTCGCCAAGAAAAACTCCGCACATTCCTCCTCCAAGAGGAAGAGAATACAAGGCAAGTTTTAACGTGGTTACGATGGAAAGGGCTTCTATTTCTTCAGAGACCCATTCGAAACAAAATTCTCTGATTTCATCAAGAGAGGGTTTTTCCTCCCGCAATCTGTCAAAAAGGTCAAAAAAGTTTTCTCCGAGAATATGGGGAGAGATAAATAGCATGCCGCCTTTTGGCGGGCCGAGGACAAGGTTGTGAAAAACTACGGCAATAAAAAGAACTAATTTCCTGCCACTGTCTGTGAAAAATTCCAAAGGCATTTTCCAGACATTTTGCGGCGACTTGAGGACGGAAAATAATTTATGACAATTTTTGTAAAAAGCGGGGTCTTTCTGCCGGATGACTTCTACTGCGTCGTCAAGCCGGGTATGAACGCTTTTTAAGAGAGGATTTTTAATTTTCCTGTTTTTCAGCAAAAGAGGGGAGTTCATTGAAATGTTCTTCTCGTTTAGTATTCGCTTTTATCATAGAGATAACGAATTTGCCACTGTGTTAGTTAACAATATATTTCGCTACTTCTCAAGATATTTTCCTTTTATGACAAAGTCCATAGCAGAGGTTCATGGAATAAGAGAAAAACATGGGGAGGGACACATCATTAAACAGGCATTTTCAATTATTATGTATGCTGTTTTAAGACAAGACTGATGCGTTGAAGTAAAACTATTTTGCCACCTTATAGGCAATAATATTTACCAATTCTATTTGATACGTTTTGTTCAAATCTTGTATCCCGATTGCGGCGCGGGTGGGGCACGATTTGACAAATTCCCTGTAAACAGCATTCATTTCGCCCCAGTAATCCATATTTTTAAGGAAAATAATCATATTTACTACTCTGTCGAGTTTTGAACCCATCTTTTCCAATGCGTTTTTTAGGTTTGTAAATACCAGTTTAAACTGTTCTTTTGGCACAAGGCTTGGCACTTCTCCCGATGCGTCTACCGGAATAAAACCGCCGCAGCGTATTTTTATTGCCCGTACCTTTGTGAGCCGTACCATATCTTCTTCAAAATAATCGCTCATTAACCCTATTTGCCGTTCCGGTTGTTTGCCGACATTTTTTAAGGAATCCTTCAGGATGAGATCCAGTAATTTATCCCTTTCCTCGAACGACAACTGTTGCGCCTTATCAACAGACATTGCATCCAAATCTTTTAAAGTTAAATTTGCCATTTCTTTTCCTCTTTCCGTTAAAAGACAAAAACCATTGATTTATCACACTTCATCAAATTAGATTCTTCATTCCGCTTCGCTATATTCAGAATGACTTTTGAGCATGTCATTCTGAGGAACGGAGTGACGAAGAATCTCGACTTTGAAATTCCTATACGATAAATTACAGAGGAAAAACTGTTTTTCGGCAGTTTTTCCTCTTATGGTATAGGTAATTAAATTATGCATCCAAAACTCTTTCCGCCTGTTCTTTGTCATAATCCATGATATAGGTGATTCCTGTAATATCGGTTGCTTCTCTTGTTAATGTAAAAATATCATCTCTTGTGATGTTTGTTACCGACCATCTTCTCGACCCTGCCATCAGTTGTCTCAACCCTGTTGCAAGCCGTTGATAATAAGAATACATTCCAATAGCGCCGGCGGGAACAGTGCCGAATTGGTCTTTTACCTTCTGTGAATAATAGAAGATTTGATCGGTGGTAGAACCAAATTCCGAAACGGGTTTTGGCACTTTCCCTTCCGCCACTGACTTGCCAATGGTATTGCCAACCATTGCAGCGCAAATAGTTGACCGTGACATTCCGACTGCCTTGATGAATGGCGACAAAAGAGCAAAAGACTTATAAATATGGTCTTCCGAAACAAGTCCTCCCGCCAGCACAATATCGGGCACGTATTCGCCGCGGTCTGCCAGCCTTTTGCAATATTGGTATGTTAAAGCGGCGATATACACGGTTGGCAAACCCCATTCATTCATCATGCGCCAGGGGCTCATGCCTGTTCCGCCGCCGGAGCCGTCGATAGTCAGGACGTCAATTCTTGCCCATGACGCAAATTTGATTGCGCGTGCCAGATCAGAAGGCCGGTAAGACCCTGTCTTCAGAAAAATATATTTGGCGCCGGCATTTCTTAAATGCTGAACGTCATCCATAAACCCGTCAAACGCCCTCGACATGGCGTCCGGTATTGCGCAAATTCTTGTGTGCCTTTCAAATCCCTTAATTGTGCCGTTTTGAAATGCCTGCTGTGTAATCGGGTCTTCAGGGTCGGGGATAACAACATATCCGAGTTTTTTTAGCCTGATGGCTTTTTCAATGGAGGTTAATTTTACTTCGCCGCCAATATTTTTGGCGCCCTGCCCCCATTTCAGTTCGAGGGCATCGGCGCCTAGTTTTTCCAGACAGTACGGCAATACTCCCAGCCTCCAGTCTTCCTGGTTTGCCTGAATTGCAATAAAACCGTAACCACCTTTTTGATGATCTTTAAAAGATTTGAAACGCCGGATTAATTCGGGACTGTTTGTCACTTTGCCATCTGTAATGGTTGATTTGTCATCCATCGCAGCAACATTTTCCCCGAGAACGATGCCTGAACCGCAGATAGCAGCGCCAGTGCCTAAAGACTCAAAATGGGTTTGGGCAATTTTTGTTGAACCAAGGCCGGTACAGATTATGGGGATCCGCAATTTAAGACCGCCGTCCCTTCCCATTTTTGTCTCAATGCTGGCATTGGTAAACAGATCATATTCCTTTTGGTGGTGACCTGTGATTGAACCTGTAATATTAAAATGCGAGAAATCAACAGGGAAGTCCTTTTGAGCCCCTGCGGTAATTTCACCAAACGGAACAGGGTAAATTGCTTCAGGGCCCCTATAGGCGGATTTACCTATTTCACAATATCCCGGACAACCGTCCAGGCAGGTAACACACATACCACTTTGCGGCAATACTTCATCGCCTAAACGGGTCCATGTCCCTGTAGCCCTTGATTTGTTTGGGATAAACAAAGATCCCATAAAATACTCCTTTCCTTGTTGGTGTTTACAAATTGAAATGCAGGAATAATTCTAATGAACCAAAACGGTTTGATTAAAATTTTGATGCCTTCTCTAATCCGTCCCACAAAACCGTTCTTGCATCAAGGAAATCAAAAGCGCCCTTCCTTATTTTCCTCTGTTGTTCATCGGTCTTGGAACAAAATGCCAGAGAGTGCCTGATATTTGCAGCATGCTCGACATCCAATTCAATATGAGCGGAAAAGAAGAGCACTGCATCATCGTTTAAACCGGCGCGTTTACAGCCTTCACGAATTGGCTGATACATCGTAGGCACGATAAATTCCGTTCCTGGTCCCAAGGCTCCCAGTGCTTCAACATAATCCATATAATGAATGTTCAGGTATTTTTCAACAAACAATTTTGTCTCCGGCAACATTACTATATTATCCAATGCCTGCTGGTCGGTATTGACCCCGGCTGCTTTCAGGAATCTGCGGAAAATAGCAGGATGAGTAAGCTCTGCATCCATGCCTCTTTTCTCTTCGCTTCTGCCGCCGTATTCCTCAAATAAATTCTTAATTAAAGGGGCCCTGCCTGCTTCATCAGGACAGATTGCAACTGCGCCGGCCAAATACCGCGAGAAATGTCTTGAAAAACAATAATATTGTTCTGCGTATAATTTTACCCTCTTCATATCCGCATTTTTTCTGAATTTTTGCAGATATGGGTGATCATTAACTGCCGGATGTTTTAAAATATCTGTTTCTAATTTGTCAAAAAATTCTCCAGTTGATATAGCCATAATTGTTTACTCCTTCTAAGATAATGTAAATTTTTTAAAATATCGGTCAAAACACTTTCAATACTCACCATACTTTACCGCGCAACTTCTTTATTAAATGGGACGTCTCTTTTCTTTGTGGTGATTTAATGGATCAGCCTCCTTTCTCAAAATAAACTAACAATCATAAAATTTTTTGTCCTTACACTTCAAATGCCTGGATAATCAGATCGCAATCATTGTGCCCAAAAAAAAATTATTATTTTTCCTGTTTCCGTAAGGCATTGATATGCAAACGCTTATTTACATCGTCAGTATTTTATGAGTGAGGTGATTTGGTTGAGGAGAGAGCGCCAATGAATGGCTTTCCCGAAAAATTTACGTTGATATGAGGTGAGTCAGAAAAAAGAGCGAAAAAATTTCGTATTTGGTTTTTTATTTCGAGGGATTTTTAGCGAAAAGCCTTTGTGTGTTCTCTTGATATACTCTTTTAATAAGGCAAAAAGGAAGAAATTTTTTTCGCTATTAACTCCATTCTTTGGTTTTGTATTCGATTTTTCGTGCAGATATGCCCAATATTTTAGCGGCAGATTGTTTGCTGCCATTGGTCACCTGGAGTGTTTTTTGAATAATTTCTTTTTCAGCCTCTTTCAGGGTAGTGCCTACGGGTATTTTAATTACCGGCACATATTCATTGTCCGGTATAATACTCTCCGGCAAGTGATCAATTGAAATAGAATCTCCTTTACACAGCACAACAGCCCGTTCGATGGTATTTTCCAGTTCCCTGATATTGCCCTGCCAATGATGGGAGCACAGCGCTTTTATCGACTCCTGGTCGATTCCTTTTATCTCTTTTTTGTATTTCTTTGCGTATTTAACAACAAAATAATTTGAAAGAATGGGAATATCTTCTTTTCTTTCTCTCAACGAGGGCAGATGGATGCTGATGACGTTAAGACGATAAAATAAATCTTCCCTGAATCTTCCCTCTGAAACTTCCTTTTCGAGGTTGCGATTTGTTGCGGCAATAAACCGCACATCTACTTTTATTGTTTTCTCCCCGCCAACTCGTTCAAACTCTCCTTTTTCCAGAACGCGCAACAATTTGACCTGGACTTTCAGGCTCATCTCTGCTAATTCGTCCAGAAAAAGGGTTCCGCCGTCTGCAAGTTCAAACCGTCCCTTTCGGGATTGAATAGCGCCCGTGAAGGCGCCCTTTTCGTGGCCAAATAATTCGCTCTCCAAAACCCCTTCCGAAAGAGCGGCACAATGCAATGCCACGAATGGCTTCCCGGCCCTTTCGCTCCGATAATGAATAGCATGCGCCACAAGTTCCTTTCCTGTTCCCGTCTCTCCCAGAATAAGAACAGAGGCAGTGCTGGGAGCAACATCCTCGATCATTTTAAAAATCCGGTGCATTTGCGGAGAACCGCCGACAAGTTCGGAAAATGTATATTTATCCTTCAGTTCCTCCTTTAGCTGGCGGTTTTGAAGGATAAGTTGTTGTTTATTCCACAGTTTTTCCAAAACCAGCTCAAGTTCTTCCACATCCAGCGGCTTCGTCAAATATTCATCGGCTCCATGTTTCACTGCATCTACCGCCGATTTGATGGAACTGTATGCCGTAATAACGACAATGGCAATAGAGGCATTTTTTTTCTTTATTTCCTGGAGTAATGATAACCCTCCCATTCCGGGAAGCTTCATATCTGTAATAATAATATCAAAATCTTCCTTTGAAAGTTGGTTCAGCGCTTCGTAACCGGAAGTGACACCGGAAGCGGTATACCCGCTCCGTGTTAAGATTTTGATCAATCCGTCGAGCGTATTTTTATCGTCTTCGACCAGTAATAACTTTGGTTTTGTCATGCTATTATTAAAGCCTTTTTTTCTATTCCTGATCCGCAGGAATGGTAATGAGAAATTTGCAGCCAACGGCAGAGGGTGCCAGCCGTATTGTTCCGCCGTGCATCTGTATGATATTTTGCGCGGAAGAAAGGCCTATCCCTGTGCCTCCATCCTTGGTAGTATAGAATAAATTAAATATTTTATCCCTGGATTCTTCCGGTATGCCGGGTCCTGTGTCATGACAGGTAATAATAATATCGTCATCTGCCTTGCTGGCGTTTATATATACTTCCCCACCATCCGGCATTGCTTCGATCCCGTTGATGAGAATATTCAGAATAGCCTGTTTTATCTTGTCCTTGTCAATATTTGCAGCAGGAACATTCTCCATAACGTCCAGCTTCAACTGAATGCCATTCAGTTGCGCCTGGGGATTCAGCAATGCAATGATGTCGGTAAGCATTTCATGAATATGCACATGGCTTTTGTTGAGTTCGCCTGTTTTTGCGAACTGCAAACATTCTCCCACAAAATTGCTTAAGCGATTAATTTCATTTTGAACGATGGACACAATTTTCAACAATTCATTTTTTTGAGACCCACCGTTGCTATAAGTATCGTTTATTTCATGCTTTAATAATAATAATTGAACATTCATGGCATTGAGGGGATTCTTTATTTCATGAGCCAGTTCAGAGGCTAGCGCGCCAAAGGAGGATAATGCTTTTGATTTGATAATTTCGTCGGAAAATCTTTTTGTTTCGTTAACATCCTCTATAACGGAAATGATATGGGTAACCTTTCCTGCTTTGTCTTTAATAGGAGACACATTCACCCTTATCCATGATTCACGATTATCTCCTCTGTTGATCAACAGTTCCCGTGATCCCTGGGAAAGGTTGCCATTCAGTATTTCCGTACCGGGACAACATTTGTCGGTTATGCACAACCCAGAGGAAGTGTGGCACTTAAAGATATCACCGCAATCTTTGCCAACCACTTCGTTTTTGGTTCTTTTCGTAATTTTTTCGCAGGCATGATTAAAAAATACAACCCGGCGATTCACATCCTGGATCATAATTCCCCTGCTTATATAATCTAACGCCTGGGTTAAAATATAATTTTCCATAATAAAATCTCCAAAATTACTTACTTTAAAGCGTATCATAATTTCTAAAAAAGGTAAATATAAAATTAACATATCATATTTAACCAGAAATAATTGCGATGAACTTTACCGCTGTGGGCGACCATCAATAAAACGCTTGACACTCTTATTCACGATTCGTTATCATATCCTGAATTATGTATTTTCCCCTGAGTTTTCATTATACTGGCATAACATATTAAAACAATTTAAGTTACAATGAATCAAACTACTTTAAGTTCGGGTGTAAGAGTCAGATTTGCCCCTAGCCCAACCGGTTATTTGCATATTGGGGGTGCACGAACGGCTCTTTTTAACTGGCTTTTTGCAAGGCACAACAATGGCATCTTTCTTTTGCGAATCGAAGATACTGATCAGCAGCGTTCTACAGAAGAAGCAACACATGCTATCTTAGATAGCATGAAATGGCTTGGTTTGGATTGGGATGAAGGACCATATTTCCAAAGCCAGCGACTGCCGATATATAAACGATATGCCGAACAACTTGTGAATCAAGGAAACGCATTTTACGATACCGATGCGGAAGGACGCACTGCAATCCGGTTTAAGATGCAACAGAATGTTATAGTGATAGACGACCTTGTCCACGGTGCAATTACTTTTGATTCTGCCGTGATAGAAGATTTTGTTATTCTCAAGGCAGACGGTTTTCCCAGTTACAACTTTGCTTGTGTAGTGGATGACGCCGATATGAAAATCACCCATGTCATTCGCGGCGATGATCACATATCAAATACACCTAAACAAATAGCGCTCTATAATGCCTTAGGGTTTGAATCGCCGGAATATGCACACATTCCGATGATTCTGGGGGAAGATGGTTCCCGCCTGAGCAAACGACACGGGGCAACATCCGTTACTGAATACCGAGACAAAGGGTATTTGCCTCAGGCGCTTGTAAATTTTCTTGCTTTGCTGGGGTGGTCTCCCGGAAATGATCAGGAAATATTATCGATCAGGGAAATGATTGATAAATTTTCTTTAAAACGGGTAAATAAAACGAGCGCGCAATTCGATAACACAAAATTGGATTGGATGTGCGGACAATATGTTATGAATACACCTATTGAACAACTTACCGCTGCGGGGAAGCTATTTTTTGAAAAATCGGATATTGATACTAAGAACATTTCAGCGGATTGGTTGTTCAGGTTGATAGAATTGTACCACGAACGATTTAAAAATTTCCAGGAGCTGGTCGATCAAACGAGATTTTTCTTTGCTCATACCATTGAGTATGACCCGGCTGCAACAGACAAGTTTCTTAAAAAAGAAGGTATCCCTGAAATGCTGAAAGAGGTGTATTCGGCAATCTCATCCCTGAACAGTTTTGACAGGCAAGGGCTGGAGGGGTGTTTGAGAGATTTGACAGCAAAACTGGGCATTGGTTTTTCTAAAATCGCTCAACCTATAAGAGTTGCGATAACAGGCAGAAGCGCAAGTGCGGGTATTTTTGAAACAATGGAGATCCTGGGGAGAGAAACTACCCTGAAAAGGCTTGAAAATACCATTAAAAACCTGAGTGGAATTACAAATACTGTCGGGTTGTAAATATGCCGGAATGAAATAACCCGGACAGGAATCAAGGATAAAATGTCGCGGTAGTGTTAATTTGCTGGATATGTTGAATGGATGTAAGACTTTTCATTGCGATTGAAATTACCAACGCAACACGGGAAAAAATATCAGGCTTTCAAAATGACCTTAAAAAGACGTCTGCTGATATAAAGCGGGTAGCGCCTGAAAATCTTCATATCACATTAAAATTTATTGGCGCTACTGATGAAGCTAAAGTAGATGATATTATTGCTGTCATCAATCAATCTGTCATCGGCATAAAACCGTTTGATCTTTGCTATAAAGGAGCAGGGGTTTTTCCTACGGGGAAAAACCCGCGGGTAATCTTTGCCAAAGCAGTGGATCCGGGTGGCATTTTGGCATCTGTTTACGAAAGGCTAAACAGTCAGTTATCAGCGCTGGGAATTTCATCTGAAGAACGCAAATTTGAAGCGCACATTACTGTCGGAAGAGTAAAAACACATAAAAACATAAACAAACTTATGGATTGTATAAACTCATACAGAGATTATGCCTTTGGGAATGAAAATATCAGTCACATAGTGTTAATGAAGAGCGATCTCTCCCCGGAAGGGCCTGCATACACAAGGGTAAGTACTATTAGTTTTGTATAATTTTTGCTATCAACATTTATTCTATGTATATCGTAAGAACATATTCCTCGTATTTTTATACATTATAACTTTATCCTTCTCTATACAAATATGACAACTAATACAGAAATACCCGATAAAGAAAAACGGCATCAGGCGTTAGAAAGAGCAATTTCGCACATTGATAAGCAGTTTGGAAAAGGAACGATAATGAAATTAGGGGGCGAGACAAAGCTGGATGTCCCCGTAATTTCAACCGGAGCGTTATCGTTAGATATAGCGCTCGGTGTAGGAGGCATTCCGCGGGGAAGGGTTATCGAAATTTTCGGACAGGAATCTTCAGGGAAAACCACCCTGACGCTTCAGATTATTGCAAATGCCCAGAAAGGGGGGGGAGTAGCTGCTTTTATCGATGCAGAACATGCATTAGACCCGGAATACGCAAAAAAACTGGGGGTGAATCTGAATGATTTATTGGTAAATCAACCGGACACCGGAGAGCAAGCGCTGGAAATAGCAGAATTACTTGTCAGGAGCAATGCCGTTGATGTGGTAGTGGTTGACTCGGTAGCGGCTCTTGTGCCTCGCGCTGAAATTGAGGGCGAAATGGGAGATTCTCACATAGGATTGCAGGCAAGATTGATGTCCCAGGCATTACGTAAACTTACCGCTTGTATTTCAAAATCAAAAACAAGCGTAATTTTTATCAATCAGATTCGCGAAAAGATTGGCGTTATGTATGGCGGAAACCCGGAAACCACTCCGGGAGGGAGGGCGTTAAAATTTTACGCTTCGGTGCGTATTGATATCAGGAGGATAGGAAGCATAAAAGACGGTGAGGCAATTATCGGAAGCAGAGTCCGCGCTACCATTGCAAAAAATAAGGTTGCCGCTCCTTTTAAAAGAGCAGAGTTTGATATTCTTTACGACACGGGTATATCGCTGGCAGGAGATATTATCGATCTTGGCGTTGAACGTAACATTATTGAAAAATCGGGAACATGGTATTCATACGGAGATATACGGTTGGGGCAGGGAAGGGAGAATTCCAGACAATTTCTCATCGAAAAGCCCGAAATGATGAAAAAAATTGAGCAATCAATCCTAAAAATAATGTCGCCTTCTATGGTGACTGAAAAACTCTCCGAAAATCCACCTGAAAGTACGGAAAAAAGCACACCTTTGAAAAAAACGAAAAGCAATTAACTTATGAAAACAGACGAAATTCGGAATAAATATTTAAAATTCTTTGAAAAGAAATCGCATGTAATTTGTCCCGGGGATTCATTGGTTCCGCAGGAAGATCCTACCCTCCTCTTTACGGGGGCAGGGATGAATCAGTTTAAGGATATGTTCCTTGGCAAGGGGAAATTAAATATAAAAAGAGCAACAACATGTCAAAAATGCCTCAGAACGGGAGACCTGGAGAATGTTGGCAGGACAGCTTCTCATCATACTTTCTTTGAGATGATGGGCAATTTTTCCTTTGGGGATTATTTTAAAAGAGAAACTATTGAGTGGGCGTGGGAGTTTTTGGTTCAGGAATTAAAATTACCGGAAGAAAAACTTTTTGTCAGCGTTTATAAAGACGATCCCGAGGCATACGAAATATGGGAAAAGCATATACACATTCCCAAATCAAAAATTTATTCCTACGGAGAGAATGACAACTTTTGGCCTGCAAATGCCCCGGCACAGGGACCAAATGGCCCTTGCGGCCCCTGCTCTGAAATATTTTACGATCAGGGGGTTAATGTTGGTTGTGGCAGAAAAGAATGTGAACCTGCATGCGATTGTGACCGCTTTGTCGAGATATGGAATTTGGTATTTACCCAATTTAACCGCAAAGATGGCGGCAAGCTCGAACCATTGCCCAACAAAAATGTAGACACAGGCATGGGACTCGAAAGAATGGCGCGCGTTATGCAAGGTGTGCCGACAAATTTCGATATAGATATTTTTGTCCCGATAATTAAGTCTATCGAAGAATATACTCACTTGCGATATCATGATAAGCCGGAAAATGCCACGTTTATGCGCCGGATTGCCGACCATGTAAAGGCATGTGTTTTTTGCATTTCGGACGGTGTTTTGCCGGGCAATGAAGGGCGTGGATATGTGGAAAGGCGTTTGTTAAGACGAGCCATCCGCGATGGCGCGCAACTCGGCATTAAGGAATGCTTTCTATACAAACTTGTGCCCATCGTCAGCAACGTGATGCAGGAATATTATCCTGATATTAAACAACGCAGGGAAAATATAGCAAGGATTATAAAAAGTGAGGAAGAAAAATTCCTTGAGACCCTGGAACTGGGAACGGTGCGGTTAAAAGAGTTAATGGATGTCATGCAAAAGAACAAAATAAAGGTTCTTTCCGGAAAAGAGGCCTTTAAGCTATATGATACCTATGGTTTTCCTTTGGACATGACCGAATCAATTCTCCGGGAAAAGGGTTTTGCCGTGGATAGCGCAGGGGTTGAGGAAGAATTCAAGCGTCAGCGGGTACAGGCACGGTCATCATCCTCTATGACCGGTCAGGTATTTGACTCCGGCCCGCTAAGTAAAATCAAGGAAATATCGAAAGGGACAACATTTTTAGGCTACGAAAAGAATTCGTGCAAAGCGAAGATCATTGCCATTATTAAAGGTGAGAATCTTGCAGACAATGCTGAAACGGGAAGTGAAGTATCAATAGTTTTAGACCAAACGCCCTTTTATGGAGAATCCGGCGGACAAATTGGCGATACGGGAATACTTGAAACGAATGGGAGTCTTGTTCGCGTAACAGATACAAAAAAGAACGATTCTTTTATTATTCATATAGGAAAGATAACAAAAGGCATCCTGAAAACGGGTGACATGGTTGATGCACAAATAGATTTGCAACGGAGAAATTTAATAAGAAAGAATCATACGGCGACCCACGTGCTTCATTCGGTATTGAGAAACGTCATTGGCCAGCATGCGGAACAGGCAGGCTCAATGGTATCTCCCGATAGATTACGTTTTGACTTTCATCATTTTTCCTCTTTGACGAAAGAGGAGATTGTCCGAATAGAGGACTTGGCAAACGAAAAAATCATGGGAAACGCTCCCGTATCAGTAAAAGAACTAACGCTTCTGGAGGCAAGAAATGCCGGCGCCATAGCACTTTTTGGAGAAAAATACGAAGAACGTGTCAGAATGGTATCCATCGGAGATTTTAGCAAGGAACTTTGCGGCGGCACGCACATAAATTATACAGGAGAAATAGGACTTTTCAGAATCGTCGGGGAATCTTCTGTTGCGGCAGGGATACGTCGTATTGAGGCGATAACAGGTCTTTCTGCGCTTTCAAGGGCCAGAGAAAAGGAAACGATCGTTCAGGGATTGTGTGGCATATTGAACACAAATGAGGAAGACATTTCTTCAAAAGCACAAGAACTCCTGGCTGAAGTAAAGAAACTCACCAAAGAACTTAATAAGCAAAAACAAAAAGATTTGCGGGGAAAAATTGATTCGCTTTCCATGAACGCAAAAGAGGTTTCCGGCGTAAGAATCATAACAAAGAAAATAGACGGTGCCTCTGCTGATGATATGAGAAAAACTGCAGATATGTTGATGAAATCGGAGAAGGAAGCTGCGGTCGTATTAGGAAGCGCTCAAAATGGACGCGTAATCCTGATTGTTTCTTTAAGTCCCGGCGTAACATCCCGCGGCCTGCATGCGGGAAATATATCAAAAGAAGTTGCAAAAATAGTTGGCGGAGGCGGAGGCGGCAGGCCGGACATGGCTCAGGCAGGCGGGCAACTGGTTGACAAATTGGATGATGCGCTTGATTTTGCCGCAGTATTCCTCAGCGAAAAAATTCTGCAGAAAACCCTTGAATAATTTTTTTGCAATTTATCCTTTTGGCATATATAATTCTGTGTTTTAAAGATTTAAGTTTTAATGTTCCCGTAATATCGGGTGTCTATTAAATAGTATTGTTAATTTGAAAAATAATGTGTATAATGCGCTCTATATAAAATCCGTTTCCGGGATCACACAATCCGGTGAAATCATATATTGATCCCTGTTTTTATTGAATGAGTTTTGTAAATTAAATGAATTTTTAACTATGAGGTCTTAAATGGCTAATCCAAAGAGGAGACATTCCAACTCCAGAACACGTAAAAGGCGTACGCATGATAAACTTGCAACTCCCGTTATTCCGTTAGACAGAAATTTGGAAAAGGGGGGGCGTATCCGTTCAAAACGTTACGTTTGTTCGCATTGTAAACAAGTAAATCAGCCGCATACTATATGTCACAACTGTGGATATTACCGGGGCAGGCAAGTAATTGCTGTTGAAAGGTAAGTATATGAGGATTGCGGTAGATGCCATGGGCGGGGATAAGGCGCCGCAAGAAATCGTCAAAGGTTCTGTCTTGGCTGCGCAATTGGTTTCTGATGCTGAGATTATATTGGTAGGTGACGAAAACAAAATAAAACACGAGTTAACTCTTATCAGAACTACTCCCAAAAATATATCCATTCATCATGCACCTCAGATAGTTGGCATGGATGATCCTGCGACACATTCTATACGCCAGAAAATAAACTCATCAATTACACGCAGTGTTGAGTTGCTTGCGAAGGGCGAAGCCAATGCGCTCGTCAGCGCCGGGCATACGGGAGCAACGGTAGCGGCAGCTACATTGCATCTGAGGACATTGAAAGGTGTTCGCCGTCCCGGAATTGCGATATCGCTTCCGACCCGTTATGGAATGTGTATGATTATTGACGCAGGCGCCAATATCAGTTGCAAACCATTGCACTTGTATCAATACGGCGTTATGGCATCAACAGTATGCAAGTATCTTATGAATATTGAAAATCCTACGGTGGGACTTCTCAACATCGGAGAAGAGGATGCAAAGGGAAACGATCTCGTTCGGGAAACCTTTTCCCTTCTTGCCAACTCACCTTTAAATTTTGTCGGGAATGTTGAGAGCCGGGAGATATTTGATGGAAAAGCGCATGTTGTCGTTTGTGAAGGTTTTGTGGGAAACGTAATATTGAAATTTGCGGAGGGGATATCAAAGAGCCTTTTGATGACGATAAAAACAGAGGCAATGAATAGTTTCTGGACAAAACTTGGTATGTTTTTATGCAAACCAATCTTCCAATCGTTAAAAGCAAAGATGGATTTTGCCGAATACGGGGGTGTTCCATTGCTGGGAGTAAATGGTATTTGTATTATTTGCCATGGCAGATCTGACGCAAGAGCCATTCAGAATGCTATAAAGGCGGCAGTAAAATTAGCGAAAACAAAGGTTAACGAGCATATTATTTCGGAACTGGAAAAGTCCGGTAAACTTACTGCGGAAGTTGCTTAGCTTTTCAAGCGCTATGTATCTTCATTGGGTAATTAAAAATTGAACGTGCACCAAAATCAAATAGCATCGATTACAGGTATAGGATCTTACCTTCCTAGTAAGAAATTAACCAATCATGATTTAGAAAAAATAGTAGATACCACGGACGATTGGATTTTGCAGCGGACAGGAATAAGGGAACGTCGTATCGTTGAGAATGGAGTGGCAACTTCAGACCTTGCCGCCCATGCTTCTCTAAAGGCAATCGAAAATGCCGGAATTTCTGCCGAAGAAATCGATATGATCATCACTTCTACTATTACCCCTGACTATCTTTTCCCGTCTACTTCCTGTTGTTTGCAAAAACAAATTGGCGCTACGCGCGCAAGCGCTTTTGATATTTCTGCCGCTTGTTCAGGATTTGTGTATGCGCTCTCCATCGGACAAAGTTTTGTAAATTCCGGCGCCGCAAAAACCGTTTTAGTGGTGGGTTCAGAATGCCTTTCAAAGATTGTGGATTATACCGACCGGACAACCTGCGTCTTGTTTGGAGACGGAGCAGGCGCTGTGGTAGTGCAAAATAACCCGGAAAAACATCAAATACTTGATACACGATTGGTTTCGGACGGATCGCATTCAGATGTGCTTATAATTCATGGCGGCGGTTCAAAACATCCGGCCTCACCGGACAGCATACAGCAACGATTACATTATATTCAATTCAGAGGAAAAGAAGTATTTAAACTGGCGATTAATAATATCACCAATCTGGTTATTGAAACTGCTCAAAAAAACGGCTTTGATGTTCAGGACATAGATTTAATTATACCACACCAAAGCAATCTGAGAATTATTGAAGCAACCATGGAAAAACTAAATCTGCCTATGGAAAAAGCATTTGTAAATATTAATAAATATGGCAATACGTCTTCTGCGTCAGTTCCCATAGCAATCGATGAGGCGCAACAGGAAGGAAGGCTCAAAAAAGGCGATTTGGTGATGCTGGTTGCTTTTGGAGGAGGATTGACATGGGGATCATCGGTTATTAAGTGGTAGCATTATGCGGAAAACGGCTTTTCTTTTTCCCGGCCAGGGCACTCAGTTGGTGGGCATGGGAAAAGATTTTTACAGACAATACAAAGATGCGCGGGAAGTTTTTGATCAGGCAAATGATGTGTTAGGGTTTGACCTGGCGTCTTTATGTTTCGAGGGAAATCAGGAAGAATTAAACAAGACGTCCCTTTGCCAGCCTGCCATACTGGTAACTTCTTTTGCAATACTTCAGGTTTTGAAAAAAAGTTCTTTTTTTGAAACAAGTACATGCGATGCGGTTGCCGGATTGAGTTTGGGGGAATACACCGCTCATGTAGCGGCAGGTTCGCTTGCTTTTGCGGACGCAGTAAAATTGGTGTACAAACGCGGTGTATACATGCAGGAAGCCTGCGAGATGAATCCCGGCGGGATGGTTTCTGTCATCGGACTGGATGATGCAAAAATTGAGCAAATTTGTGATGAATTGAAACCTTTTGGCGTAATCTGCGCCGCAAACTATAACAGTCCGGGACAGGTGGTAATATCAGGAGAAACAACGATGCTGGAAAAGGCGGCTTTGTTGGCAAAAGAAAGAGGGGCCAGAATGGCAATTCCGTTAAAAGTACATGGCGCGTTTCATTCTGATTTAATGTCTCCTGCCAGCGACAAATTATCTTCTGAACTGAAATCAACTGCTATCTCCAGGTCGAAAATTCCTGTAGTCGCAAACATACATGCGGATTATGTTGCAGAGCCGGAGGAAATACGAATGTCTCTGGCAAAACAACTAAACAGTCCTGTCAGATGGTCTCAGTCCATGCTGAAATTGATACAGGATGGAATTAGTCAGTTTTATGAAATAGGCCCGGGGAAAACATTGTCGGGGCTTATGAAGAAAATAGATGCTACTCAGCAAGTTAAAAGTATTGGCACGATAACAGATCTTTAATCAATAAATTCGAATTGTTTTTAACAAGGAGGTGAAAATCGTGGCGTCAGTCGGGGAAAAAGTAAAAGAAATAATTACAAAACAAATGGGAGTAAAAGCGGAACAGATAACACCGGAAACATCATTTATCAATGATTTGGGCGCAGATTCGCTGGATACGGTGGAATTAATCATGGAATTTGAAGATGCCTTTGACATGAATATTCCTGATGAAGATGCGGAAAAAATACGCACAGTGGGAGATGCAATCAAATACATCGAGGAACACAAATAAATGCAAGGACGAAAAAGGGTCGTCATCACTGGCGCCGGGGCAATAACCTCGCTGGGAGGTGAAAAAAAGAAAATATGGACTGCATTATGCAACGGTGAAAGTGGCATAAAACCTATCGCTTCTTTTGACACTTCTAATTTCGAAGTTAACTTTGCCGGTGAAGTAAGCGATTTTGACCCAACACAATGGTTTGATATAAAAGAGGCCAGGAGGCTGGACCGGTTTTCACAATTTGCGGTAGCGGCGACAGATCTGGCGCTAAAAGATGCGGATTTAAATATAAATAGCATTGATATACTGCGCACGGGTGTTTTAATTGGTTCCGGTATGGGTGGTCTTATAGAGCTTGAGGCGCAGCATAAAAATCTGTTAAACAAAGGGCCATCAAGGGTTTCCCCTTTCATGGTTCCCAAGCTAATGGTAAACGCTGCGCCTGCTCAGGTTGCTATTCGCTATGGGTTAAAAGGCCCCGGCTTTGCCGTTGTTGCAGCCTGTACAACAGGGGTAATTGCCATAGGGGAAGCGGTACGAATAATACAGAGCGGCGATGCCGACATTATGATTGCGGGAAGTTCTGAAGCAGTTATTTCTCCTCTGGCCTTAAGCGGGTTTGGCGCAATGAAGGCATTGTCTGCCCGCAATAACGAACCGCAAAGAGCAAGCAGACCGTTTGATAATGACCGGGACGGCTTTGTTATGTCTGAAGGAGCGGGAATAGTTGTTATAGAAGAACTGGAATCGGCCAGAAAGAGAGGCGCCTCTATTTACGCAGAGATATTAGGATATGGCATAACCACAGATGCATACCATATTGCCGCTCCGGAAAACAGCGGCGAAGGTGCAATACGATGTATGACAAATGCGCTAAATGACGCAAAATGTAATGCTGAAAACATAGATTACATAAATGCACATGCGACGTCTACTCCCCTTGGCGATCAGATAGAGGTTGGCGCCATTAAAAAGGTTTTTGGCGAACATGCTTCAAAAATCCCCGTAAGCTCTACCAAGTCAATGCTTGGACATCAGCTTGGCGCTTCCGGAAGCGTGGAAATTATAATATGCGCATTTGCGCTGAATGAGGGGATTATTCCTCCGACAATAAATTATGAAACCCCGGATCCGCAGTGTTCCGGGTTGGATTTCGTTCCTAACGAAGCGCGCAAAAAAAGGCTTAACAAGGTTCTTTCTAATTCATTTGGGTTTGGTGGTCATAATGCCACCGTCGTCCTCGGCAGGGTATAATGAAAACGAAAAGAAACCATGGAATACACCTTAAACCAAATCCAATCGATCATAGGTGGTAAAATTATCGGTGAAGGGAAATCCGTTATTACCGGCATTGCCAGTATTGAAAATGCCGTAAAAGGCGATATTTCTTTTATTAAAAACGACACGTTTATTCCGAAAGCTTTGGCATCTCAGGCTTCCGCATTAGTAGTACACCGCGAAATTCCGGCATGCAACAAACCTTGTATCGTAATAAAAAATCCGTTTTTTGCATTTACTCTCCTTATGGAAGATGTGGCAAAAAAAAGATTTACACGCCCGGCAGGTATTCATCCTTCTGCAATTATCGGCAGCAGCGTTGTCATTGGCAAAGGAGTTTCTATCGGCGCATATGTGGTGATTGAAGACAATACAGTGATAGGAAATAATGTTGTTATTTATCCACATACTTTCATCGGGAAATATTGCAGGATAGGGAACGATACCCTGATTTACGCAAATGTTTCTGTTCGGGAAAAATGCAGTATCGGCAGAAAGGTAATTATTCATTGCAACAGTGTTATCGGCGATGACGGTTTTGGCTATCTTCAAATGGAAAAAAAACACATAAAGATTCCCCAAATAGGAACGGTAGAAATTGGCGATGATGTGGAAATCGGATCTATGGTAACTATCTGCCGCGCCGCTATTGATAAGACAGTCATTGGAAATGGTGTGAAAATAGATAATCATTCCCATATTGCCCATAATGTGGAAATTGGCGATGATACGATGCTTATCGGCTATGCAAAAGTCGCCGGTAGCGCAAAAATCGGAAAGAATGTTATGGTGGCCGAAGATGTTGGCATCACCGATCATGCGACAATCGGAGATAATTGTGTTATAGGCGGAGGTTCCAAAGTTTATAAAAGCCTTAAACCGGGGGCCGTTGTCTGGGGATCTCCGGCAAAGGCACTAAGCGAGGAAAAACGAATTCAGGTGGTAATCAGGAAGCTGCCTGAAATGTATCAGGCGCTGAAAAAATTCATGCATACATCCTGAGACAGGAGGGAATATATGTGCGGAATTGTCGGTTATATCGGACCAAAAAATGCCATCCCTGTTTTGATTGAAGGCATTAAAAGACTGGAATACCGCGGATATGACTCTTCCGGTATCGCCTTTTTCGAAAACGGTTCTCTGCGGTGTGAAAAGGCCGTCGGAAAAATTGCAATGCTGGAGGAAAAACTACGTGGTCATGCCTACAAATCACATGCGGGCATTGTTCATACACGATGGGCAACCCACGGACCGCCGACGGTTGAAAATGCGCACCCTCATTTTGATTGTCATGGCGAAATCGCTTTGGTTCATAATGGAATTATCGAGAATTATGACTATTTGAAATCAAAACTGCAACAAAATGGTCATACGTTTAGAAGCCAGACGGATACCGAGGTGCTGGCGCACCTTATCGAGGAGCATTACCGGAATAATCTCGAAACCGCCGTTATGGAAGCCCTGAAAAAAGTAGAGGGAACGTATGGACTTGCGGTTATTTCATCAAAAGATCCCAAAAAAATCGTAGCGGCAAGATGCGGGTCGCCGTTAATACTGGGAATAGGAGATCAGGAATATTTCATTACTTCCGATGTCTCCGCCTCATTGGAACATACACGGGAGGTTATCTATCTGGATGACAATGAAATAGCAATCCTTACTCCGGACGGTTACAAAACAAAGACGATACAAAATATTCCTACCTACAAGAAAACGGAAGAAGTGCTGTGGAATATTGATATGATCGAAAAAGGCGGCTACAAACACTTCATGCTGAAGGAAATCCACGAACAGCCCCAGGCGCTTCTTAATCTTATGAGAGGCAGGGTGGACGGACATCGGGGTCCGATAAAACTAGGCGGACTCATTAACCGGGAAAAACAACTATCAGCGGCAAAACGAATTATTATTGTTGCCTGCGGAACATCCTGGCATGCGGGGCTGGTCGGGGAATATATGCTGGAAGAACTGGTCAGGATACCGGTCGAAGTGGAATATGCGTCAGAATTTCGTTATCGCAATCCTATTATTGAAAAAGATACTATTGTCATAGCAATCAGTCAATCGGGAGAGACTGCGGATACGCTGGCGGCCATGCGCGAGGCAAAAGAAAAGGGCGCCATAATACTGTCCATTTGCAATGTTGTTGGCAGCAGCATCGCCCGTGAAGCCGCAGCGGGAATTTATCTGCATATCGGCCCGGAAATCGGAGTCGCCTCAACAAAGGCATTTACCGCGCAGATAGCCGCATTATATTTATTTTCTCTTTACCTGTTGCTCCTGAAAAATAAACAATCCTTCGTGGAATCCGGCATGATAGCCGCCATTCGCGCTATTCCCGACAAGATACAGGAGATTCTTGAAAGAGAAAAGGAGATCGGCGAAATCGCGGAAATATACAAGAACACAAATCATGCCCTCTATCTCGGCAGGGGATTCAACTATCCGGTGGCGCTGGAGGGCGCACTTAAATTAAAAGAAATTTCATATATCCATGCGGAAGGCTATCCTGCCGCGGAAATGAAACATGGCCCTATCGCCCTTATTGACAAAAACATGCCGGTAATATTTATTGCAACAAAAGACAGTACGTACGGAAAAATACTCAACAATATCGAAGAAGTAAAATCGAGGGGCGGAAAGGTTATTGCAATCGCTACGGAAGGTGACCGGGAAATTACCGAAAGGGTCGATCATGTATTTCACATCCCGGAAACTTCAAACGTTCTGATACCAATTCTTTCGGTAATCCCCCTTCAATTGCTTGCGTATCACATGGCCGTCTTGCGCGGTTGCGACGTGGACAAACCAAGAAATCTGGCAAAAAGCGTGACGGTTGAATAAAACAATTAGATTCTTCATTCCGCTTTGCTCCATTCAGAATGACATTTTAACTTGTCATTCTGAGCAGAGCGAAGAATCTAATTTAATAGTGTAATGATGATTTTTAAATATATTACCGTACTATAATTCCCGCATATCCTACCACCTGATCATAATCGTCGGTAACATCTCCGCTTGTGGCGTAACGCACAAGCCTTGCTTCTTTTGCTCCGCGCTCTTTGGAGCAAGCCAGCATAATCACCGCCGGATATATCCCGCACATGGAAATACGGAATTCGTGTACTTTGTTGTATAAACCGTCTTCATTGAGCGCCAGAATTTCATCGATGGCAATTTTGTCTTTCCTGTTTGCAGATTCCTGCGGCTCGTGATGCGTCATATCGGAAGACGCCACGACAAGGGCATCCGGGCATAATTTCTGTAACGTTTGAGCCATGCATTTGCCTATCGTTTTTAAATCCTGAATTTTTCGGGCGGAAATAGTCATTACCACTATTTTTGTGTCGGGATTAAAATATTGAATAAAGGGGATTTGCACCTCGGCAGCATGTTCATACAAATGCGCCTCCTGATCTTTCTTTATCAGCGGACAGTTATCGGTCAATTCGTTTACCACCTCTTCATTTACGGCAATATCTCCGAGGGGAGTATTCCATGAACCTCCGGGCCAGATGGAGTATGGTTTGCCATATCCGGTATGGTTGGGAGACAATATCACTACCGTGTCCGGTATTATAACGTGCGAATACAAACTTCCGGCAACACTTCCGGAATACATATACCCCGCATGGGGAGAAACAACTCCCAGTGCGGATTGTTTTTCACAATCCTTGATGACAAGGGTATCGATCTCATGCCGTAACCGGTCTTTGTCACCGCTATAAAAAGATCCTGCGACTGCTGATTGACGTAGTATATCCATTTTAATTATGATAAATTGAAGTTATAATAAAGTATAAATGCCATTTATATGCCATTAACAATGGAGGTGGTTTAAATACTGAAATTTAAGAATATTTCTTGAAAACAACGATAGCAGATGTTATCTTTTCCATATAAGTATTAAGTATATCAATTCAATTCAATTCATTACTCCACTAATTGGTTTAAACAACTCTTTTCAAACCGTATTTTTGGAAAACATACATCAACGGCGGTGTAGCTCAGTTGGTTAGAGCAGCGGATTCATAAGCCGCATGTCGGGGGTTCGAATCCCTCCACCGCTACCAACTTCAGGCCTCAAAGATTCAAAAGTTTGTAGGTTGTAGGTTGGGTTGAGGCACAAAACCCAACAAGAGCCTTAAAGATTCAAAAAACCGTTAAATTTCAAACCTTTATCCACTTTTTTCATTAATTCTTCTTCATCATAGGCGAAACAGGGGTTGATTTCAATGTGTCCTGCTACATTGTTATGGGAATCCATCGGAATGGCAATCCCTGCTTTTTGCAGCCATCGTCCGAACATATTTATCATATCCTGCTGAGCCGTTGCCGGAGAATCGTCTCCATCGGCATTTTTCACCGGGGAAAACTCTTCTTTCCGAACAACTTCCATAACTACACTCTTTTGTACATGCTTTAGTATGTCAAAAATAAACGTTTCAAATTTAATGGCATTATTTTCTTCGGGAGTAATCAAATTCCCCTTCTTATCAATGAAAGGAACCTTCTTTATTGCTATATGATACGGCAGGTAGGTTTCCATTTGAAATAATTTTTCAAGAAAAGCTATGCTGAATATATGAATAGCAATATTCCCGGCGTCGTATTTTAGCGAATCATCATTGTTTTTTGCATATCTATCTTCCTTGCTCAGTTCCGTATACTCAACCACGTGCAAATGCCCGTCGAGAGAGACAATAACTCCTACTTTTTCTTCAGGATTGCGTTTTTTTACCACCTTCGATGACATATCCGCTTTGTCCCTCAGATGATAACCAATAAATACCGGATCTGCCATTTTTATAAGCACATTATCCACCTGGTGGTAGAAAATATGTTTAATGCCTTGTTTTTTCATATCGTTGATAATATTTTTTTCCTGGAGGGCAAGGATAGTGCCTCCATGACCGTTCGGACTCATTGCAATACTTGATTTTGTATCCATCAAAAGTTTGCCGTTCAGATCCACTGTGGGAATCATTCTCTGCGTAAAAAAACATACTCGTTGCGGGTCGAGTCCGAAGAACGTATTTGAACGGAAAAATTCTTTCGTATCGTCATCATTTGTTTCGCTTGTCATGATATGCCAGGGAACCGGAGTATTGTATTTTTTTTGAAGGGCGCATATTTTCTCGGCATGCAGTTGAAAGATGCTTTTCTTATTAATGGGCGATAGGGGAAGCATGCCCTTCGGGCCATCAATGCCCAGCCTTGTTCCCTGCCCCCCTGCAACGGTAAGCACGGCAATTTCTCCCTTCCGCAATGAATCTTCCCCGATGCGTTTTGCCGTTTCAGCAAGTTTTTTTCCTTCATTGTTTTCCGGAATGCCGATAATGTGTGGAGGTTGTATATTTTTTTGTAATGTGCCGGAGGCGGGATCGAGGTGTTCGCGAAAGAGTTTTTGTAAAAGTGTAAAATCTATTGAAGATATTTGCTCTAAAAGATGCCGTTTCCCGGAAGGGGTTATCTCGTCCCACCATTTAAAAATATGAGACTGCTCAAAATCAAATATTTTGGTTATATATTTTCGATAATCGGGATATGCTTTTTCTAGTGCTTCTCTATTCATTAATAAAATACGAGGGTATTAATGGAATAACAATATTCGACTATAAGGACAGATTATCAGGATTTTTAAAAAAATGAAAGACAAAATTACCTTAATTCGTAAATTGAAATAGTTATAACGTATTTATCGCACACCAATATTCTTTTATTTTTTATAAAATGTTAATTAAGTCTTCGGCAACTTTTAACAACGTAGTGGCAAGGCACTCCTTGCCGCTACAAGAACAGATTGAAATTCCTAAATATTAAAATATTTCATTATTGAAAACTTAGATATGAATCCTGAGGATTTTTCATAAAGTGTGATATAAATCCTATTCACATGAAAAAACAGGAGTAAGATAATGTAATACTATATTTTTTTTTGAGGCAAACTGATTTGCGTTTTTGTATAATGCGTAAATTATTGAATATACATTATTTAAAAAAAGTTTTTTTAGCAGAATTATTATTTATCTTGATGCATCAAAAAAGGAGAAACGTAGTGGTTCGTTTCTTGCACCGCAATTATAAATTCTTAATTTTAAGACAATCTCATACTTTCCGTTTTTGTTACTGCGTCTGTTTTTTTAGTTTTGTTGCCATCTTTTTTTACGTATTTCCTCTCCATGCCCAACTTGCCAATAGCCCCTGGCCGATGTTTATGCATGATGCTCAGCATACCGGACAAAGCACGGACTCGAATGTCCCGATTGAAAATGTGCTGTTTTGGAAATATCAAACGGAAGGCGAATTTATCGCTTCCCCGGTACTGGGAGAGGACGGCGCCATTTATATTGGCAATATTGAGGGGGAATTTGTATCGATTCACCCGAATGGCACAAAAAACTGGATTTACGAAAGCGGCGATATTTATTCCACGGCAATAATAGATGTAAATGGAACTATTTATTTTGGTTCTGATGACAGATATTTCTACGCGTTAGAAAGAAACGGCACACTCAAGTGGCGTTACCTGGCAAACGGGCCTATTAGTTCCTCTCCGGTAATTAACCCTGAAAGCGGTATTTTGTATTTTGGCGATGAAGCAAATTATTTATATGCCCTTAATACAAACGGAAATTTGCTGCAACAGAAAAAGCTATCTGACGAAATATGGTCTCCGCTGGCAATTGATAACGAGGGGAAAATCCTTTTTACGGGAACATTGGATGGATATTTTTATGCAATAAATGCCAATACGATGGCAACTCTTTGGAGTTTTAATACAAGCGATTTCGTGTCGGGCTCGCCCGTTATCGACGAGGAAAATGAACAGGTAATTTTCCCTTCTGAGGAAGGGGTAATATTTTGTCTGGATAAATATGATGGTTCTCTCAAGTGGTCATATGTTACCGGGAATGCATTTGGGGAATCTGCGCTGGCATTAGATACCCTTTCCGGGGCAAATACGATTTATGCGCCTTCAGCATACGGAACTCTTTATGCATTAGAGAGAACAGCGGGTTCTTTAAAATGGACATATGAAACGGGGAATGTAATCACTGCGCCTGCAATTGATAAATATGGAACCATATATTTCGGTTCTTCGGATAAAAATATTTATGCAATCAACAATGACGGAACCTTAAAGTGGACATATAAAGCGGGAGAAGAAATTATTGGCGCCCCTTGTATTGGCGACAACGGCATTCTCTATATTGGCGGCGCCACCGGAAATGTTTACGCTATTGGTGTTTCTGCTGATGGCCCCAAAGCTGATTTCACCGCAAAACCCACCTCCGGCGAAGCGCCCCTTACCGTCCAATTTACCGACGCATCGACAGGAGAGATTTTTTCGTGGTTGTGGAATTTTGGCGATGGCGCTACGGATACAACACAAAATCCGACTCATACCTACAATGCAACAGGAAAATATACCGTAAGTCTGACGGTGTCAGGCCCTGATGGTTCAAATACGAAAACGGTTGACAGTTGTATATCGGTAGCCGATACGCTAACGGCAGACTTCACTGCTATCCCCACATCAGGAACATGGCCGTTAGTAGTGCAATTTACCGATACATCAACCGGTGGAGTTATTTCATGGTTGTGGGATTTCGGAGATGACGCCGCCGATACCGCACAAAATCCTATTCATGTTTATTCCTCTGCCGGCAGTTATACGGTAAGTTTGACCGTATCTGACGCTGATTCCTCTGTGACTCAAACTATCGGGGATTATATTTCCGTATATCAAAGAGAATCTGCCATTGAAATTGACCTGTCTTCAACTGAAATTACGTTTGGAGAGTCTCTATCGGTTACCGGCAGGATTATCCCCTCACTCCAGGTGGATGTTGTTCTCACCTTTACAAAAACTAATGGGGAAACAGATACGGAAACGGTTGTGTCGAACGATGCGGGCATTTTTTCCCTTTCCGATTATTATCCACCATCGGGCGGAGCATGGACGGTTACGGCAAGCTGGGAAGGAAACACTGATTACAAAAGCGCAAAAAGTGATGGGGTGTCATTTACGGTAAATCAGGCATCTGTTGCCTTAACGATTGAATCTTTATCCGCAGCAATCCATATTGATCAAACCGTTGATGTTTCCGGAGTCATTGCATTGACTCCCGATAATGAAATTACCAGAGAAGCGTTTACGAAGGAAAATCTTAAGTTACTACGAATAAATCCGGAAGAAGAATATGAAGATGTGTTCGAAACGCAGCCGTTTCTTTCAGGAGATCAGCTTCTCTACAAATTTTCCGGCGTAAGTTTGCCCGTTCTTGGCACATGGGAACTGATGACGGGATTCGGCGAAACCGAAAGTTTCCTTGGAACTCAAACTGCAAGTGTGGAAATAGAGGTGCAGGACTCCCCTAAAGAAGTTGCGGGGTATGCCATAATTGTTGAAGGGAAAGTGAAGGGCGGCGATGGAATAGATTCCCACAATCTCACAACAAACTATATATATAATAAACTTATTGAAAGAGGATTTACCGACGACGGAATATACTATTTTAACTACAATGGGGAACAGGCAGGGGTGGATGACGATCCTTCACACGAAGGGATAGAAAATGCGATACGGTCATGGGCTGCCGAAAAAATGAATGAGACTCCTGCTCCATTGTATATATTTTTGGTAGGGCATGGAAAAAAAGAAAATTTTCCCATTTACTCCGAAGAGTCGATTGCCGTGTCCGATTTGTCAGACAATATTGATCGTCTCGAATCTTCACTTGGAACTGAAGCGCTGGACGAACCAATTATTGTTGTAATAGGCGCCAATCGTTCGGGAAGTTTTATCAATGGTTTGTCCAAGGCGGATTCAAATCGTATTATTATCACAAGCTGTGATTCTGAAGAAATTTCATATAAAGGACCTTTGGCCCCGGATGAGACACTGCGGCACGGCGACTTTTTTGTCGTGGAACTTATGAATTCTCTTTCTAACGGAAAAACGATTAAGAAGAGTTACGAAGAAGCGGCGGAAAAAATAGCCGAGTATACCGAAAATGAAAATGGCAACGGGTTGAATGGCGCAAGCGCGGGAAACGGCCATTATTTTGATGAATATGCCCAGCATCCGCTTATTGATGATAATGGGGATGGCGTTGGAACGTATGGCATCCTTTCTTCCATGGATAACGCAGATGGTGAGTTGTCCGCCGATATCATTATGGGCATAGGAACAGTGACGGAATCAATTGAGTTCACCGACAGTATGGATATCGTTACCCTTGAACCGGAAGATGCAGGACCTACGGTGACTGCCGAATTGGAAGACGTATCTATCGTAGATGAGGCATGGGTGGAAATAGCAGAACCAGGGCATACATTAAAAAACAAGGAAGATATGACAGAACAGCAGGAAATAGACCTCCACAGGTTTCGCTACAATGAAGTTGATGAGGCTGAGAATGAATTTATCTGGAATAACTTCAGCAGTAACAAAGAGTTGGATAATTTCAGCGAACCGGGGGAATACGAAGTATTTTATTTTGCACGGGAGAAAGGAACGAACGATGTTTCTCTTTTTATGGAATCCGATATAATCAGAAATAAGGCGGAAAATCAGCCTCCCACTCCGTTTAATGCCGTTTTCCCTACCAATGGAACTGATACTGCCGTTGCCCTTGCCTTTGACTGGGAAGACAGTACTGACCCCGATAGCGATGAGCCGGTAACATATACCATTACTGTTTCAACAGACGAGAATTTTGATTCGATTTATTACCGTGAAAGGGGACTGGATGACAGTTATGCGGTTGTTGATAAAGAGGCGAACCTGAGAGATTCAACGATATATTACTGGAAGGTGCTTGCCTCTGACGTAGACGGCGGAACTACTCTCATGGGGGAAAATGGCACGGGATATTCTTCCCGCAGATTCACAAGCGCTGCTGAAACGGAATCCATAAACAGCTTTACCGCAAAATTGTCGAATGGCTATCCGGGATTCATCAAGGGAATTGTCTTTGACAACGATACAAGCGCGGAGCTTGGGGGTTCGGCTGTTCATGTGGAAGGCATTGACGGCTCGTATACGACAACTGATAGCGGCGCGTATGTTATGGAGCTGGATTCGGGCGAATATTCCGTTTCTGCACAGATGTCAGGGTATATAGAGAATACGGAGACGGCAAAGGTAAACGCCCTTTCCACAACGGAAAGGGATATAGGACTTGAGATCGATCCGAAATCTTCTGCTATTACAGGCACGGTAACCGATAAAAAAACCGGAGAACCTTTGGAAGGGGTATCGGTAACAATAAAGAAAAAATCTTTTGAGGAAGAAACCACCTCTGACAGTGAAGGCAGGTATTCGTTTACCGAACTGGAATCGGGAAAATATAAGATGATCGCCAAGAAAGACGGTTATAAAAAATACACGAAAGAGAAAATCACGTTGAAAATAAACGAGGAGGTGGCAAAAAACCTCACGATGAAAAGTAAAAAGAAAAAGAAGACATAAGACATCATTCTTTCACTGCCATGTTGAAGCATACATTTAAATATTATACCTGCATTATAGTTATCGGTTTGTTGTGCGGCATTATCATGGCAGCCGTACAGTACAGTAATTTTTTTGAGAGCATTGAAAGAAGAAGTTACGATTTCAGGTTTCTGGCAAGGGGCTCAATACCGGTCAGTGACAGGATTGTTATTATCGGCACTGATGAGAAGGCGCTTAATGAAATTAAAGATCCCTTTGTATTCTGGAATCCTTATTTTGCAAAAATTATTAAAGCGGTTGCCGGCGGCGGCGCAAAGGCGATAGGGATAGATTTTTTACAAACGATTTCCTTAAAGGATAAAATTGCGGGAACAGATCATGATGCCATAATGGCGGATGCGTTAATGGAAGCGGAAAATGTTATTATGATTAATTTACTACGCTGGGATACTACAATAAATGGATTGAGGGCGCTCAATCCGCTGCCACGATATTTATATGCGGCAGATCCCGATAACGTTGGTTTTTCAAACCTAACCATTGACCGTGACGGATGTGTGCGCAGGCAGATTCTGCTGATGAGTGATGTTGAAAATAATTTGTATGCTTATATCGGACTGAAAGTGATTGCAAAGGCGCTCAACAGCCACATTGAAAAAAAAGGAAATCACATCATAGTGGGGGACTATGCAATTCCGGTAAACGAGTTCAACGAAATGAGCATTAATTTTGCCGGTCCGAGCGGAACCGTTCCTATGTTGTCATTCTATGAAATTTGGGAAATGGCCTCTCTTGAAAGGGAAGATTATTTCAGAGAACATTTCCATGATAAGATTGTTCTGATAGGACCGGGGAACATATATAGTCAGGATTTCAAACCGACGCCGTATTACCGTTCAAAATATTATTCAGGAACCCCGCAGACGTTGGGTGTGGAAATTATTGCAAATACGATAAATACAATACTCCGGCAAAATTTTATAATGCCGCCGGAAGAATGGCAAACGGTGGCAATTATTTTATTTCTTGGAATCCTGACAAGTTTTATATCTTTCCGGTTATCACCTGTTACAGGATGTATCGCATCCTTTTCCTTGCTGGGAATTTATGTTTTTGTCTGCATTGCGCTTTTTGCTTATTATAACATTTTTTTGCAGCTTGTTTGCCCCATAGGGAGCATTCCGCTTGCCTATACTGCGGTGTTTGCTTATCGTTACACAATTGAGGACAAAGAAAAGCGGATGGTGAAAAAAATATTCAAGAGATATGTGAGCAGAGAGGTTGTTGATGAAATATTAAAATTCCCTGATTCGCTGCATCTTGGAGGAAACCGCGTACATGCGACAATACTGTTCGCGGATATCAGGGGTTTTACTCCGTTATCCGAGAATAAAGATCCGCAATACATTGTTTCTTTATTGAATTCATATTTTTCCATAATGGCCGATATTATTTTAAAAAATAAAGGGACGTTGGATAAGTATCTTGGAGACGGCATTCTTGCTTTTTTCGGGGCGCCGGTAATACGGGAAGATCACGCTGAGTCGGCAGTGCGTTCTGCCTTAGAAATGATTGCGGGTCTTGATAAGCTGAACAAAGATCAAAATATACTCCCGCCCTTAAAAATCGGAATCGGCATTCATACCGGGTATGCCATTGTGGGAAATATAGGATCGGAGCTGAAAATGGAATATACCATCATCGGTGATACGGTAAATACCGCTTCCCGTATTGAAGGTATTACAAAGGAATTGAATGCAAACATTCTGATAACAGAATCTACATTTTCCCAATTAAAAAATAACTATAACATAATTCCGGAAAAGGAGGTTCTCCTAAGGGGGAAAAAGAACCCAATTAAGTTGTATCGGATAGAATAAAACTTGAAAACAACCCTGACAGGGTTCTGAACCCTGTCAGGGTTAATTGCGTAATCTCTGCCGCAAATAACACCTTAACCTTTTGTTTGGAGGTATGAAGACAATGAAAGTGCCGATACTGAAAGTAATTATTTTATCTAATCTGTTAGTGTTTCTTTTTTCGCTAGTTTTTTTGCCGTTATCATATTCGAAGGAAAGCGTGGTTGGTATGATACGGAAATCGTCAGGAAAGGTATGGCTCCTCAGGGACGGAAGCAAATTGGAAGCCCAAAAGGCAATGGAACTGCAAAAAGGAGATATGCTGGAGGTGGAAGATAGCGCGAATGCCGTGATTGTCTATTACGATGGCGGGAGAAAAGAGGAGTACGCTTCGAAGTCTCTTGTAGAAATAGGAGCAAATAGCAGCACAATACTGGAGGGAAGCGCCGTAGCCGCGCAGAAACAGGAAGAAAAGAGGATTATACTTGATACAAAAGATAATACGTTAAGCCTGCCTGACGGGGATATTGCCCATGCTGGCGGACAGTTTATCCGCGGCATACTGCCTCCGAAGAAATATTTTGAAGCAAATAACATACAACGATTTGCCGTAGTAATCGGCATATCGGATTATAAAGACCCGAAAATACCTGACCTCAAATATGCCGATAAAGATGCCCAGTCCTTTTATGATTTTATAACAAGTCCCGAAGGCGGCGATTTTAATAAAGACAATGTTTTGCTGCTGAAGAATGAACAGGCAACACTCAAAAACGTAAAACTCGCCCTTACAAACTTTCTTAAAAAAGCAATCGATACTGATTATGTTGTCATCTTTATGGCATGCCACGGTGAACCGGAACCGGACCGTCCCGGCAATCTCTATTTGCTGACACACGATTCAGAACTTGCAAGTTTATCTGCAACCGCATACCACATGGAAAACGTAAATGCAGATATGAAGCGGTATATATTGGCAAAGCGGTTGATTTTTCTTGCAGACGCCTGTCACAGCGCGGGTTTGACTGCGGGATCAGCCGGGACACGGGGATTTTCGAATACCATTAATATTGCGCTTTCCGAACTTAAATCAACGCGGGAAGGATGGGGAATAGTAAGTTCCTGCAGAGCAGGCGAGGTATCAATGGAATCAGAAAAATGGGGGGGTGGACATGGAGCGTTTACCTACCATTTGCTGGAAGGATTAAGGGGTGAAGCTGACAAGGCGGGCAACAACAACGGCATTGTAACGGTTGCGGAAGCATACGACTATCTGGAAGAAAAGGTCAAGCGCGCAACACAAAGCGCACAGCACCCGGATATAACAGGCAATTTTGACAACAATCTTCCCTTGGGTTTCCCGGGGAAGGATATTCCTGAAACTCAGGAGGGCGTAGCCGCTTCCCAACCGCGTTTGGGAACGATACAAATAGGCACTGCCCCCGAAGGAGCCTCGGTGTTGATCAGCGGAAGCGATATTAATGCGGTTACACCGGTAAATGTGAAACTCGCTGCGGGCACATACCCGGTAACTATTAAGAAACCGGGTTTTGAAGATGTGACCAGCACGGTTTTTATTAATCCTTCGGAGAATACGGATGTGTATTTTGATCTTATAAGCAGAGGGGCAAAAGAAAATGCAACCGGAGCAGCGGTTCAGAATATTCAACAGGAGGATGCGGAAGAGTCGTCCGGCAATAAAGAATCTCCGGAACAAAAGGAGATGCTGAAAGACAACATTGACGCCTTGATTAAGGAACTAGAGTCAATTGCAAAAGAACAGGCAAAGGAGAATATAGACACTGACAAAAAACCGCAGAAGAAAATACAGGAAATTGTTGCGGCGGAACCGACTGTTCCCGTATCAATAAAAGAATTTTCGGTAAAAATGGGAGCCTTATCCAACAAGCGAAATATGGAGAGGCTGCGGCAGAAAATAATAGATGCGCTGATTGGCGAAAAAGGACTAAGCGTTGTCGAGCGAGACCTTGAGTTTCAGGAAGAAATATTGCGGGAACAAAGACTGAGCGGTTCAGTGCTTGCCGATGAAATGTACAGGATAAGTTTGGGAAAAATACAAGGAGCGCAATTTTTATGCTTCAGCGGAATCGCTTCCGGCGATTCTCCCGATCAGATCACGTTACGGATGGAAATTGTGGATACAGCCACCACGCAGGTGGACACGCTGGAACACGTGTTTAATGCCGAAGATAATGTAAGGGTTGTTGCCGGCGCTGTTGCATCGAAAATCAGAGAAAAGATTTCTGCGAAACGGAAATTATAATATGAAAAACAGAGCGATAAAATTTACCATTATCACTTTTATGACCATGTTATTGGGCATTGGCTGTGCCGCAACGACGCCTGTTGCCACCGATAGCTGGCGTGAATATTTTAAACCGGGACGTTCGAAAGAGGAAATTACAAAGGAGTTTAATCTCTACAGGGGCAAATGGTGGAACTATTACACAAGAGGAAGGTGGTATGCGGAAGGCGGATTTTACGAAGAGGCTATCGGAGATTTTAAAAAGTCTATTGAGATCAGAAGTAAAGACAGTCGTTCAGCCAGAAGCTACGGCTTGCATTTCTGGGATTATTTTGCCCATCGCGAACTCGGTATTGCCTGTTATGAACTGAAACAATATGAACAGGCAAAGCTGGAACTGGAAACATCCCTTGCAACCGTGGATTCCGCGAGGGCAAAGTTTTATCTGAACAAATGCAATGAAGAAATTTTGAAGACAACAAAGGCGGATCAACAGCCGCCAAATATCAGGGTAACCTCCCATACGGACGGGGAGATTGTGAATACACCGGTAGTAAGTCTTTCCGGTTCCGTGATAGACGACTATTTTGTCAGGGATGTTGCCGTGCAGGGAAAACGGCAATTCATTGAACTTGCGGAAAAAGATCTGAAATTTACAGAAAAAGTTGATCTTGGAATAGGGGAAAACACACTGAATATAGTATCTACCGACCTGATAGGAAGAATTGCTCAATTAAAGTTTAAACTCACGCTGGATATGCGTCCGCCGCTTATTTACCTGGATGATGTACAGGTGCGGAGGAAAGACGGAAAGAATGTCGCTTTTGTAAAAGGAACGGTTGCTGATGACTACGGCATCAGGAGTCTCAGTATAAACGACGTTACTATTCAGCATGACAGGGATAAAGAGGCGCACTTTGAACAGGAAGTCGTTTTGGCGGAAGGAAGCAAAATATCATTCAAAGTTACGGACGTTGCGGGGAATGAAACGAGCGGTGAGCAACAGTTGACGGTAAAAGCCTCGTTGTGGCCTGAAGACAAATGGGCTGAGATAAAATTTACGCGCAATACACCAACAAATAAACCCGTTTTGCTTGCGGCGACCGGACTCAACGGATCACTTATCAATACGTTTTTTGCATCTCTGACTGCCGGTGTTGCCGATACAAACAACAATAGTGGGGAAAAAACTGCGCAGAGGAAAGGAGAAGATATCTCTGCGCCGATTATCCGCAGCGGAATAAAATCGTGTATCGTGTACGATAAAAACTTTTTCTTTAGCGGCGAAGCACATGATGACAGCGGCATTGAAAAATTATTTATTAATGAGGAAGCCATTGACATAAGGCCGGGAAAACATGTTTTCTTCAATTATTTTCTCAAGCTCAATGAAGGAAAAAACACTATCACCGTAAGCGCCGTTGATGCGCAAGGCAATGAAGCGCAGCTTTCGCCAATTGAAGTTGAGAAAAAGACCTTTGAATTATTTGATACGGAAGCGCGGTTTACCATTTCCCTGCTTCCCCTGAGAACATTTTCTGAAGAATCCCGGTATTCTGTGGCATTATTGCCGTTACAGTCGTCAATGAACAAAGGGGTTCCGGTAGAACGGCTGTATGCCAAACTGCTCAACGCCTTTGATGAAGACCCAAAGAGATTCAATTTCGTGGAAAGGGATCAGGCAAAACTTCTGGAAATTCTGAAGGAGCAAAAAATCAGCAACTCCGAATTAGCATCGCCTGATACCGCTGTCAAAATCGGGAAAATACAGGCGGCGGAAGGCATGTTGTTCGGTTCGGTCGAAGAAGATGACAAAGGAATAAACGTTACATTACGGCTTGTGGACACGGAAACGACACAAATACTTGCGAATACGGATGTGTATGATGAAGATAAAAGCGATAAAAATATTGACTGGCTCATGTACGGTTTAGCCTTAAAGATGAAGCTACAGTTTCCGATGGCGCAGGGTGACGTTATCCACGTTTCAGGGAAAGGATTTCACATTAACGTAGGCGCTAATCACGGGTTGTCGGTAGGAATGAAATTGCTGGTATTCCGCGAAATAAATCTGGGAAATTTCAGAATAAAAGAACCCGTTGATGTAATTGCGCGTATTATCCAGGTGCAGCCGGACACGTCATTTGTCAAAATCACCGGCGCAAAAGATTCGGAAAATATAGCGAATAACGATATGGTGATAACGAAATAACGTTTTTAAACAGCTTTGTTTTCAGATGTTCAAGAATTTATCTACCGAAACCATAGAAAGCTTTTTATGAAACAAAAACAAATACTTTTTGCGATAGTAGGAATTGTTTTATCTCTGCCGCTATCGCAGGTTGCTTTCGCGCAATTCTCTCTCTCTCCGCCAAATATTAATGCAGTTCCGCTTCCTACCGGTTCGGGAGCAAGGGCTATCGCGCAGGGAAGCGCATTTATTGCCGTCGCGGACGATGCCACTGCCGCTTCATGGAATCCGGGTGCATTGATACAATTGGAAAAACCGGAAGTATCCGTAGTGGGTTCATTTCTGGCAACCGATCAGGACTTTGACCCCGGTTCTACCGGTCTCTCACTCGGTGACGAATCCGTGTCACGCGGCGATTTAAATTATGCCAGCGCCGCGTATCCTTTCAGAATTTTCGGGAAAAACATGGTGGCTGCGTTAAACTACCAGCAGATTTATGATTTTCATATGGATCTTGACTTTGGCATGTCCATTGACGATCCTTCCCCGCCCTCTTTAAATTATAAACAAGAGATAGATTTTGAATCCAAAGGCGGGGTCGGGGCGTTGACTCCCGCATTATCGGTTCTCGTCACTCCAAAAATATCAGTTGGATTTGCGGTAAATTTCTTTACGGACGAATTTTTCGGTGATTACGCGTGGAAGCAAACCACGGAAGCAAACGGGATCGGGAATCTTGACGGAACGGATATTACCACTACCTACAACTCTGAAACAAAATTTGAGGATTTCCAGGCAATCAACCTTACCTTTGGAGTGTTATGGGATATTTGGGAGAGAGAGGATAAACTTCTTACCTTTGGAGCAGTATTTGATACCCCTTATACGGCAGACGTGTACCGCGCTACAAACACAACCTCCATCACCGATCCGCTAGGACAGTCGAAGCTTCACAACCGGGAAGAAATGGAAATCGATTATCCCATGTCATTCGGCGCAGGGCTTGGTTTTCGTTATAATGATGCCTTATCATTTTCGTTCGATGTGACATGGACTGACTGGTCAACCTTTGAGCAGGAAGACGAAGCGGGCAACGAGTCGCGACCCTTGGGTGGCGTATCCACTGACCGGGATATCGATGATACCTTTGCCGTAAGAACCGGTGTGGAGTATCTAATCTTCCGTAAAAAAACCATTATTCCTCTTCGCGGAGGTCTTTTTTATGATCCGCGCCCTTCCCTTGGCAACCCTACCGATGTTTACGGTTTTAGCGCAGGAAGCGGTGTTTCCACGAAAAGATTCAGCCTTGACGCCGCGTACCAGTTCAGATGGGCAAACGAAGTAGATGGTGAAGATTTTGGCCTGTCGGATACCCACTTCGACCTCAATGAACATATGTTTCTCACCTCTCTTATTGTTTATTTTTAACATGGAAGATACATCCCAAACAGACTATATAAAATTCCTCGGCACGGCAGGCGCAAGGGTTGTCGTATCGAAACAACTTCGGGCCTCCGGCGGCATCTGGTATTCTTTGCGCGGTTTTAACGTTTTGGTAGACCCTGGGCCGGGATGCCTTGTCAGATGTATTTCAAGCAGACCAAAAATGGATCCTATGAAACTGGATGCCATTATTCTCTCCCACAGGCACCTCGATCATGCCGCAGATGTAAATGTAATGATCGAGGCAATGACCGAGGGAGGGTTTAAAAAAAAAGGAACACTATACTCACCTGAAGACGCTTTAACCGAAGATCCGGTTGTTTTCAATTATGTAAGAAGTTATATTACGCAAATTACTATTATTAAAGAAGGAGGATGTTATAAACTAACGGACGATGTTTCCTTTGAAACACCACTGAAACATCATCACCCAAGCGAAACATACGGCATTAATTTTACCACTCCTGAATATACCATTTCACATATTGTTGACACCCGTTACTTTCCTGATTTACTAAAATTCTATCATGGAGATGTGTTGATCATCAACGTCGTTCGTTACAACGCGGATAAAGAAATGAAAAAATGGCTTTATCATCTGACAATACGAGACGTTAAAGAGATAGTTTCCGTGTTAAAACCAAAAGTCACCCTGTTAAATCATTTTGGATTGACCATGCTCAAGGCACATCCGCATAAAGTCGCTGAAAAATTATCAGATGAAACAGGTCTCAACATCATTGCCGCAAGTGACGGATTGAGATTTAATTTGAAGTAACACTTTAGCTTTTTGAAAAAGACTTCGATTTCCCTTATTTTATAATGCACCTCTAATATTGGCGCATGGAGCAAATTTCACATCCATTAACTCCGCACTTTAGTGCGGAGATATCCACAACAAATACACCGGCTTTAGCCATGACCTTCTGGTACAACGGAAGATATTGGGCTAACTTTACCTCAGGGCTGAAGCCCATGATTATTTCTCCCCTTAACCCCATGCTGAAGCATGGAGTTAACCCGACTTTCGCAATTCGCGCCAAAAAACGGTTATTTTTGGACATTTGTCGTCTGGGAACCATTGATTTTACTGAAGTCGATTTCAAAAACAGCTTGTAGTGCCGACCTACCCTATTGACGCAGGCA
>VGXV01000014.1 GCA_016873165.1 Planctomycetota bacterium | reverse complement strand
CAAATCAAGAATAATATCCATATTCTGTGACACTACCTTTTTCCAATCTAAAAAATAACACCCCAGTATTTACAAGCCTTACAAGCCGATTCTCCCCTCTTTTTGCTCTACAACTGTCAAAGAAAAGCTTGATTCTGCCGCGTAGATACTTGCAGAGACTCGTCATTTCAGTCCAGAGGGAAATCGGGATCAAAAAAAACCTGGGAACAATGTATCTTGATGAGCAGCCATGCAATAAGCGTGACTGCAATAGAATTGTCGTTCGCATCGCAGAACTATCTGGTGCGAAGGAAACATTACTATGGCGCAGGCTCAGGTTCCTTGGTATCTTAGAGGACCACCAGATGAGTCGTGTTCGACCCGTATTCGAGGTATTTGACGCGCTCTTTGAAACAAATACCTAACAAAACAAATTATGACTATTTAACTAAATATTTCTATAGAGGGGATGCAATGCTTTTTTTAGAAAGGAGGTTAATATGTTGACCAAACTTTTGATTAATAGGGATCGTTTTTAATTTATTAAGGATAAACAATTTATATTGTGCATCGGTGTATGGTGGATTGCTTAAAGTGGCGTGCATTCAAAAAAGGTTGTAAAGGTATTCTTCTTCTCATTTTTTATTAAGAATATTTTTTCTTATAAGACGTATTTTATTTTGAATTTGTAATTAGGGACAGCGACCGTTTTTCATTTGTTAAGGGAAAACATATTTTTATTGTGTATCGGTGTATGGTGGGTTGCTTAAAGTGAAGTACATTCAAAAAGCAACAGCTTTGTTATATTTGAAATCTTGTTGAAAAAATTATTACACTATTTTTCTTTAGGCCGTTTCATGATAACTCCAACAGAACCGTAATATTGACCGGCAATATCATCTAATGCTACATGCTCAATATCCTCTAATTGCCCCAATTTGCTTGTCCAATTCCCAGAGATTAATTGCCTTGCTGCATGGGTTGGTTTTCCATGGATATCAATGTAGATTGCGATTTTTTCAAAACCCTCTTCGTATGCAGGATTATTACAAACAGCATAGCCGATGTTTTCATATGCTTTCTTGTATGCTTCTGCTGTATATTGCCTTGGTGTGTTAGAAGGCCAGTAATATAAGCTTAGAGGGTCAGGTTCCCACCAAGATTGAGATTCACCGGCAGCCCATGCTATACAATTATATTCCAGAGTTGCCGGACTTGTTATAGAGTAGCCTGTGATTTGTAAGTTGGGAAATGCTTTTTCAATTTCTTCTCCGCTCATATTAAAGATAGTTGTGTTCTTTACCCCAAAGAAGCCATGCGCGTGTCATTTCCTTTATTCGCCCCCTTTGTTCTGGCAATACAGGGTCTTCTCCCGTAATAGATTTTAATGCCCAGAACCAGTGTCCTGGTCTTTTCTTCATTTCGAGTAAAATTAAACGGATCGCTGTGTGACCCATGCCGATAATCTGTTGATAGGCCGGATGCATTGCTATTTCAGTAACAGATGACAATAGAGCGGTATCTGCTTCCCATTGGGTTTTGAGTGTGAGAAATCTTGTTTCCGGATTGGATTGTTGTGTTGAAATTGGTAAAAAATAGTGCTCAATCATGCGTGTATACTCTTCACGCATCTTTTCCGATTCACGGCACACGGCAGTATCAACCATTTCGATATTACTGTAATAATATGGCGGACAAGTTAATATCATTGGAAAAGTTCCTTTGCTTTATCGGTTATACTGTTAAAAAAAATCTCATTCTTGAAAATATGGAGTTTTTCAAATTCGCTCCACATTTCTACATTGTTTTCTACGTAAGTTTTATTTTGAAACACATCTATGTCAAAAATTAATGGTAATCTCTGGTTCTCAGTAGGATTTTCCGTAGTCTGATTTATTATAGCGGTTGTCTGTATATCAGGATTTGGGATGACAAGTTGCATAAAAAATTGGTTTAATTTTTGTGGAAGTTTTGGTGCGATTTCTGGTGTTGTTAAAACATATTCTTTAAAATTCTTCATTGGTAAGGGAATTTCTATCCGATTTATATAACGCAAAGCGATACGTGTAATCCTGACAGGGTTAGTTGCTTGAAAGTAAAGATTCCAAAGTGATCGGGCCTCATCCCGAAATATCTCCCATGTCTTGTAAGGTTTCAATTTGTTGAATGTAAAACCATCTAACCTCGCCTGAACCATTTTTTTTTCCTGTGGCGATTTAAAAAGGTACCCGTCAATTCCTCCGGAAGTAGGAAGTGCAGCGGCTGTGCCTTCTGAACTTAGTTTTACGCCTGCTTGAAATGACATCCGTTGTTGTTTTTCAGGAAAATGTTCCTTAATTTTATCGTAGAATCCCTCCAGCATCATGAGATTGATTTTTTCAGGCAGTTCTACGCGAATATCCAGAAGTGATTCGACAATCGGGGCATTTGGAAAAACAGTATATTTGTTCAAACTTAATCCTTTAGTTTTTGGAACCTATGGTAAAGGTATTAGACAGAAAAGCACCTGGGATAAGGACTAAAATATTGAAAATTGGATGTACGAATTATAATAAAGCGGCGACAAATTTGGCAAGTTTATTTCATTTGCCATTAACCTTTGTTTTTATTCTTGGTTAAAATTATAAAAAGCGAAAAAATATTCAAGCAGGTATTTATGCATTAATTGAAAAATAACCGTTATTTGCTTATATAACTATAGTGAATTGGGGAATAGGTATTATTTTATTATTTGTCTGAGTGTAGTAATATGTTAAAAAGTACATTCAAAAATGGTGGTAAAAGTTATCTTCTTCTCATATTTCGTTGAGAATATTTTTTTTTATTAAACGGTTTTATTCTGAAAATTATTATACAAAAAAAATTTTCTTAATATGACAAACTCCTTTCAGAATAACAGTAAAATACAGACATGAAAAAATTTTTTTAACTGCCAAAAGATCAGTTTGAGAAAATTTGGTTTCCCTGTGTGATTAGAACAAATCAAGCAGCTCCTTTTTCTTTTTATTGTGATCTTCTTCCGTGATAAGCCCTTCCTCCAATAAATCTTTTATTTCTCTGAACTGGTCCTTTATTTCCATATCGTTCATACCGTTTTTTAAAAGCATAGTCTTTTTATAATCATAATCCTCCCGCAACAGAATTCCGTCATTAACCAGTTCACGCAAGATAAGGAGTTTGCTTTTTATTTTACTCTCTCTCTGAGCAATATTCGCTTGGGATGTCATTTGCTGATAACCTGACGAACCACCAACATTCCTTTCAAATCGTCCACTTCTTTGCGGTTGGTTGTATGAATCATCTCCTCCTTCCCATGCGATATTTGAATTTCTTTTTTCCGGTTTCTGATATGCTTCATCCGATATATTTACAACAAGCCAGTTTTTGTGTCCCGGTTCAAACGCCTGTCCATATGATGGCAATAGCGTCCAGAAACGGCTGCCCTTTATTTTCGTCGGATCTTCTTTTGCCGCACCGCTCCCTTTTTTCTCTGCCATTAAATCACTATAAGTTTGAAATTTATGTATCCGGCTAAAAACGATATTGAGACGGTTCTCATTTACAAACATAATGCAGTAATTCTGTTTATCGCCAAAAAATGGCCGTTCCGAATATGATACGACCTCTACTCCCTGCGTTGGAGTGGCAACGGAAAATGCCTGAATAATCAAGGGCATCAATTTGCCGATCTCATCGTCCTGAAAAACATGTACAGACTCATCCTTCTTTAAGAGTCCTTTTTCTTTAAAATATATTTGAGATAATACATTTCTGACAACGTCTGCAGTCATTTCATAAGGATGGCTGAACCGAATATTCCCTCTATTTTTTTTAATGGATAATTCTCTATGCCTCACCGTAATTTTTCCATCCTCATATGTTTCTGCAAGAATTTCACTTGTAATATAAAAAGATAAAAACAATATACAAACGATACTGCTGAAAACCAAAATGGCCTTTTTAAAATGTGTAGTATTCACGGAATTCACCCAATTATTTCTATTGCTTCTGAAAGGTAACATATCTCAATTAATTTAATCCCGAAATCTTTTCCCAATCCTTTTGCGTTGTCTTTTGGAATAACTGCTCTTTTAAAACCCAATCGCTGCGCTTCTTTTAATCTGATCTCAATTTGATTTACACTGCGCACTTCTCCGCCCAGGCCAACCTCGCCAGCCACTACCATATCGGACGGTATTGTTTTTTCCTTGAAGCTTGACGCAATTGTCATTGCTATGCCAAGATCTGCCGCCGGTTCGTGAACCTGAACCCCTCCGACAATATTCACAAAGATGTCCTGCCCTCCCAATTTTAAACCGATCCGTTTTTCAAGAATTGCAAGGAGCATCGATACCCGGTTGTAATCGACACCGCTAACTTTTCTTTCCGGCATGCCAAATGTTGCCTTTGTCGCAAGCGCCTGGATTTCTACTAACAAAGCGCGCGTCCCTTCCATACAAGGAATAATGGTAGAACCCGCGCTTACCCTTCTTCCCTGCGATATAAAAATCTCCGACGGATTTTCAACGGGGAGCAATCCGCTTTTCCTCATCTCAAAAATTCCAATCTCATCCGTGGAGCCAAACCTGTTCTTCACCACCCTGAGGATACGATAGCATTGAAATTTTTCTCCCTCAAAATACAAAACGGTATCGGCCATGTGCTCCAGTACCTTCGGGCCGGCAATAATGCCCTCTTTGGTCACATGCCCTACAAGAAAAATCGCCGAACCTGTAGATTTCGCGGTAAGAATCAATTCATGTGCGCATTGCCGTACCTGAGCAACGGTGCCCGGAGAGGATTCCATCTGGGGTTTGTAAATCATCTGGATGGAATCGATAACCACCAGCGTCGGATGTGTGTTGTGAATGTTTTCTAAAATAAAATCTAAATTTGTTTCAGAAACAACGAGTAATTGAGGAGATAATACGGATAGCCGCTCCGCCCTTAGCTTTGTTTGAGCAACAGACTCTTCGCCTGTGACATAGAGCGTGGTATGCCCTTTTTGACTGACATGCTGGCATGCCTGCAACAGGAGTGTTGATTTGCCGATTCCCGGTGTCCCGCCTATTAATACTGCGGAACCCGCAACTAAACCGCCTCCCAGTATCCTGTCAAACTCACCTATTCCTATTTCAATACAAGGACAATCCTGGAGTTTTACCTCGGTTATCGGCCTGGGAAATTCCCGATCAAGTCTTGCCGACAACGAAGCAGCGCCTGAGGAATTATTGCTGCATTCCTCTATCGTAGAATCCCATTCTCCGCAGCCGCCACAGCGTCCCACCCATTTTAAACTTTTCCATCCGCAACTTTGGCAGACGTAAACAACAGATGTTTTCGACATGTATCGTGAGGCTTATTCACCCGCCAACTAATTTTGCACACCAAAATAAAAAAGGGCAGAAAAGCCCTTTTTAAAATTTTTACCACTAAAATATCGCATAAGAATCAAACACGCCGTTTCATATTCCATTTTATGGTCTGAAAATACTGTATTTATATTTACGGTTCCGCTGGTGATCTCTTTTTCAATACAATACTATTTTTTCTCCTGTCGCAAAAAAGGAAGTTTTTAAACTAAAAAATACATATCATTTTTGTATTTATTAAACGCCGTTTTCGGCATTTACCAATGCCGGCTCCGGATCTTCAATGACATCTTCAAATACCAGCTTCCCGTCCTGCAACAAAACTTTTATATGTGCTTTTCCTTCGAACCGTCCCTGTAAAATTTCCTCTGAAAGAGGGTCTTCCAAATAGTTTTCAATTGCCCTCCTGAGTGGTCTGGCGCCAAAATTCTGATCGTATCCCTTATCTATAAGGAAATCCACCGCCTTATCCGTCATCGTGAGACTGATTTGATACTGTTCCAGTCTCTTTTTCACATCAACGAGTTCGATTTCGACTATTTTCTTCAAATCATCTTTGTTTAAAGGTTTGAAAACAATAATATTATCAATTCTGTTTATAAACTCCGGACGAAAGTGTTTTTCTACTTCTTTTTTCAATTGCTCTTTCATTGCCTCATAATTGTCTTTCTCCGAAGATTTGCGAAAACCTAAAGATGCCTGATTTTTGATAACTTCCGCGCCAATATTTGAGGTCATAATAATAACTACATTCCGGAAATCAACGTGCCTGCCAAAACTATCGGTAAGTTTCCCTTCTTCCATAATCTGTAAGAGCATATTAAAAACATCCGGATGCGCCTTCTCAATTTCATCCAGCAGAACAACCGCATAGGGACGGCGGCGGATCTTTTCCGTCAACTGCCCGCCTTCTTCGTAACCGATATATCCGGGAGGAGCTCCGATTAATCGTGAAATGCTGTGCTTTTCCATATACTCTGACATATCGATCTGTATCAGAGAATCTTCTTCTCCAAAAATCAATTTGGCAAGAGACCGTGCCAAATGCGTCTTGCCAACGCCGGAAGGGCCTACAAATATGAAAGAAGCCACAGGACGATTCGGATTCTTCAGTCTCGCGCGGGACCTCCGGATTGCCTTGGAAATTGCTTTGGTGGCCTCTTCCTGGCTTACTACCATTTTATGGAGTTCTTCTTCCATATGAAGTAATTTTTTGGCCTCTGCTGATTCTATCCGTGTAATGGGTATGCCGGTCATTTTCGACACCACTTCGTCAACAATTTCAACATCGACTTCCCCTTCAAGTTCGGCATGTTTTTCCCGCCACTCTTTCTCAACCGCTTCTTTTTTCTTTTTCAGTTTATCCGCTTTATCCCGTAACCGCGCAGCCCTTTCAAAATCCTGTATTGACACGGACTCATCCTTCTCCTTTTCCATCCGGATAATTTCTTCTTCCAGATGTTTTACATCCGGCGGCTGTGTAGTAGCTTTAAGCCTTAACCGGGCACATGCCTCATCGATTACATCGATAGCCTTATCGGGTAAAAATCTTCCGGTGATATACCGAACAGAGAGTTCCGTTGCGGATTCCAATGCTTCGTCGGTAATTCTTACCTTATGATGGGTTTCGTAACGGTCGCGAAGTCCTTTCAGGATTTCAATTGTTTCTTCTTTCGATGGCGGTTCCACGATTATTGTCTGGAACCTTCTCTCAAGCGCACCATCTTTTTCGATATATTTTCTGTATTCATCCAACGTGGTTGCCCCGATACACTGTATTTCTCCGCGGGATAGGGCGGGTTTTAAAACATTGGAGGCATCGATGGCGCCCTCAGCCCCACCTGCTCCAACAAGGGTATGCAATTCATCAATAAAGAGAATAATGTTTTTTGCCCTTTTTACTTCTGACATTACCGCCTTGATTCTTTCTTCAAACTGACCACGGTATTTTGTGCCGGCAACCATCATTGCAAGATCCAGGGCTACTATTCTGCGCCCTCTCAGCAACTCAGGGACTTCCCCGTGAACCACAACCTGCGCAAGACCTTCAACTATAGCGGTTTTCCCTACGCCGGCCTCTCCGAGAAGAACCGGGTTGTTTTTCGTTCTCCTGCACAAAACCTGAATAACACGCTCAATCACGTCTTTTCTTCCTATAACAGGATCAAGTTCTTTTTCTCTTGCCTGCTGTGTAAGATCGCGTCCGAAAGAATCCAGCGCCGGGGTTTTGGAACGGCCTTTCTTTTCTTCCTTTTCCTGCGACTGATTATTTTGTGCCGCTTCCGAACCTAACAAGCCGATAACTTCTTCCCGCACTTCTTCGGGTTTAACGCCAAGGTTCAGCAAAACCTGAGCAGCCACGCCCTCCTGTTCTTTCAATAACCCCAACAACAGATGCTCTGTTCCTATATAATTATGGCCTAACGCCCGCGCCTCTTCCATCGCGTATTCCAACACTTTTTTTACGCGTGGCGTGAATGGAAGCTGCCCCACCGATACCAGATCCGATCCGCTTTGTACTATCTTTTCTATTTCCAGACGTATTTTTTTCAATTCTATATCCAAATTCTGCAGAACATTCGCCGCAACGCCGCTTCCTTCCTTCACCAGTCCCAATAATATATGCTCTGTTCCAATATACTCGTGATTGAATCGTCTCGCCTCTTCTCGTGCAAGAGCCATAACTTTTCTGGCACGGTCAGTAAACCGATCAAACATAAAACACCTATCCTTTCAAAGTTTCTATCTTTTCAAGCCGTTTCCTCACATACAACGCACGAATAATATTTCTCTGCGAAGAAGTAAGCTCGCGCCCTTCTAATTTTTGCAAATGCCCTGGTAAAGTAAGAATAAAAAGTTCATTTAACGTTTTCATTTTAATATCGTTGATAATTCCCAAGTTGACGCCCATTCTCACCTGAGAGAGAAGATGCATAATTTCTTCAGAAGAAATCATGCGCGCAACCTTCAGCATTCCATACGACCTCCACACGCGGTCTTCCAATTGTTCCCGGCTTTCGGAGATCAGGGCTTTTCTCGCCATCCGTTCGTAACTGGTAATTCTGGGAATTACCCCCTCGATAATTTCAATAATCTCGGTTTCTGATTTTCCAAGAGTAAACTGATTTGAAATCTGATATAAATCTCCCGAAACCTGTGTTCCTTCTCCGTACAACCCTCTCACCACCAAACCGAGTTTCATTACGGCATTAAAAACTTTTTCTATATGATGCGTCATCCCTAGCGCCGGCAAATGAAGCATTACTGATGCCCTCATTCCCGTGCCAACATTCGTGGGACAAGCAGTCAGGTATCCAAATTGAGACGAATACGCATAGTTTATTTTTCGTTCCAATTTATTATCGATATCGTCTATTGTTTTCCATGTTTCCCTTAATTCAAGGCCTGATCTGATAACCTGTATTCTTATATGGTCCTCTTCATTGACCATTACGCTGATATTTTCCGATTTTTCAAAAGCGACTCCTCTTTCTTTTTCCCCTTCAGCATGTTCTTTGCTGATAAGGTGTCTTTCAACGAGAAACAGCCTGTCAACAGAAGAAAGTTCCGATAAATTAATATAATTAAGGGTCGGATATACCTCTGCTTCTTCGATCTTGGTTCGTATAAGCTCCTCGAGTTCTTTCTTTTGTTTTGCATTCGCACGGGAAAGAAAGGGATACTTTGCCACGTTTCTCGCAAGACGAATCCTGCTGCTTATGACAATATCAGATTCAGGACCTGTACCCCTGAGCCATTCACCAGTATTATCGGCCAAATCACTTATTTTCATCATTGTCGCCCGAAATTTCGTATATTTTATCTCTTAACTCCGCTGCTCTTTCATAGTCTTCCTTTTCAATTGCTTTGTTCAATTCGTTTCTCAACTGCATAAGTTCATTTTTCTTGATCAACTCTTTTCCTGCCCTAGAAGGCACTTTTCCCACATGCTGTACGCTGCCATGCATTTTTTCAAGCAGAGGGATTAAGCCTTTTCTGAAAACGGTATAATCCATAGGACAGCCAAGCCGCCCGTGAGAACGGAATTCCAGATATGATAATCCGCAGACAGGGCAAATAATCTTTGATAATTCGTTGATTCCCGGAGCCACCTGGTTGATAAGGTTTGTTAATATTTCCGTAGGGGAGGGAACTTTGGCAATCTGCGTATTTACGCTTTGCGCGCATTCTTCGCAAAGATGTCGTTCTTTCTTTACATTCCCAACAATTTCCGTTAAGTGCACGGTTGCGTATTTTTTGTTGCAAGATTCACATTTCATGCTCTGTTACCCTCATAAATCTTTCCGCGTAACATAATTATTTCTTTTCCCATTTTAACAAATCTGTCACTTTTCCTAAAGAACTTTTTTCAGATAAAATTTCCTTGCGGATTCTGTTTTCTTTTTCCAGACAATCCATGCCATAGTTAACGCTGATTTCGGATTCTGCCTGTGGTATTGCCATAATTCCGTCCTCATCCCCGATAAGCCAGTCTCCCGGCATAACTTGAATTCCTGAAATGTTCAGCGGTATGTTAATTTCACCCAATCCCCTCGGTTCTCCTGCATCCGGCATAACTAATTTTGTAAACACAGGAAAATTCAGTTTTCTTATTTCCGCAGTGTCGCGCACTGCTCCAAACACTACCAGGCCGCTTATTTTTTTTTGTATGGCGCTGTGCGTAGCCAGTTCCCCCCAAACCGCCGGACCTGTTCCTCCGGCGTCAATCACAATTACATCGCCTTCTTTTGCCACATCTATTGCTTCTACCGGCTTCGCCCAATCGCCCGGATACGTCCGAACAGTAACAGCGGTGCCGACAAGTTTAGCAGAGGGATTTATCGGATATAATCCCACGATGCTTTTCGCGCGATGGCGGCCATCGGATATATTTGCGGTCGAAAGCTTCATGAACACATTTCGGACATCATCATGCGTTACTCTCTTGAAAAGACCGGTTTGAATTCTTCTGTTTTCTTTCACCGCCAGCCGGATATTGTTTACCGCATCCCTGGCGTTTTCTGATTTGCTGATATATCCGCCAACAATTACGATTTGCGCACCGGCGTTTACCGCATCAATGACATTTTCAGAATTAATGCCGCCTGCAACCGCAACAGGCACACCGGCCTTTTTGCATATGTGTTGTAATGTATCAAAAGGCGTCTTTCCGCTCATCTGGTCGTCGATTGCGGTATGAACGGAAATATAATCAACACCCCACCTTTCAACATTTTTGATACGTTCGTCAGCAGCGTCGGCATCCATAAAATCGGCGCATATTTTTATGCCATAATTTTTACCGGCCAATGCACATTCACGTATTGTCGCGCCAGGCGCATTGCCCATTACTACCGCGATATTGGCGCCTGCTTTTGCGGCCATTTCCATTTCCAGGCGTCCGGCATCCATGGTTTTCATGTCGGCAATCAGCATCGTTTCGGGAAATAGTTCTCTCAACCGGCGAACGGCATTCATCCCTTCGCTTTTTATAAGGGGTGTGCCTATTTCCAACCAATCAGCGCCTCCTTCTATTGCCTCGCGGGCAACTTTTATCGCCCTGTGAAGGTCAACAAAATCAAGGGCTACTTGAATAATGGTATTCTTTATAGACATTGTCGGAAAAAAAATATTATTCGAAATACGATGCTCCGCAACGGTCTGACTCCCATGTAGTAACTCTTTCGACTTTAATACCCGCAGGCATGGTATTTGTTAACTCTTTATAAATCGTTTTAGAAATGTTTTCTGTGGTTGGGTTTTCTATTTTAAAATGTGGCAGGTCGTTTAAGTAAATATGATCAAACTTTTTTGTTATGTCTCCGATGAGTTTTTTGGCCTCTCTGAAATCAATAACCATACCCAACTTATCTAATTTTTCCGCCTTCAAAACGACCTGAACCTTCCAGTTATGGCCATGAAGATTTTCACATTGTCCTTTATATTCCCGGAGATTGTGTGCCGCGGCAAAATCCGTGTCGATTACAAGTTCATACATGTATATTAATCCATTAAAGAAATGTTTTTAAGAAAGCAATTATAAAAATACTACATTTTTTTATGAATGGGACGTGCGTATATGGCGTAACATTAATTTTTTCATGGAGCTATGAAAAATCTTATCAGCGGTAAAAATAAAAGTCAAGGCTTTTTTAACCGGAAAAATTGGCTTAACTTCTCATTACAAAAAAACATAGGATAACAGCCTTGTTGGCCTCAGCGCGTCATTTTCTCTTGAAATGTTTGTACAATTCATCCAGAGAAAATGACAGTGTCGTCGGCCTGCCATGGGGGCAATTATTCGTATAGGCGTTGATATTTTTTTTCTTTTCCATGAGTTCTTCTATTTCCTGGTAATCTAATTTCTGCCCCGCTTTTATCGCTGCTTTGCATGCCATGATGCTGACTAATTTATTCATGATGTCTTCATTGCCCCTTCGATAATCTTCCTCTCCAAAATCATGGGTCAAATTTTCTATAAATTCTTTTCCATTCAAATACTTCAAAATTTGGGGAAAGGAGCGAATCATCACGGTATTGCTTCCAAACTCCTCGATTTCCATGCCAATATCATTCAACTGTTCCCTTATGCTCAATACGAAAAAAAAGTCTTTCGGATTCAATTCCACAAGTTCCGGTATAAGTAACCGCTGACGGGGAGATTGAGAAGACTGCATTCCCTTCTGTATTTCATGGTACAGGATTATTTCATGCAGGGCATGCTGATCGATAATATTCATCCCTTCATTTGTCTCCTCAACAATAAAGGAATTATGGATCTGGAAATATCTTTTTTTCCCGGAAACAACGCCCTTCTCAACAAACAACTCCTGTTTTTTCAAAGGAGCAGGGGCGCTTTTCGTATCTGTCGTATCGGCATATGTTCCCGATAATCCTTTTTCTGTTTTTTCGAAAGGAAATTGTTCCCATAAAGATCTGTTTCTGTAATCAACCGGATTCGCAATTTCCTTGTTTCTTTGAAATATTTTTTCCGATGCTGCTATGTCAACAGGCTTTGCTTGCGACTTATTCAAGGCACCTTTCAGCGTTGACAGCACATAATTAAAAACAATGCTCTTGTTCCGAAACCGCACCTCGGTTTTTGTGGGATGCACATTAACATCCACCTCAGACGGCGCTACCGTTAAAAATAAAAATACGATAGGGTATCGTTTGTTCATTAACTTTCCCTGATACGCTTCGCTGATTGCACGATAAACGGCCGTATCTTTAATAGAGCGTCCGTTCAAAAAAATAAACTGCAACCTTGCATTTGCTTTGTTGAGAAATGGCGATGCAATATATCCGTTGAGGGCAAACAACTCTTCTCTGAGGAACACGGAGAGGAGATGTTTTTTCAGTTCGTTCCCAAAAAATACTTCTATTCTTTCAATTGTTTCCTGGACAGGCGGAAGATTAAATACGGTTCTGTCGTTGTGTCTTAGTGTAAAATGAATATTCGGATAACAAAGGGCAAACCGTGTCAATACATCCGAGATATACGACATCTCTGTGGGCACCGTTTTCATAAATTTCTTCCGCACGGGAGTATTGAAGAAAAGCTTATGAACTTCAATCTGCGTGCCTTCCGGCGCGCCGCATTCCTTCACGTTGCCGATATTGCCGCCATCGATTTTTATCTCCGCGCCGCTTATCGCCCCTTTTAACCTTGAAGTAATTTTGGCATGAGACACCGCGCCGATACTGGGCAAGGCTTCGCCGCGAAACCCCAGTGTGTGAATCGAAAACAAATCCTCCGCGCTGGATAGTTTGCTGGTGGTATGGCTCTTGAAAACAAGCGCAAGGTCTTCCGCATCCATTCCACTGCCATCATCCGATATCCGTATCAGTTTTCTTCCCCCGTCCTCCAGATAAACATCTATCCTCTTAGCGCCCGCATCGATGGAATTTTCAATGAGTTCTTTTACAACGGCAGCCGGTCTGTCAATTAATTCTCCTGCTGCAATTTTATTAATTACCGATGGGGGAAGAATCTTAACTTTACCCATTTTTGCACACTCAACTCAACCCTAAACAATAAAACATTCTCATTAAAATTAATCATATCTTTTTTGCCATCATTCATTGATGATAACAAATTATCTCTTATCCTCTGGAATGATACCTTTTTTTCATACGCCATAATAAATTTATAAGTGTATTTGGTATTAACTATCATTATAATGTTATTTTACATTAAAATTTAACGTTTTTATTAAAAAACCCGGTTTTCAAGAAATAAAGAACGAACTTTGGTGTCTTTATTTGCTCTGGTGAAAACAAGCAAATTATGACAGATAAAAACAAAACCTCTAAAGCTGCTCATAGTAATGAAAGTCTCTTAACTGACCATGATGTTTATCTGTTTAAAGAAGGAAATCATTTTCAGCTCTATGAGAAACTTGGCTCGCACCTTGTCACCTTTAATAACAAGAAAGGCGTTTACTTTGCCGTATGGGCGCCAAACGCTGAAAAGGTATCGGTAATTGGCGATTTTAATCACTGGAATAAAGAATCGCACCATCTGAAATCAAGAGAAGACCAATCCGGCATATGGGAAGGATTTATTCCTCACATTACTGAAGGAGCGATCTATCGCTACCATATTCGCTCGCAATATAATAATTACCGGGTTGACAAACGGGACCCTTTTGCTTTCTATGGAGAGGTTCCTCCCAAAAGCGCTTCTATTGTAAGAGATTTAACATACACATGGGGTGATCAAACATGGATGAAAGAGCGCTCCGGGAAAAGCAGTATCAATGCCCCCCTCTCCATCTATGAAGTCCATCCTGGTTCTTGGAGGCGTGTGCCGGGGGCGGGAAACAGATATCTGAATTACCGTGAAATGGCGCACTATCTCGCGGAATATGTAAAAAGAATGGGATTTACCCACGTGGAATTCCTCCCTGTGATGGAACACCCTTTTTATGGCTCCTGGGGATATCAGACAACCGGATATTTTTCCCCAACGAGCCGATACGGAACCCCGCAGGATTTAATGTATCTGGTTGATTACCTTCATCGGAACGGAATTGGCGTTATCCTTGACTGGGTGCCGTCCCATTTTCCCTCCGATGAACACGGACTCGTTTACTTTGACGGCACACATCTTTACGAACACGCCGATCCGAGGAAGGGATTTCATCCGGACTGGACAAGCTACATTTTTAATTACGACAGGAATGAAGTGCGGAACTTTCTTATAAGCAACGCCCTTTTCTGGCTCGACAAATATCATATTGACGGTCTGCGGGTAGATGCCGTCGCATCGATGCTGTACCTTGATTATTCAAGAAAAGAGGGAGAATGGATACCAAACAAATACGGCGGCAGGGAAAATATTGAGGCCGTCGGTTTTCTGAAAAAATTCAATGAAACGGTATATCATTTTTATCCGGATGTTCAGACCATTGCCGAAGAATCCACCGCATGGCCTATGGTTTCACGGCCTACATACATCGGCGGTCTTGGATTCGGGATGAAATGGAATATGGGATGGATGCACGACATGTTAAAATATTTTTCCTATGATCCCATTTATCGGAAATACCATATGAATCAGATTACCTTCAGCATCCTGTATTCCTTTACCGAAAACTTCGTCTTGCCGCTTTCCCACGATGAAGTTGTGCATGGAAAGGGAGCATTATTAAATAAAATGCCGGGCGATGAGTGGCAAAAGTTCGCGAACCTCCGGCTTTTACTTGGATACATGTACGGACATCCCGGGAAGAAATTACTCTTTATGGGCGGAGAATTCGGGCAGACAAAAGAATGGAATCATGAAGAGAGTCTTGACTGGCATTTGCTTCAATACCCCATTCATTATGGATTACAAGAATGGGTGAAAGACCTTAATCATTTTTACAAATCCGAACCGGCGCTGTATGAAATTGATTTTGAATATCATGGGTTTGAGTGGGTTGATTTTCACGATCTTGACCGCAACATCATAAGCTTCCTGCGAAAGGGGAAAACGGTAAAGGATCAGGTTCTGGTGGTCTGCAACTTTACCCCCGTGCCCCGATACGACTATCGCATTGGCGTTCCGTATGGGGGATTCTGGAAAGAGGCGTTGAACAGCGACGCAAAACATTATCACGGAAGCGGACACGGAAACTTCGGAGGGATCGAAGCGAATCCGTTGCCTTCGCATGGAAGACATTATTCACTGACCCTGACGCTTCCTCCACTCGGCATCATTTTCTTAAAAAAAGAAATGAAGATGGAACACATCTAATGTAATACTATCAGGATTAAATACTTTAAAGGAATAACCTGACTTATGGAAAGATACATTTGTATTCACGGCCATTTTTATCAACCGCCAAGGGAAAATCCATGGCTGGAAGGCGTTGAACTTCAGGACTCGGCATATCCCTATCATGACTGGAATGAGCGGATAACCGCAGAATGTTACGCCCCGAATGCCGCTTCACGCATTCTTGATGTTGACGGAATAATAATAGATATCGTCAATATTTATTCGAAGATAAGCTTTAACTTTGGTCCCACCCTGATGTCATGGATGGAAATACATAAACCGGAAGTCTATCAGACAATTATCGATGCGGACAGGTTGAGCAGAGAACACTTTTCCGGCCATGGTTCGGCATTGGCTCAAATATACAACCACATGATCATGCCCCTTGCCAATAAAAGAGACAAGTACACTCAGGTTGTTTGGGGACTGCGGGACTTTCAGTCAAGATTCGGGAGAGACGCAGAAGGCATGTGGCTTCCTGAGACAGCCGTGAATATTGATGCCCTGGAGATACTTGCGGAACTGGGCATCAAATTTACGGTACTCGCGCCGCGCCAGGCCCGGAGAATGAAAAGAATGGCAGAGCACCATTGGAAAGATATGGGCAACGGGGAAATAGATCCCACAACCCCTTATCTTTGCAGACTTCCTTCGGGAAAAAGCATCTGCATCTTTTTCTACGACGGTCCTATCTCACAAGACCTCGCCTTTGGCGGATTACTGAAAAACGGCGAAAATTTTGCCACACGATTACTTTCTGCCTTTACCGAAAACAGGGATTGGCCGCAACTGGTACACATCGCAACTGATGGAGAAACATACGGACATCACCATTTTAAAGGCGATATGGCCCTGGCATACTGCCTCTATCATATCGAATCGAAAAAACTGGCAAAGATCACCAATTACGGGGAGTATCTCGAAAAACACCCTCCGAAATTCGAGGCGGAAATAAAGGAAAATAGTTCATGGAGCTGTATTCACGGCATTGAACGATGGAGAAATAATTGCGGATGCTGTTCCGGCGGACATCCCGGCTGGAACCAGGAATGGCGTGCTCCTCTCAGAGCGGCAATGGATACTTTGAGGGACAAACTGGCAGCCATTTATGAATCTGAGGCAGGGAAATACCTGAAAAACCCCTGGGGTGCAAGAAATGCCTTTATCGAAATTATCCTGAACAGAACGGAAGAAGCAATGAACAGGTTTTTCGAGAAACAAACCACAAAGGCGCCAATAAAAGAAGAAACAACTAAAATTCTGAAACTTCTTGAAATGCAGCGAAATGCAATGCTCATGTATACCAGTTGCGGCTGGTTTTTCGATGAAATTTCCGGCATTGAAACAATACAGATTATCCAGTATGCCGCAAGGGCGCTTCAGCTTGCCGAAGACATTTCCGGCTCTGCCATCGAACCGGAATATCGTGATCTTTTAAAAAACATAAAGAGTAATGTCCCGAAATATGAAAACGGCGACAAAATATATGAATTATATGTAAAACCTTGCAAAATCAACCTCCTTCATGTATGCGCGCATTATGCGATTACTTCGCTCTTTGAAGATCTTCAGGAAGATACGCCCATTTACTGTTATTCGGTAAAGACGGAGAACTATGAGAAACTGTACGCGGGAAGATTAAAACTCGCTTTAGGAAAAACGCGAGTGACATCCGGCATTACCCGGGAAGATGCGGTGATAGTCTTTGCAGTAATTCATTTAGGAGACCATAATGTTAACGGCGGCGTAAAATGTTTTACCACTGATGAAGAATTTTCAGACATGTTTCAGGAAATCAAGGGCATTTTTGACAGAGGCGATATCCCCGATGTAATACGGCTCATGGATCATCATTTTGGCGCCTACAGCTATTCCCTGTGGCATCTCTTTAAAGACCGGAAGAGGATGATTCTGGATCAAATCCTGCAAACCACCATGAAGGAAATAGAGGTTTCTTTCAGGATGATTTATGAAAATAATTATTCCTTAATGAATTTCTTCAATTATGTGCAAACCCCGCCGCCGCGGCCCCTCTTTTTAACTGCCGAATATACGGTAAATACGGATTTAATACATATTTTTTCCGTAGATACGGAAATGAATCTTGAAAAACTGGAAAATCTCATTAACGAAACAAAACGCTGGTCATTTGCCATTGATAAAAATGCTATCGGCTTTGCGGCAAACATATGGATAAATTCACGCATGGACTGGTTGCGAAAAAACCCAAGCGATATGAAACTTATTGAGGAAATCGATGCAGTACTGAAACTACTAAACTCGCTTTCCATAAAACTGGACATGTGGGAGGCACAAAACGTTTATTTCCATATCGGGAAAAACATTTACCACACAATGAAAGAAAAGTCATTAACAGATGACCCGCATTTTAAACGATGGGGAGAGGCATTTAAAAAACTGGGGTACTACTTAGGGGTAAAGGTGTCATAGGAAAGACATGAACAAGAGAAGAAGCGGAATACTATTACATATAACATCTCTCCCATCGCCATACGGCATTGGAGATTTTGGTCCTTTTGCCTATAAATTTATCGATTTCCTGACAGAAACGAAGCAGTGTTTGTGGCAGATACTACCGTTAAATCCCACCTCTACCGCCTATGGCAACAGCCCCTACGGCAGTTGCTCCGCCTTTGCGGGAAACCATATCATGATAAGTCCTGATATTTTGATGGAAGAAGGTCTGCTTGCAAATTCGGATGTCGGGAATTACAAACATTTGCCTGATGACCGGACAGATTACGCAAATGTCACTACCTGGAAAGAAGATATTCTTCAAAAGGCATTTCAGAATTTTCAACTGCAAAAAGACGGAAAGTATGAATTTCAGTTATTTTGTGAAAAAAACGCGCATTGGCTCTGTGACTATACTTTATTCATCGCCCTGAAAGAATATTTTCACGGAAAAGTATGGAGCGACTGGCCTGCGGAAATAAAACACAGAAAACCTGAAGCAATGCACGAATGGAGAGAAAGATTAAAAGACCGAACGGAAAAGGAACGGTTTGTCCAGTACATATTCTTTAAGCAATGGTACAGGCTAAAAGAGTACTGCAATAAAAAGAACATACAAATAATCGGAGATATTCCTATTTATGTTACCTATGACAGCGCTGACGTCTGGTCGCATCCGGAATTATTTAAATTGGATAAAAACGAACAGCCTGCATTCGTTGCGGGAGTGCCTCCGGATTATTTCAGTAAAACAGGACAACGATGGGGAAATCCTATTTATACGTGGGATTTTCACAGACAAACAGGGTTTTCGTGGTGGATAAAACGCATAGAGCACAATATGGAACTTTTTGACATTGTCCGGTTAGACCATTTCAGGGGGTTTGTCGCGTATTGGGAAATCCCCGCCCACGAACAAACCGCTATTAATGGCTCATGGGTTGAAGCGCCTGCTGAAGACTTTTTCATCACTATTTTTAAACACTTTCCTGATTTGCCCATTATCGCGGAAGACCTTGGCACCATAACGCCGGATGTAATACTCGTCATGCAAACGTTTCAATTTCCCGGCATGAAACTTCTTGTCTTCGCCTTTGGTGATGACGTCGCTAAAAATCCGTATGTGCCCCACAATTATGTAAAAAACTGCGTGGTGTATACCGGAACCCATGATAACAACACCATAAAGGGATGGTTTAAAAATGAGGCAAACGAAGAAACAAAGAGAAACCTTTTCAAGTATTTAGGGAGAGAAGTTTCCGAAACCAATGTTTGTCAGGCGTTAATAAACCTTGCAATGATGTCGATTGCCGATACCGTGATCATTCCCATGCAGGATATCCTTGGGCTTGGCGAAGAAGCAAGGATGAATCTGCCGGCTACTACAAAAGGAAACTGGGCGTGGAGACTGCTTCCTGAACAGCTTACGCCATCAGTAACAAATGAATTGAAGGAAACTACTATAATTTATGGAAGGGGCTGACATGGCACATGTACACCATCCTGCTCCCAAAATACCGGTTGCCACTTACCGAACAATGTCTGGCAAAAGGGTGAATTAAGGCGCTGTTTTTTGCGCTGAATCCACCACAATACACTCAATTTTTTCTTTTAATGACGAGTTATGCTCAGTATTGCGGTATAGCCGCGGGCGAAAATTTAGCGCATCTGTTTATCGTTGTCAATCGAATTTCCGGCGCATGGAGGAAAGAAAAACATAGTGACTGGCAACTGAGCGCCCTTTTTGTGAATGACTGGAAGCCTGAAATACGTTCCGTTCTTCAGCAATATGTTAACCGTTTGCCGGGAGCGTTCATCGAGGAAAAAGATTTTTCCCTCGTGTGGCACTACCGCGCCGCGGATGAAAAATCATGCTCAATGATAAAAAACGATTTTCTGAATATGATGAGAAAATACGTAGATGATATGAACATAGAAATTTTACAGGGAAATACCGTAATCGAAGTAAGAACCACAGGGGTAAATAAAGGCACTGCAGGAATATTTCTTTCAGAAATTTTCACTTCCTTTCCTGTAGCATTATTGGAAAGAGCGTATTAAAGTATCGTTCAATGATTATTTCCTGTTTTTAACCCACCCCTTGCCACCTTGCCTGCCATGCCTAACGGCAGACAAGCCGGACAGGCAACCCTGAGAAAACTTTTTATTATAATCATTTTGAAAAGAACCGGGAGGGGCGTGTTTATTAATTGCTTAATTGAAAAAACTACTTTCGAAATATTTATAAAATGTGGATTTCAAATCATAGTGAACGTAAAAAAAAGTGTCATTGCGAGCAAAGCGAAGCAATGACACTTTCATGCATACATAATTATTTATTACGGTTACTATGGTTTTACATTTAATTTCCGTGTCTTAGCGGCTTTGTGCGAGAAACAAATCCCACCCCCGGAACCCCCGCCAGCGGGGGACAATACATGCAAATCTTTTGAGGCAGATGAAATACACACATCATTGAGAACCAGGAGAAGATATTATCCTCTCCCTTCCCGCCAAACTCTACACTCCGAACTCTTAACTCATAATCCCAATGACTAATACTATTGGCCAAAACCAACAATAGAATTTGAAACAAAATGTTCCTTGATTACAAAAACAACAAAATGTTAAAATCAATCTGCATCTACCATAGACAACAAATACTCGGTATATAAAATTTAATATAGGAGGTTGTTCATGGCACACATCAATACTCTAAAAGTATTTGAAACATTGCGTTCGGTTTTCGATGAAAAACAGGCTGCCAAGATTGCTGAAGCAGTCGAAGCCGCTATGGAAACAAATAATGCAAGTTTAATTGAAGAAGTCGCCACAAAAAAAGACCTCGCCGAAACAAAAGCGGAAATTATCAAGTGGATGTTTCTATTCTGGATGGGACAATTCGCTTCCATTGTTGGCGTTCTGACTGCTATTCTTTTTGCGTTCTTCAGGAAATAGGAAAAAGGCAAATTCGCTATCTTCCGATAGACAGCGAATCCACCAATATAATTACAACCCTATCCCCGCTCCGTCCTCTACCTCCTCTATATTATCACTCCTGCTCTTGCTTGATTTACGCAACTCAAGTTCCACATATTTCTCCTGCGATGCCTTAACCGATACCGTCTCTTTGGATTTCTTGTACCCCTTCTTCTTGGCGCTGAGTTTATAGGTGCCCGACTCTACATCACTGAACTCAAAAAATCCGTCCGCGTCCGTGTATTCATTTGATTTCTCTCCCGATACCACCCCCTTTATCGTCACCTTCACACTCTCTATCGGTTCCCCATCTATGTCGTACACATACCCGTAAATAAGCCCAAGCCCCTCGTCCTCATGCACCATCTCTATCGTGTCCACCTCATATTCCTCACCATCGTCAATCTCTACCGTACAATCGCTGATTGTTATTGAACCATCAGCAGCATAAATACCTTCTCCATTTTCATAATAAACATCTCCATTGAGGCCTGATGTATTTTCTGTTACACTGCAGTTACTTATATTTACAGGTGAATAACAATCAGTCAAAATACCACCGCCATGTCCACTGCTTTTATTATTTGTTATTGTACAACCTATAATCTTTACAAAATTACTGTTATTATGATCAAATCTATCATAACAATAAATACCACTCCCTGAGTTTTCAGAACTCTCGCAATCTGAGATGGTAAAATTTTTTCTTCCAAGATTATAGGCATGAATACCATCTGCCGAATTGTTTTTTACCGTACAATATAAAATATGCGGGTACGCATCATCGATACGCACTGCGCCATTGTCGCCAAGAGTTGAGCTGCCCACATATTCCACCGTACAATATTCCATAATGGAACCTGATGTATAATTATCGCTTGAATCATAATCGGCATCTGTGCTGGTATCTTCAAATAAGATATATCCCCAGTTGGTTGAGCCGCTTTTTGTAAAAGTAATGCCGCTTGCACTTGAACCACGGGCAATTAACTCTCCCTGTATCTGAAGCGCCTTGCCATCGTTAAATTTCACCGTAACCCCAGGCTCTATGGTAAGAGCGACCCCTTCCTTTTCATACTTTTTCTCCTTTCTTAAAAATTGGTCATTGGTCATTGGTGGATTCGGCATAAAAGACAATGCCTTAATCCACCCTACGGGTAAAAAAACGCGGGATGACATGTAGGGTGAATTAAGGCGCTGTTTTTTGCGCTGAATCCACCACAATACACTCAATTTTTTCTTTTAATGACGAGTTATGCTCAGTATTGCGGTATAGCCGCGGGCGAAAATTTAGCGCATCTGTTTATCGTTGTCAATCGAATTTCCGGCTCATGGAGATAAAACATTTATTGCCATTTCTGTAGTCTGAAACATTACCTAACCGAATGTTATACCTTATTTGTTCTCCTCCCGTTAATCCGGCTTTTCCCCTTGATTTCCTTATTCCTTTCTACTACTCTTTAGTTCTAATATGGATACATTAATTTCCTCTGAAAAAGAGATGCATACCCGTTATTTGTCCGGAGAAGTAAAGCAGCAGCTACTTTTAGACTTTAAAAAGGCAAACCGGCGGCTCATTTTTCTTGATTACGACGGCACGCTGGTGCCATACGTAAAGTATCCGCATCAGGCAAAACCCGGTGAAAAACTGCTTGCGACATTGAAACACCTTTCTGACGTGTCAAATACAGAAGTTGTTATTATCAGCGGACGCGATAAGGCTATATTACAAGAATGGCTTGGTTCTCTTGATATTGAACTTGCCGCCGAACACGGCGCATGGAGGAAAGAAAAACATAGAGACTGGCAACTGAGCGCCCTTTTTGTGAATGACTGGAAGCCTGAAATACGTTCCGTTCTTCAGCAATATGTTAACCGTTTGCCGGGAGCGTTCATCGAGGAAAAAGATTTTTCCCTCGTGTGGCACTACCGCGCCGCGGATGAAAAATCATGCGCAATGATAAAAAACGATTTTCTGAATATGATGAGAAAATACGTAGATGATATGAACATAGAAATTTTACAGGGAAATACCGTAATCGAAGTAAGAACCACAGGGGTAAATAAAGGCACTGCGGGAAAATATTGGATCGAGAAGAGACGTTCCGATTTTATATTGGCAATCGGAGACGACCGCACCGATGAAGACCTGTTTCTTGCACTTCCGCAAACAGCATACACAATAAAAGTGGGAACGCCTCCATCATTCGCCAGATATAATTTACTTGATAATCAACAACCGGTGGTTATAGAATTACTTGAAGATTTGGTAAAAAATGAATATACAACGTAGGGCAACATAGCCGCAACCAAATTGACCACACCTCTTTCCCCTCCTTCGCAAGGAGGGGAAAGAGGTGTGGTAAAAAACTTGTAAAAAAAGAAGTTTTTTAAAAGGAGCAACAATATGACATTTCAAAAAAAATATATTTCTTATTTCTCAATATTCATTTCCCTTTTCTTTCTATCATGTAGTTCGGTGCCCCTTACCGGCAGAAAGCAAATGAGCTTTATTCCGAATTCAACCATGCTTACCATGAGCATTCAGCAATATGATGAATTTCTCAAAAGTAATAAATTGAGTGACAATCAGGAACAAACCCAAATGGTAAAAAGGGCTGGCAAAAATATACAAGAGGCTGTTGAACAATATTTTGCGCAAAATAACATGTCGAATGAGTTAAAAAATTACGCGTGGGAATTTAATCTTGTGGAAAGCGACGATGTAAATGCATGGGCAATGCCGGGTGGAAAAGTTGTGGTGTATACCGGAATTCTACCCATCGCACAAGATGAAACAGGCCTTGCAGTGGTTATGGGACATGAAGTGGCACATGCCATAGCAAAGCACGGAAGCGAAAGAATGAGTCAGGAAGTGTTCTATCAGTTGGGCGGGACGGCGCTTGCTGCTTTGACAGAAGGGCAATCTGAAATGGCCAAACAAGCCTTTTCTGCTGCGTATGGATACGGGGCACAATACGGAGTTCTTCTTCCCTATAGCCGTCTCCATGAAAGTGAGGCAGACCATCTCGGTTTAATCTTTATGGCTATGGGGGGATATGACCCGAATGCGGCAGTAGATTTCTGGCAAAGAATGTCAGAAACAAAGGGAGGCAAAACAGTTCCCGAATTCATGAGCACCCACCCTTCTGACGAAACAAGGATACGAAAAATTAAAGAAATGATACCGGAGGCAATGCAGTATTACCAACATGATTAACCTGGCCGATTATAAAACCGAACGTCAGTATAAAACCGTTTTCTTTGAAACATTTGTAACTCGTTCCCAAACAAAGGAATTTGGGAACGAGCTTTGTAAATAGGTAAATATTTTTTACCAAAAATCGGGAATGTCCCTCAGGAAGATTTTTTTAACATCCCTTCACCAACTATTTCCAGCTATACATAGCAACATAAGTACAACAGTCTGTCATTCCTGGCTTGACCAGGAATCCAATATTTTTCCGGATTCCTGCTTCTGCGGGAATGACACATTCGTATTTGAATAATGGCGCTGCGTAAAACATGCCTTTTTTAAATTCATAAAAGATTTTTCTGAATTGTAATATATTATTACATCATATTGACAGATATTCGTACATATGCTAATATTTAAACAAAAAATAACGAGGTAGAATATGTATGATTTCAATATTGCATTTGGAAAACGAATAAGGATATTACGGGAACAAACCGAGATTAGTCAGCAAGCATTGGCTAAATTATTGGATATTTCACGCCCTGCTGTTTCTCAAATAGAAAGCGGCGAGAGAAAAATATCTGCGGAAGAATTAAAGAAATTATCCGAGATATTCCATACTTCCCTGGATAATCTGTTGAATCTGGGAAAAGAACCTGAAGTAATTCTGGAAGAGGCAAAGAAGAAGGAACCGGCAAAACCACACATACGAATCGATGTCCCTCAAAAAAATTTGGAAAAATTCAAGGAAGTATTGCTCTACATCCTGAACAAGGTCGGTTCAAAACCCAACATTGGGGAAACGGTGATATACAAACTCCTCTACTTTATTGATTTTGATTTTTACGAAAAGTATGAGGAACAACTCATTGGCGCCACCTATATGAAAAACAAATATGGCCCCACACCGCTGGAATTCAGAAAAATCATCGAAAAAATGAGCAAGGATAAGGAAATAGAACAGATAAAAAGCAGTTTTTTTACATATCCGCAAATTAAATACCTGCCCTTGAGAAAACCTAACCTGTCAAAATTAATGGCGAATGAAATTGAAGTGATTGACGACGTTTTACATAAACTTTCCGATATGAATGCATCGCAAATCAGCGAATATTCACATAATGACGTCCCTTGGTTGACGACAGAAGATGGAAAAGTCATTGAGTATGAATCCGTTTTTTACAGAACGCCTCCCTATTCATTGAGGGATTATGGTGAAGATATTTAATGCAGTCTGCCGTATTCCTGAATTTGAAAACGATCTGAAAAAACTTCTCAAAAGATTTAAAACCCTTGAAGACGACTTAAAAATTTTCATCGAAAAACAACTTACCCTTTACCATAAATTGAAAATCGATAATCAGGGTATTTTTCGAATTACAGGCTTATCCATAGAAAGCCCTATAATTTACAAGGCAAAAAAATTCGCCTGCCGGTCTCTCAAAGGAAAGGGGGCACAATCAGGCATTAGAATAATTTACACTTATTTTGAAGAAAAAGACAAGATAGAGCTTATAGAAATCTATTACAAGGGGGACAAAGAAAATGAGGACAGGGAAAGGATATTGAAACATTATAAAAAATGAAAATATTTACAATCACTCCTGTCCAAAATGGCATTTTATAACTTAATTTGGATAAATGCTTATGCATTTGGATAATAGTTATTCACAATAAACATTATTGATAAAACAACATTGGCGTTGGAAAACAGTACCCATCAAGAAAGTAACAATCAAGTGTTCTATCTTTGAGAGGCGTTTATGAAAAATATGTAATCTACCTTTATATGCTTTTTGGTTCTTAAATATACTAATAAAAGACTTATTATTGTACAGTGTTTAAGCTGTTTTTTATTTGATGATTATGAATTTAGTTAGAAGTAATAAGACATACAGAATGGATAATTTACCAGAATTATTCAGTACTAGATTTAAATGGAATGGGAAATTTGGTTTTACTGGTTCTTTAATAAAAAGGCCTATTTCAATAACATTAGGTATTTATAAACATTATGGAATTATATACGGTTTTGATAAAAATAAAGTATTGTGGATTCTTGAAAATAATTTAAACGGAGTTGAATGCATTACACTTAAAGATTTTTTGGCAGGTAGTTCAAAATATGAAATTGAAACATTACAAGACGAAAGGAAATCACCTTTGATACTATGTAGAGCTTTTGAACGTGCGCCTGTTAAATACAATGCTCGCAACAATAATTGTGAACATTTCGTAAATTTTGCATTGAATGGTGTACTAAGAAGCTTTCAAACAGAAAAAACCGAATGCCTTGCTAATTTTGCTCTTTCTATTGTAGAAATTAGTATTGAAAGTAGTCATGATCCAAAACACCAGGAAACTTTAAAACGAATTAATGACTTACGAAAAAGTTCGAATCTACCAAGATTGCCTGGAATACATGGCAAAAGCAGTCTTTCTTCAAAGAAAAAATCATATCCCCAAAATAAGTCCAAAAAGGTATAATTATTCAAAAAAGCAAAAAGGGGGATGTTCGACCCTACTCTATTTGTGTAGCCATATATCTTTATTGACAGTGGCATTGGTATGTACCTATTTGTTAACAATTGTCTAATTGTATAAATTGTTGATAGTATTTATCTCCTGAAATCCCTTTATTCTATATGAGATCGCGATGACAAATATCGATAAGATTAAAACCAATTGATTACGTTACTTAAATCACCTCTGTGAAATTATCAAAGGAGATGAAGATATATTAATGAATCTATAAAATGCCTCATTCAAAATCAAATGCCCCTTTTTACAGGGAAAAATATTTTGATTCCCTTCTAAAGTGAGTTAAAATTGGAACGCAGTCTTAAAATGTTGCTTTGCTTTTTTAGATACACGGCAAAATATCGGTTGCAAACAACCCCCTAACCTCCTTTATTAAGGGGGAATTGTTTAAGTTTCATCCCCCTTAATAAAGGGGGTTAGGGGGTTGTCCAATATGATATAAATTTAATATTCCTTGGATATTACACTTATCTGCCATGATTAACCTAGCCGATTACAAAAACGAACGTCAGTATAAAACCGTATTTTTCGAGACATTTGGCTGTCAAATGAACAAACTTGACGCAGAATTGTCATTGGGGCTTTTGCAGGAGGATGGTTATCGGATTGTTGACAAAGTCGATGATGCAGACGTTATTTTATACAATACATGCAGCGTTCGCCAGCATGCGGAAGACAAGGTATATTCCCATCTTGGCGCATTGAAAACCCTTAAGAAAAAACACCCTGATGTAATAGTCGGCGTTCTCGGCTGCATGGCACAGAAGGACGCACAATCTATTTTCAAACGCATGCCCCACGTTGACCTTGTCTGCGGCACCAGGATGTTTTCCCGTCTGCCTGAATTGCTGTTGAAGATCAGGAATCACGGCAACCATGTCCTTGCCATAGACGAGGATGAAATCGTTGACGTAAAACGCATTGCCGCCTACCGGCCAAATGTTTATCAGGCATTCGTCACCGTTATGAGGGGGTGCGATAATTACTGCTCCTACTGCATTGTTCCTTATGTCCGCGGCAGGGAAATAAGCAGGACAATTGACGATGTGAAACAGGAAGTGCAGGAACTTGTTACAAACGGCTGCAAGGAAATTACCCTTTTGGGGCAAAACATTAATTCTTACGGCAAAAGTTTGCAGGGGAATGTCACCCTCGGAGATCTCTTGACGGAGTTGAATGGCATTGAAAAACTCGAAAGGCTGCGGTTTGTAACTTCACACCCAAAAGACATGTCCCGCGATCTTATTCTTACCATGAGCCGGCTTGATAAAGTCTGCGAACACTTGCACATGCCTGCACAGTCAGGGTCAGACCGGATACTGAGAAAGATGCACCGCGGTTATACGGCTGGCTATTACCGGGAGCTTATACACTACGCAAGAGAGTTAATGCCCGATATCAACGTTGCAAGTGATTTCATTGTCGGCTTTCCCGGAGAAACGGAAGAAGATTTTCAGGAGACGGTTCGGCTGATGGAAGATATCCGCTTCCAGAACTGCTTCATATTCAAATATTCAACCCGCACAGGCACCAAAGCCGCAGAACTGGAAGACGACGTACCCGATGAAGTGAAGAAAAAAAGAAATGCAGTATTGTTGGATTTGCAAAAAAAAATAAGCCTGGAGGAAAACAAAAAACTTCTTGGCAGGAAATTGCAGGTGCTTGTTGAAGGCGCAAGCAAATCAGATCAAACCAAACTTTCCGGCAGGTCAAGACAGAATCATATTGTCGTGTTCAACGGACAGCCGGACCTGGTGGGAACACTTGCAGAGGTAACAATAAATGAAGTAACAGACCTTACTTTATTTGGCATACTGTGCAACCAGGAAATGCCCTGAAAAACTCCTAACCGTGCTCTTTTTGTGTTGCATATAGTCAAACAAATCGTAACACTTTAGCTTTTTGAAAAAAACTTCGATTTCCCTTATTTTATAAGGCGCCTCTAATATTGACGCATGGCGCAAATTCCACCTCCATTAAATTAACTCCGCACTTTAGGCGGAGATATCTACAATAGATACACCGGCTTTCATGACCTTCTGGTACAGTGAAAGATATTGGGTTAACGTTGCCGCAGGGCTGAAGCCCATGATTATTTCTCCCCTTAACCCCATGCTGAAGCATGGAGTTAAGACATGGGCAAAATTTCAAATTTATATTATTCTCCTTATTAATCTCATCATCACTACGCCCTCCTCGCAACCGCTTTTACCCTCCTCAATAAAATGGCTGCCATAAGGAATCTCAGGAACGCAGAAACCGCAAAGATGGCAAGCAGTCGGTAGCCAAGTACCGGAGGCACATGGGCGGCAAGAAAGCCGCCCAATAAATTCCCAAGGCATATTGCGATGCCGTTTATCGTATTAAAGTACGAGATGCAGCGGGTGCGTTTTTCCGGGATTGCCGATTCATAGATAAAATTGGACGAACACAAATTAAAACCACCCCAGAAAAATCCGGATAATATCTGAACTCCTATCAGAAAAAATACATTATGAGAAAGCAGCCACCATGCAGGCAGGCTCGATATGACAAAACTGCATAGAGTAAGAACCTTCCGATTTCCCATTGTGTCGGCGTATCGCCCCCAGTAACTCATCGATAATATGGTGGCGAGAGGCACGACCGTTATAACAATTGTGTAAGTAAGATAAGAAAATCCAAGATCCCTGAGCATATATACAGCAAAAAAGGGTGATGCAATATGCACCGACAAATTAAAAGCGCTTTGAAAAATCACGTATTTCCCGAAGTTTCCGATGTTTAATCTTTTCAGAAAATCAACAAATGAAAAATAATGCTCCCGCTTTATTTCCAGAGGCGGCTCGTACATCCTGCTGAGAAAATAGCATGAAATGTACCGTGAAATCATTGCAAGTAAAAATATAATCGTAAAACCCATAAGCGAGGGATTATTAAATATGTCCAGCAAATATCCTGCTAAAAACGTCGCCATTAAACCAACAAGGTTGACAATCCGTGAACGCCTGCTGAAATACCGCCCCATTCTCTTTTTTGGAACAAGGTTGGCTATGAGAGAACCCCATGCAGGGGTAGCAAGAGATTCAAAAGACATATAAAAGGTGCAGAAGCAAATAAGCGCAATAATGCGGAAATATTTCGGGAAAAAGGGAATGAGGGCAATGGGGATAAGCATGCTGGCCTGCGAAAGAACGGAAATGACGATAATCTTTTTTCTGCTGCCAACGTATTCGGTTATATCCGCGGCCTTAAGCTGCATCAGCGCGGGAATAAAATGTATTATGGAATTCAATATGCCTATCTGGATATTTGTTCCGCCAAGGGCAACGGCAAAGGGGTTGACATAGTTGTTTCCAAAACCCGATGTTGCAGCGGCAGCAATACCATCCTTCATCGAAATAGTAAGACTTTTTCTGACGGCGTTTCTCTCTTGCCTGTTCATGCACATCCTCTTTAAAATCAAAAAATCAGAAGACTACTGATTATTAGTAACAGTTCACCCACCCCTAAATCCCCTCCCAGGAGGGGACTGTGACTTCTTGCATTCCTCTCTTGGGAATTAACTTCTTGTATTCCCCTCTTGGGAGGGGCTAGGGGTGGGTCCTTTTCAAACACCGGCACAATCCGGAAGGGGTGAACTGTTACGATTATTATTCTTTTTCACACACTCAAAGACTTTAACCATTCATCAACCACATTCTCAAGGGAAAAAAGCGGCAATGCTCCGTTTTCGAGGAGTTTGTCATGAAAACTTTTGATGTTGAACGTTGAGCTTAGAAGATTCTTCGCTTTCTTCCTCAGTTCCAATATTTTAATTTCACCTATTTTATATGCCAAGGCCTGGCCGGGCATTACTATGTAACGGTCGACTTCCACTTCAATTTCATGGTCTTCGAGTCCCGTTGTTTCTTTACAAAAGTTAACAGCATCATCCCTGCTCCACTTATAATAATGCAATCCCGTATCAACAACAAGCCGCACCGCCCGCCATATTTCAAAGGTTAATCTTCCGTATTGCGAGTAAATATCCCCATAAAACCCCATTTCTCCGGCGAGTTTTTCCGCATATAATGCCCACCCTTCGATAAATGCGGTAGAGCCTTCGTATCTCCTGAAGTCGGGAATGTTCTCAAGTTCCTGCATGATTGCAATCTGAAGATGGTGGCCGGGCACGGCTTCATGATACGCAAGCGCTTCCATTTCAAAAACCGGCCTTTGTTCCGGTTTATACGTGTTCACATAAAAATAACCCGGGCGTGAAAAATCTTTGGGAGGAGGATAATAGTATGCCGCCGGCGCTGTTTTCTCTCTATAGGTTTCTATTTTTTTAAACCCATATTTCGCCTTTGGCAATCTCCCAAAATAATCCGGCAATTTTTTGTCCATTTTGGATAAAATGCTACGGTAATCATCCAGCAATTCTTGTCCTTGCTTATGATAAAGTTCTTTTTTCCCCCTGAGATATCCGGCAAATTTTTTTGTCGTTCCGCTGAAACCCATTTGTTTCATGATTCCCCGGATTTCTCCGCTTATTCTTTCAATCTCCCCTTTCCCGATTTTATGAATTTTTTCGGGGGAAAGGTCTGTGGTGGTATGGTGCTTTACTAAAAATGCATACATATCGCTCCCGTTGGGGAGCGACCATATCCCTTCCTTTTCTCTGCAAAAATTTTTATATTCATCATTTAAATAACAGGATAGTTTTTTATAAGCAGGAGTTATTTCAGAAATAACCGTCGCTTTGATCATTTGTTGTATTTCTTCTTTTTCTTTGGCAGAAAAGCCGTTCTCTGATTTCTTTACAGGCGCATAGAACGGATGATCTTCCGGGCTGAATTGCGCAAAAGTATTCGACTGCTGAATAACATATTCAATGCTTTTTTTATATGAAATAATGTCATGCCGTATTCCCGTTTGTAAATTATCAATGACCTGATCTATCAATTGTGGAAATGCCTTTAACCTTGCAACATAATTTTCAAAATCTTTTTTTGTGTTGAAAGGATGGTATTCTATAATTTGCGGAATTTCCAGGTGTGGACCCTGCAAATGATCAAGAGGGATGAAATGCGTTTTAAAATCATACAATTGGATGCGGTCGGACAACGATTTTTTCAGGAGCATGATGTTTAATTTATTTTCATCGCATAATGAATTCCTGTCAATTTTCTCTAACCGCACAAGAACATTTTTATAGAATTTTTTTTGTGCAGAAACCGATTGTTCCGATATATCCTGGAGCGCATCATCATACCGGTGATCGCCAATATAGGTGGCAAATGCAGGGTTGCATTTGAGGTAGTATTCCCAATAATCAACAGAACAATTTTGCAGTTCCTTGTCAGTATCGTCTTTCGCACTCATTTTGATGTGCCTTCTCTTTATGTTTAATTAGTCCTTCAGTAGCCTTGATTCCCCGACTCTGCTCAGAATGACGTCGTGCTGAGTACATTCGCACGCTTAGTATAAACTCCGTCGAAGCATTAAAATTCCTTGTATAGTAAATTACGATTCCATCTTCGCCAAATATTCCTTAAACCTCTTCGCCGCATTATGCACCGCTATTGCTTCCTCCGGCCACAATTCTACCGGCACTATACGGGCTCCCTGATTGGAGAGAATCACCGGAGCGCCGGTCACGCCATGAATATTGAGAAATTCCCCCTTCAGCGATACCTGTGCTGCCGCTAAAATTTGTTTGCCATCAACAATTGTTTCGACTAAACGGGAAACAATTTCTGCGGTCGCGACAGGGGTATTCGATCCGGTTCTGTATGTTACCACAGGACGGACAAATGTTCGGATATCTGCTCTCAAAGAAGATACGTATTTATATGCTTCCCGGGCATTTTCTTCAAACAACAAACGAATCGCCTCCTGCACTGCTGCCTGACGTTCCGGGCAAGGATGATTTCTGAGCGCGGCAATTTCTTCCTGTTTTTTTGATGACATATAACCATACACCTTTACCGTACTCCAGCAGGGCACCATTCCCATTCCATGTTCGCCAAGCACTAAACCCTGCACATTCTGACGGCGGCATCCCAGTTCGGCAGCAATTTCACGGCGGAATCTCAGGGTATCGGAAAAGGCGCCCATGCCAATGACATGCGACCTTTCAAAGTATCGTGAAAATATTTCTACCCCAAGTTCTACAGGATTGGTGACAATTACAACAATTTCCTCGCCATGTTTTCTGTTCTCAGAAAGTATCTGAGCATAACTTTCAAAAACCGGCAAATTCAGTGAAGCAAGCGCCTGACGGTCATGAAGTTTTCCCGGTTCATTCACCGAAGACTTTCCGGCTGCAAAAATTATGATATCGCCATACACTTTTTCCGGATCAAGGCAGACATCTATTTCAGGAATTATTTCCGCATAAGCGTCTACAAGGTCAGAAGCCAATCCATAAAGCAGGCTTTTGCTTTTCCCCTCAATATGCCCCACAAGCTGAAGCCGGGCATTCATGGGAATTATCCGTTCCTGTACAAGCGTAATGACGATTTGCCTTCCTATTACGCCGCCTGCTCCTATTATAGAAACGTTCATTTTATCCTCCTTAAATATTTATTGTAACACGGCATGAACAAATCTCAATGATTAAGGAACAACTTCCACGTGCCCGGTTTTTTGATTGATCGCGTTAAGCAGTGTAATGGCGTCCTGATGATTTGGATCGATGGACAATATTTTTTTGCATATTTCTGCGGCTTTACCGTAATATCCCTTATTCCAATATGCCGTGCTTAAAGTATAATACGCCTTTATGTCACGATTGTTATATGTGATTGCTTTAAGGAGTTCATTTATTGCCTCTTCATACATACCCTTTTTTAAATACGCTGTTCCAAGATTGTTGTAAGCTTCCGGATAGTCCGGTTTATCGGAAATTGCATTTCTGAATTCTTCGATGGCTAAATCCAATCTTCCTAAATGGGCATATAACACACCCAAATTGTTATGAGCATCCGGATATATTCGTTCATTTGCAATGGCTTGTTTAAATTCCTCAATTGCAAGATCGGTCTTATTTATCTTTGTATATAAAACACCAAGATTGTTATGAGCGCCGGAATAACCGGGATTGAGTTGCAACGCTTTCTGATATTCATTGTAGGCCTCCTCGTACATCCCTTTTTTTCTGTATGTTATGCCAAGGTTGTTATGGGCCTCCGCGTAATTCTCAAAAAGGTTCAATGCCCGATGAAATTCTTCAATTGCCTGGTCTAATTTGCCGGAATCCCGGTAAAAATTCCCGAGATTATTATGTGCCTTAAAACTATCCGGCGTTGTCTTTACGGTACTCTCCCATAATACCGATTGGGTTTTCCATACCTTATTTCTGTTATACGTTTTCACTGAAAACAAGATGAGCATGCAAGCCAATATGATGATTCCATACGATTTATTTGAGAACGGAATCGTTTTTTTGCAAGACACAATGAAACCCGCACAAAGCATGCTGAAACTTACCGCAGGAAGGTAAAGATATCTTTCCGCCATGATATTTTCTATCGGTATGATATTTAAAACCGGAAGCAGGCTGATAAAAAACCATACAAAAGAAAATAATAGTTCCTTATGGTAAGTAAATAATTTATAAACGATGACTGCAACGGAAACGATCATGAGAAACGATGTAATAACGGACGGTTCACTTAGGGAAAAAGAACGCGGAATAACGTAGTCCGAACATAGTTTTGTGGGAAGAAAAAAGAGTTTTATATAGTATACAAACACCTTTGACATTGTAAGACAATTTACGAGAATGCTGTTTCCCGGGTAGGATACGGTTGATTCCTCGGGATTATGCAGGATAATAAATCTGATGGCGAGATAAAATATCGTTATAAAAACATAGCCTGCATAATAACGAATATTTTTTTTGAAACTTTCTCTGTAGAGAGCATCGCAGAGAAAAAGGAGCAAAGGAAGGGTGATTGCTATTTCCTTAGAAAATATTCCAAAAAAATAGCATGCCAGAGAAGCGGCATAGAATAAATATGAGCATTTTAGCTTCGTTCTGTTATAAAATAAAAATGAAGATAGGAAAAAGGTACATGCCAGCAAATCCTCCCGAAAGCAAACGGCATTTACCGTTTCGGACAAAACCGGATGACATGCAAAAATTAAAGCTCCGGCGAATGCCCCCCCCGTATGTTTGAATAAATGCAGGAGCAAGAAGAACACCAATACCGCATTTAATGAGTGTAAACAGTTGTTGGCGAAATGATACCCAAATGAAGTCAGTTTCCATAAGGCATAATCAATAAAATAGGTAGCCGTAACTGCTGGCCGATAGCTTAACTCTCCGGAATATTCAAAATATTCCCTGCTGAAAAGTTTGGGGAAATTGTCCCATGTTTTTATGAAAGGATTGTTGGTAATAATAAATTCATCATCATACACAAACTGATTTGATAACGAATTCAAGTAAATGAATTGCGACAAGCATACAATAATAAAAATCGGAATACAGAGATGAAGCCAGTTTTTTGTCCCGGAAGTTCCCTGCAATATTTTTTTACTGGTGATCAAATGCATCAAGTTCTCTGGAAATGATGGTATAGACGTGTTTCAGAGGAATATTTTTTTCTTCTGCGATTCGTTTGCAATCTTCATATTCGGGAGAAATACTTTTTATATCACCATGAAAGGCGCCAATCTTCACCTTTATCTTGCCAAACGAACTTTCATATTCCCTAACTTCGCGGGACAATATGCTGCGAACAACCTTGTGTTTTCTTATTCCAAAAGTGGTGGTCTGATTAAACAATACAGCTTCTACGGAGGAAAGACACTTCTCCGGCACAATAGCGCTGATGATAATTCCCGGCCTTCCTTTTTTCATTTGAATGGAGGTAAAATATGCATCAACAGCCCCGGCGCCGAATAGTTTATCCATTACATACCCCAAAATTTCCCCCGGCATGTTATCAATATTTGTTTCGACGATCCAGACTTCATCAGACTCTTCGCGCTGCGTATCTTCACCGATAAAGACACGCAATAGATTCGGAACTTCAGGATTATCGTTACTGCCGGCGCCATAACCGATCGTATGAACCTTCATTTCCGGCAAGGTTTTGAGCCCTTCTCCCAGAGTTGTTATAATTGCGGCTCCGGTTGGGGTGGTTAACTCCTTTTCTATTGCCACCGATTTCAACTGATGGTTTCTCAGCAGCTCCGCGGTTGCAGGGGCGGGAACGGGAAAAATACCATGTTCGCACTTCACGTATCCGCTGCCGGTGGGAATTGGCGAGAAATATATTTTTTCAATACCGAGAAAATGCAAGCCGATAACAGCGCCAACAATATCAACAATTGAGTCTATAGCGCCCACTTCATGAAAATGGACATCGTCAACGGAAGCATTATGAATCTTTGCCTCAACAGAGGCAAGTCGATGAAATATCTTAACGCCATTCTCTTTAATCTGTTGATGCAGTTTGCTTTCTTCAATAATCAAACGGATATCGGGAAATTTTAAATGATGCGCGTGATCTGTTGCATGCGAATGTTCATGCCGGCTGAAAATATCCACACAAACCTTTGTGCCGGAGATTCCGGCACGTTTCACTTTCTCACCGGAAATTTTGTATCCGTGGAGGTGGAGTTTTTCCAGTTCGGTTCGTAGCAGATGGATTTCGAGTCCCGCATCCACCAATGCCCCGAGAATCATATCCCCGCTGATTCCCGAAAAACAATCAAAATATGCAATTTTCAATTATGCCCATCCCTCTTGAATCCGGATTGTCCCAGTATTGGAAAATGACCCACCCCTGGCCCCTCCCAGGAGGGGAACACAAGAAGTCCCCTTTTGGGAGGGGATTTAGGGGTGGGCAAACTGTTACGAATTTTTCAAAAACTAAAGTGTTCCAAATGACGCAATATTGCTTTTATCCTTAAGAAATAATTTGGTATAGTTCTATTGTTTGATTTGTTATATAATATCAAACTTTTACCATTGAAACACAACAAATATCAAGATAAAAACGCATGATGGATATAGGAATATTTGGCGGGTCATTTAATCCGATTCACATAGGACATTTGATCGTTGCGGAAGAAGTATTTCAGCAGAGAAAATTATCCAAAATAATATTTATCCCCACGGGAATTTCTCCCCATAAGGAATCCGGCGGGTTAATAGCATCATCTCACCGGTATCAAATGGTAAAACAAGCAATCTCTGATAATGACCACTTTGAAGTTTCAGACATTGAAGTAAAACGATCGGGAAAATCATACACCGTTGATACGATCAGGACCCTCAGGGAAGAATTAGGAAGAGAGCATAATTTGTTCCTTATTATGGGAACAGACATGATAAATGAAATCAGCACATGGAAGGATATTGAAATGCTTTCTCAAATGTGCCATTTTATAGTAGTCAACAGATTTCCTGTTGTGATGAATGCCGATATTATAAAGAAAAGCGCTATTGGCATTAAAAAAAAGGCAGAAATTGAAAAATTAATGGTACAGATTCCTTCCATAGGCATTTCTTCAACTGAAATAAGGAAAAAATTAGAAACCGGTCTTAGTATAAAATATTTAGTCCCCACATGTGTGGAAAACTATATCAGAACACATTCACTTTATTTAAAGAGGCAGCCGCACGTATGAGTTTTCAAAAAAAATATAGGGTATTTTTCTTTATTATTACATTTTTTCTTCTAGGGAATAATGTCAGCCATGCACGTGAAAATATCGTGGATTATTTCTTAAACAACCCCAACGCATGGGATGATACGAAAAGAATCACCCATTCAACTCCCTTAAAAATTGTTGTTTCAGAAGGATTGGAAGGATTAGGATTTGAACTTGAGAACATAACGGAAGGCGACAAGGTAGCATTGGTTTTTGTCGATACAAAAAAAGCAGAAAAGTTTGAGAGAAAAGGGTTTTGTGACGCGTCAGATAAATTAAGAAAGGGAAACAACAGAATTGTGGCAGTCATTGCCAGGAATTCCGGAGACAGAACAAGGTTTCATTATAAATTTTTACTCCAGAGAAACATCAACAATGTTCCCGTCACAATTTATAATAATGGCATCGCCGTCCTGGAAAGTATCTATGACGGAAATCTGCCGGTAAAAGATATTTCAAATTTATCGGGCATTAAATTGTGTGAGATTGATATTCAATAAAAATAATGAAAAATGTTGTGCTTGTCTATGATGATAGATGTAGTTTGTGTAGGGGAAGTATGAAATGGATTGAACTGCATGCACTAAGAAAAGATATCTTTGAATTTATTCCGTGCCAGTCTGAGGAACGAAAACTTCGCTTTCCCCGGATGGAAGAAGAACGCTGCCTGCAATCTCTTCATCTGGTGTTTTCAGATGGTAAAACATTAGCGGGAGATGAAGTAATACCGGAAATTATTCGTCGTTTAAGAGGGTACAGAATAGTAAGTATATTATTCAAATTACCCATTATGAAATCCGTTTTATTTGCGCTCTATCGAAAACTTGCTGATAACAGACATATCATTTCACAATTTATAAAACCTCTGATTCCGGAGTAAAGCATTTTTGTTGTATAGTCAAATAAATCTGGTTTTCAATTAGCCTTTTAATGCTTCGACTCCGTTCAGCATGACGAAGCTGTCACCCTGAGCCCTTCGCTTATGTCATGCTGAGCGGAGTCGAAGCATCTTTTGCCGCTCAGGATAAACTCCGCCGAAGGGTCGTGTTTCCAGGTAAAAACTTATTTGATAGTTCGAAAACCAGATTTGTTTGATTATATCCTGTCGTTTTTGTTTTTCCCGTTAATGTTTAACCCGGTATTTTTCAGGGATTCCGCCGCTTAAAATTGCTTCTTCAATTGCGCCGGATTCCAGCGGAAGTATTTCATCTATTTCCTTGAGCCGGACTGCATACCATACATTTGGCCAGACCAATCCCCCTGATTTTTTAAATACCTTTAATCCTTCATCGGATAATTCATCTTCCTGCACCTTATTCCATCCTTTTGTTGAATATTCAGCAAAATAACCGTCGGCATACCTATGGGAAACAAAATGTTTCTGATCTCCGTAAATAAATTCGATCTCATCTGATTTGACTTTTATTCTTCTTTCGTTAAGCCAAAGCACAACATCTTCCTCTATATAATTATAAAATCTCTGTTTTGCGTCTTTTAAATGTTTTTCAGGATTGAGTATCATAGGTTTTCCTTTCTTAGAAGATCATTTATTGAAAATTCAATACTTTAAAATTGATCTCCTTATTTATAACAAAAAAAGGAAGTAATATTCAAAAAGAATATTACTTCCTTTTTCTTTTTTATCCGAAAAACTTAAAAATCATTGTGCTATGTAGGTATCCGTGCCGTTTCCCGTACCCGAGTAAATATCATCATACGTTGAGCCATTGTAATATCCGCAGGTTGCAGTGCCCTTCCACTCTACATGACCGTCCAGATAAAGCACATTTTGCCCCCATTCATTATGATTATCTGAAAGAGAACCGGTGGGGGTTCCCTTTGCATCTGCGGCCAGTACTACCCCGGAGCTATCTTTTAATGTATGGGTATCATCATATCCATAGCTGCATCGGGAAATAGTAAATGATGCATTTGTCGTAAAAATGTCCGGAGCAGCCGTCAAGTCCATGTTGTTTGCTGCACTAACACCGCTATCGCTTGGACAACGGAAAATTTTTCTGTCGCTTATATACGTATCATATAACATTCCAAGCGATTCCATTCCCGTGCTTCCTCCGGTGGGAAGCGCATCGTCCTGATCATTGGCATACATCCTGAGCGACAGGCCGATATGTTTCAAATTTGAAGCACAATGTGTTCTGCGTGCGGATTCTCGTGCCTTTCCCAACACTGGCAAGAGAAAGGATACAAGAATGCCAATGATCGCGATTACTACCAATAATTCTATTAGCGTAAAACCAGAAATCCCCCATTTTATTCCTTTGCACATAATAAATACCTCACATAGATGAAGGTTATAAAGGGTGCATTCCCGATTTTTTGTAACATTCAGAGTAGGATGGGTGAAGCGCCAGCGCACCCATCAAAATAAAGAATATGATTGATGGGTCTGCTTCGCTTGGCCCATCCTACATAAATAATAAGTTTTTTACAAAAAATCGGGAATGCACCCGATAAAGGTTAATTATAAGAACTGGTCGTATTTATGATTAACACTTACTGTTTAGAAGGTAATAAAAAAAGGGCAATATCCCTGTTGAATATCACCCTTTTTATAAAATAATGCTGTTTTGAAAATCTTAACTTACTGCGCTATATATGTATCTGTTCCTGTTACGCCAGAAACATCTGCGTAAATGTCATCATATGATGAGCCATTATAATATCCACACGTTGTCGTGCCTTTCCATTCCACGTGACCATCAAGGTAAAGCACATTTTGACCTGTTTCATCATGATTACTTGAAAGCCCAGTTGTGGAGGTTCCCTTTGCATCTGCAGCCAACGCTACACCGGGATCATTTGCGGACGTATGGTTATCATCGTAACCATAACTACATCTGGCCGTGGTAAACGATGTATTCGCAGTTGTAATTGTAGTTGCAGCAGTTAAAGCTAAGTTATTTGTCTCCGTTACATCATCATCGCTTGGGCAACGAAAAATCTTCCTGTCTGAAATATATTTGTCGTATAACTGTCCCAACGATTCCATACCAGTAGCACCTGCGGTAGGAAATGCCTCATCCTGATCATTGGCAAACATGTTCAGCGCCAACCCGATCTGTTTCAAATTTGATGCGCATTGCGTCTTACGTGCCGACTCACGCGCTTTGCCCAATACAGGCAACAAAATACCGGCGAGAATACCGATAATGGCAATTACTACCAGCAACTCAATCAGGGTAAAACCCTCGGTCCTCCATTTTTTAAAATTTAACATTTTTAATCTCCTATTAAAAAAACGTTACGTAATACATCCACACACAGTGCATCCCATCACTTCTAAAACCTAATAATTTATTCCTCCCTTTTTTAGTGTTAAAAAATACTTGCGCCCATATCTCAATTTATTTTTAACCTCCTTTATCCCCAAAAAAAAAGACCCAAAGCCATATAACGCAAAGGCTTGGGTCTTTATATTTTATTCGCTAGGAGCACTTTGTAGAAATTTTCCAATGATTTTCCATAAGTCATGTAAACTTTAAGCTTTACATTCGATAAAAGCCAGAATTACCTAAGTAACTTCTTAATGGCTTTTGGATAAAGCAAAGCTAATTTCTCTGATAAATGACTAGAAAATCCCTGTATTTCTAATAAAAGCGCATACAGCCCAATTTGGCAACCTGGCGATCTTCAAAGCTTTGAAGACCCATGGCTTTGCGTCCCAACCTCACGATTGGTTTGCCCTTTTCAAACTATTGAAAATTTAGCGGTAATATATCACATACAAAAAAAATGTCAAATATTTATTTAAATTTTCGTAAAACATTTTTGTCTTCATATCATTGCAGAAATTCTGTTATACTTATTAAACGAATCAGCTGCAGGATTAACTTTTACTATTATCGGAGCAAAAAAAAATAATTTAGCAGAATTTTTCTTCACTGTGGAATGTACGATACATATGCTCAAAACGTTGCATTCCTGCTTGTACCCAAACTCCAGTTTGGGTACACAATTTTAATGAGAAACTCAGTTTCTCGTCCATTTACGCTCCCAAACCGGAGTTTGGGAGCGAGCAGATGAAGTTATTTTTCAGAATACTATACTGTTACTTTTTTATAATTTTGGAAGATATGATACAGACGACCGAAGCGATGCTTTTGTCATATTGTATGGTTATTATTCCATATTAAAAAGCAGGAGATATCGGTATAAATGCGGGAAGCTATGTTTTATGAAAAACTTGATAATGGCAAAGTTAAATGCCACCTCTGTCGTCATACATGCGTGATCAATGACGGAAAGAAAGGTATTTGCCATGTCAGGCAAAACATAGGGGGAACATTATATTCCCTTGTATACAGAAAACTAATTTCAGAAAACATAGACCCTATAGAAAAAAAACCTCTCTTTCACTTTTATCCTGGAAGCTCCTCTTTTTCTGTTGCAACGGCAGGATGTAATTTCAGGTGCCTTAACTGTCAGAATTACGAAATATCACAACTCCCTAAAGATTTTGATCAAATAAACGGAAAAGATGTAGCGCCGGAAGCAATTGTTGAAGATGCCCTGGAGTATAACTGCAAAAGCATTGCTTACACCTATACAGAACCCACAATTTTTTTTGAATATGCGTATGATATTGCAAAACGTGCTTCTGCCAGGTCGATTCTGAACGTATTCGTAACAAACGGATATACAACGTATGAGGCTTTATCAGCAATACAGCCGTATCTTCATGCGGCAAATATCGATTTGAAAAGTTTTTCTGACGAAACATATAAAAAACTTTGCGGCGCAAGGCTTGAAAACGTGCTCGACTGTATTCGTTCTTATAAGAAATTGGGCATTTGGATAGAAATAACTACTCTTATTATTCCCGGGATTAATGACTCGGAATCGGAATTAAAACAGATCGCCGGATTTATTAAGAATGTTGGCCCTGAAATTCCCTGGCATGTTAGCCGCTTCTATCCAAGGCATAGACTGCTTGATACGCCGCCGACTCCGGTAGAAACACTGAGGAATGCCCGCATAATCGGCTTGGAAACCGGACTTCGTTACGTTTACGAAGGCAATGTTCCTGGCGAGGGAGGGGAAAATACGTATTGTTATCAATGCAACGCAATGCTTATTAAAAGATTTGGGTATCAAATCATTGAAAATAACATTATCAATTCACAGTGTTCAAAATGCGGTGCGGTTATTGATGGAGTTGGTATGTAAGGCAATCAATTCCAATCTTGATAGGTTGGCGGAAGACTTCGTCGTGAGCTTGGCCGAACGATTTTTAACCCCCCCCTGCGTGGATGATAAGGAATTTTAAACCAAGGGTGGGCATTGCCCACCGTCTCACGTTGCTTGTACAGACGCATAGCAATGCGTCTCTACGTTTGGTGGGCGATGCCCACCAAACTCTGTTAAAAGTTGCCGAAGGCCTAATTAAAAATAATATACCATTTTGTAAAATTTTACCTGTTTTTTGTGATCCTTCTTTTCCCCAGTATAACAGGAGTTCGTATGATAAAATTCAAGAAAATATTATGTCCTGTAGATCATTCCGAATGTTCTTATCTTGCTCTAAAATATGCGGCTTCTCTGGCATTGAAGGACGAAGCGAAATTATATGTTATGCACGTAATTGATACCCGTGCATATGACACGGAAATATACAAATTCAGCCCATATAAACTTGATAATGAAACCATAGCAAAAATTCACACCGACTTGTTAAAAAGTGTTCCGGAGGGCACAACGGATTTGCTTGAAGTGGAAACAATCGTTGAAAATGGAATACCTTTCAACGAAATCGTTAACGCGAGTAAAAAACTGGATGTAGATATTATTGTAATAGGCACTCATGGCAGAAGCGGGCTATCTCATGTGATGATGGGGAGTGTGGCAGAAAAGGTTGTGCGCAAAGCCCCGTGTCCTGTGCTTACGGTAAGAATCCCCGCCACTACGACAGACACTAACTAAAATCATCGGCAATACCCGATTTCCGGAAAATAAAAGACCATTGCAGCAAGGAGCATGCTGCAATGGTCTTTAAGAAAATGAGACATCTGAAAGGAAGAAGGCGCTGATGGAAAAAATGTTTTTGCTTTTCTTCCTTATTTGGAGAGTTGTACAAGCATTTAACTTACCGAATATCTCCCCTCGTGCCTGTCATGTAATTCGCTGACCTTGGATTTATTCCAATTTGATATACGGCTGTAATATCCCACAATTCTCGTTATCCCATAGAGGCGTGTGGTATTTCCCGTTTCAAGTGAATCTATTACATAATCTAAATCCTGTCTGATAACCGCATCAATACTAATTGCATATGCGCACTCTGCTCTGTGGTTAATAATCTTTATGGAATGTTCTTCTGGCGAATTCCCTTCTATGTCGCCATCGATTTCCAGGAAATCATGCCCCTCAATCGCCTCGTCAAAAGATTTCAATTTTTCTTCGATTATTAACTGCACATTTTCTATACCGCGAATATCATTCTTTGTTGTTGGTATTTCTAATACTGCTGTTGTCATTTAGCCTTATCTCCTTTATACATAGCCAGAATTTCCCGTTTTCCTATCATACGCTCAAACTTACTTATTCTCCTCCCCAAATAACGAATTTCTTTTTTTGTTTACCACTCCTCCTTTCATGGAAAGTTTTTAAAAAATAAAAATCTAAATAACTATATAAATAACTATATATAGTACACTGCATCAGATGAATATCTATACCAGAAAAAAAGGCTTTGTCAAGAAAAAATACAATACATTGTAGTGCACCTTAAGCGTTATACAAGATATTGAAAAAATAAACTTTATTTTTATAGGGACTTACGATTTTTTTAAGATTTCCGGAAAATCAATTTATTGTACTGTTTCAATGTTCATCGGTTTTCTTGTAACATAATAAATCCATGCGCTATGGCTATCTTTGTCGCCCGGATTTAATATATTGCCCGATACATCGTACATTTCTATCGTTTCGAATCCCATACTTTTATTCTGCAATATCTGACTATTTTTATCTATATAGTAGCTTAACAAGGCATAGCTATGTGCCTTATCATTTATAATCGCGTATTCTTCGTTAAATTGTTCTAACTTTCTATTTTTTAGGAAATTAACTATTGAACGAAAATATTTTAGCAAAAGGTTTATCTGGGCATACGGGTCGGGCGTAAAGACTATTTTAGGGAAAGAATTGGCACGGTGGTAATTTCTGTTGTGGGAGGAAAATACAAATAATCCATCTTCTTTTAGTACCCTGTGAATTTCTTTAAAGCTTTTCAATCTGTCATCATGACTAATAGAATCTAATCCATTATATGAAAATAATACAAAATCAAATAATTCATCCTCAAAAATTTCCATGCTCCTCACGTCATGATGAATAAAGGTTGCATTCGTAAATTTCCTCCTGCAGAGTTCTACCATGTCAAAAGAAAAATCAATGCCAATGTAATGCTTGCTTAATCTCGTCAGCGGCAATGTTGTTCTTCCAGCGCCACATCCGATATCAAGTATATGTTTGTTCACAATATATTCCCTGTATTTTATAAGAATCATTACTTCGGCGATTTGTAACGCCGTAAGAGAATACTCCAGCACCGTCCGTTTCTTTTCATAACATTTCTTATTTATTGCTCCGTAAGGCATTTGTTTCCTTTTTTGAAGTTTTCCTTTCCAGAAAAGCGTTGGTTGTTTACTCTATACAACCTGATATTCTCAAGAAAAAAAGTGTAAAACAGAAAAAATATGATATAATAATTAATTTTAAAATAAAAGAACAAAAGCAACCCAATCGTTGATAATCAGAGAATAGTAACGAATACGGCATTGATACCTTACAATGCCTTTACAATAAATTAACGCACTAACGCACAACCAATGATCGTGATATTTTTTGCTTTAAGCCAGGAGATTGCTTCCATAAAATCAAAAGTAAATATCCTGGGGAAAATACGTTTCGGACACGCAATATTTTATCATGCTGAATTTTGCGGTTTCCCGGTGGCGCTTGTTCAGACGGGAATGGGGCAAAACGTTTCCTCCGTCCTTCAGCACTTATCTCAGAAGTTCAGAATACAGTTAATAATTTCTTCCGGCTTCGCAGGTGCCTTGCAATCAGGAATCGATGTGGGTGATATCGTAATAGGGAAAAAGGTTCTGTACGCAACAGAAGAGACATTTGAGAAGAAAGCGCTGAGCAATTCGTCTCTTCCCTGTGAAACATCTATTTCAGATGAGGTCCCGGGATTTCCCAATAGCTACCGTTTTAAAGTACATTATGGACTTGTTGCAACAACGAATAGAATACTCCATTTATCTTCAGATAAGAAATTACTTGGAAACAATACTTCTGCAATTGCCGTTGACATGGAATCTTTCATGATTGCTGAGCAGGCACATATCTTGGGAATTCCCTTCGTAGTTGTACGGGCAATTTCCGACAGGGCGGATGAAAATGTCGATATTTGCGAAAATCTTGTTACCAGAGAAGGGAAAATAAACGTGCCGGCAGTAGTATTTTATCTGTTGAAAAAACCATACGGCATACTTGCTTTAAATCGCCTCCGCAAACAGGCAAAATCCGCAACGAGCTCTCTGTCAGCGTTCCTGCCGGATTTTATTACACAAATATATAACACTTTGTTAAAATAAATTCACGGTATGCAGAGACGCAATGCATTGCGTCTCTGCATATGCGGTTATCCGTGTAAAAGTCACCGAATACAGAATTTACCGGGAATAGTTCAACAATGTTACGCATTACATAAGGAGATGAGATGCCGTTACCAACTATAGAATGGGAAGGTAATATTGAAGGCCGCGTTCGACTAATCGACCAGACCAAATTGCCCACCGAGTTAAAATATATTTATTGTGAAGATGTAAAGAGTATGTGGCATGCGATTAAAACGCTTATGGTAAGAGGCGCGCCTGCGATTGGCATTGCGGCAGTTACCGGGGTAGTATTGGGAATTAAAGACATTCATGCCGATAATTCCGAAGTTTTTTTAAAAGAGTTAAAGAATGTGACACATTATCTTGGTTCCTCAAGGCCTACGGCAGTGAATCTTTTCTGGGGGCTTTCCCGGATGGAACGAGTTGCAAGGGAAAATCTGAACAGGCCGGTTCGTGAAATTAAGGAACTCCTCTTGAAGGAAGCAATCAATGTTCAAAATGAAGACAAATCTATTTGCAGACAAATAGGGGAAAACGGCGCGAAGTTCATCAAAGACGGAGACGGCGTTCTTACTCATTGCAATGCGGGCGGACTTGCCACAGCCGATTACGGCACCGCACTGGCGGTCATGTTTAAGGCATATGAACATGGGAAAAAATTTAAGGTATACGCGGACGAGACCCGTCCCCTTTTACAAGGAGCAAGACTGACAACATGGGAGCTCATGCATGCCGGCATAGACGTGACTCTTATCTGCGACAATATGGCAGCTCATGTAATGAAATTAGGCAAGATTCAGTGTGTAATTGTGGGCGCGGACAGAATAGCGGCAAATGGCGATACTGCAAATAAGATTGGCACGTATGGCGTATCCATTTTGGCAAAGGAACATGGCATTCCGTTTTATGTTGCGGCTCCGGTATCTACATTTGATCTGAACATTGCCTCGGGTGATGCTATTCCCATTGAAGAACGGTCTTCGGAAGAAGTTACCTGCGGGTTTGGCAAAAGAACGGCGCCGGAAGGCATCAAGGTATTTAATCCTGCTTTTGATGTAACTCCGGCAAAAAATATAAAAGCGATTATTACCGAAAAAGGTGTGATAGAGAAGCCTTCCAGGGAAAGCGTACAAAAAATTTTAGGTTGATAAAATTTTATACTTATAGCAAGGAACACTGTACATGAAGGTACAAAATTATATCGTACAAATATTGCCAATTCTTGCCGTTTTATTATTTCTTCCCGGTTGTGGTGGCGATAGAGTAAATATAAAATTTAAAACTTCTGAACAATTTTTTATTGACGATTCCCAAACAGACACGGACAAACTCAACCGGGAGCTTGAATATGACATACAGCAGGCTGAAAGAAAGCGAATGGAAAAGGAAATGAAAGAAGAAGCATCTAAAACCGCTGAAGAAAAACTGCCTTCGAAATAAAAGTATCGTTACATTTCAATCATCTCTATGTTTGTCCTGGGAATAACAGCAGACGTGCCGTCTGTAAATTCTACTTCAAGTATGCGCACGGTGGCTTCTGTTTCTATGAGTTGTGGCGAAAATGGAAGTGCCTTGATTTTCCCAATCTTGCCAAAATAGGGCATACGAATCACCCTCACCGGATCCCCGATTTCCATACCCCTGTCTGCTACAGCGACATCTTCCTTTCCGGTTGTCTGAGTCGAAAGCGGGATTATAATTTCCGGTCTGACCACTCCTGCCCGAATCTGAGTTGCCCCATTTATGGAAGCCTTGGCTCCTTCGCGGGATTTAAGCAAATCAAACGTCCTTTGAGCCATTTGTATGTGCCCAAATCCTTCTGTAATGATAAGCGTTATGCCAATTTCTTCTGTGCCGGTAATCGCCACACCTAAATCATACCCCAGAAGTTTTTTAAGGTCTTCATCATTAAAACCCCCAACAATTATTCCTCTGACACCAATATTTTTTGCCTTTTCAATGGTATTGAATTCAATAAAAGCACCGCCAACAATAATTTTACCTTTATATTCAGAATGAATTTTATCTGCGGTAACTACATCATTAGGACTGTCAACTGCCATCACCAGTTCACCGACCGTTTCTCCTCCCACACCAAAAATTCCCTGGACGAAGGCGCCGACCGTCTCTACCATTACCCCCTCTTTTTCCATTACTTCCGTAACAGTGCCATCAATATAAGAATATACCTCGATTGGCCTCGGAGGTTCGCGCAAAAGGATTTGTCCCGTTACGGTAGATATCGTCTCAATAGTGCCGGTAATGGGAGATTGCAGAACAGATTTCATCATTTTTATCCAAGGCTTTGTTTCTGCAATGGGTTCGTTTTTTTGAACAAGATCCCCTTCTTTTTTCAACATGTAATCCATGAGGTCTTTCGGTTGAATACCCAGCCGGTTAACCGCATTTGTAACATGCACTTTTCCCGGCAAGTGGGTAACGGCAACAACGTCCTCTGCCTTTAACACGTCCCCTTCCTTAACAAGAACATCACCCAACAGGGGCAAAGTCCGCCGGCTTGAGATTTTTGTTTTTTCAGATATGCGCAGACCCGGTGTATAAGCGTGTGTCATGGTTATTTAAATGTATCTTTTCCCGTAAATGTTCTTTAATGATAGATACGTTATTAAATTTCTTAAAAAGTTAAACGGCTTTTATATCGGATACGCGTCGATAGCTTGCGTCCACTTCTTTAATTGTTCCACCCGCGAGGCATTGTCCTTCGCTAAGGCAATTGGTCTGCCGCGGGTATCAATTACAACACCGACAACTCCCCCAAAAACCTTCGCCGTGAAAGATTTTCCTTTCCCCTTACCGGCATCATAATTCTTTGCAGGGAATATTTCCATTTCCGCTGTCTCGTCAATGCCAAGGGGTATCACGCACAATTCCCCGAATGGAACCGAATCTTCCTTTATTTTCCCCCCGGGCAGGGTTATTTTATATGTCAGACATTGTTCTCCTGCTTTCCCCGGACGGTTTTTTGCTAAAGAAACACATGTTCCAAGATGAATCAGGCAATCTTTCATAAATACCTCCGTTGCCGCTTTTTCATTCACAGAAGAAAGCACCCCCAGGTGCGGCATCATGAAAATGCTGTCAACCGCAACCCTCGTTATCCCTTCAGGCTGGAAGGCATCTATCATCATAAGCATCGATTGCGCCCTTCGCGGCGCGTGAGACAAAACCCCTCCGCTGCCTACCAGGAGGTCTAATTTCAGCATATCTATAATTGTTTCTTCTGAGACATCCTGTTTTAAGGCTTCGGAAATATCTCTCTCCTTCTGTACCCCTTTTAACCCGACTGCCAGTGATTTGTGCTGATCGAAAGAAAGTCTGAGCGCTTCGCGTGACAATGCCTGTTCTATCTTTAGTTCTTCCAAAGTTTGCGGAATGGTAGTAGGGCGAATCATTTTATTCTTAATCCTGTTTCTCAGATCGGATTCATCAATATCAAATGGCATCCATCGTAAAATATTCTGAAGACCCGCCTCTGCCAAAACGTTAGAAACACTGTAGCTCATCCCCAGATTTGCGCTCACCGTACGGTTAAAAATTTCGCCATAAACGGAAAAAACGTCTGTTGTCGCGCCGCCAATATCGACTCCGACAACGTTAATAGTATCTTTTTTCGCTATCGTTTGCATAATGAGACCGACTGCCGCCGGTGTGGGCATAATCGGAGCGCCTGTCCAGGTCATAAGTTTCTTATAACCGGGAGCCTGTGCCATAACATGCTCAAGAAAGAGTTTCTGGATTTCCTGACGCGAAGGAAAAAGATTTTCCCGTTCAAGTGTAGGGCGTAAGTTATCGGTAACGTGCAACGAAGTTTTTCCCTCCAGTATATCGGCAATTTTCTGACGGACATCCTTGTTGCCTGCATATACTACGGGAAGCTGAAATGACATGCCGAGCCGTGGTTTCGGATTTGCGGCAGCAATATATTCTGCCAGTTCCACTACGTGGGTAACCGTACCCCCATCCGTGCCTCCGGAAAGGAGTATCATATCAGGCCGGAGGTGTCGTATTCGGTCAATCTTTTCATGCGGAAGCCGTTTGTCATTTGAGGCAATAACGTCCATGACAATCGCACCAGCTCCCAAAGCCGCTCTTTGCGCACTCTCTGCGGTCATTGCCTTGACCGCTCCCGCAACCATCATCTGCAACCCTCCGCCTGCGCTGCTGGTGGAAACATAAATATCAACCCCTTTATTTCCTCTGGCAGGAGTGATAATTTTCTCGCCGTCTAAAATCTTTCTGCCGGAAAGTTCCTCCACTTCCGCAAATGCGTTCAACACCCCACGGGTGACATCTTCAAAAGGGGCTTCCACAGTTGTCGGCGATTCCCCGCGGAATGTTTGCCGGTAAACTCCGTCCTTTTTCTCAATCAAAATGGCTTTTGTAGTGGTACTGCCGCAATCAGTGGCAATGATAACGTTCAAATCAGGATATTCATGTTCCATAATCTATATTTAAGATGGAGTAATATTTTATTGTTTTTATTCCCGCTAATTTTTCATCCGTTTTTCTTGTTGTCATGCCGGTTTGAAACCTTTTCCAATTCTCCGATAATCATTTTTATTCCTGTTCTCTTCTCAAGAATGCCCTGAAGAAGGTCGTATTCCCTGGCGCTGAAGAAAAAGGTTAAAAAAGGCCTGAAGAACACCATTGACTGGCTTCCAACATAATTAAGCGGCTGCAAGCATTCAAGAAACAGTATTGCCGGTGTCGTAAGCCTTCGTTTATGAATTATTTCTGCCAGTCGGACAATGAGGGCATGTTCTTTTTCGCTCAATGAATTATCTTCTTGCGTTGAACCAACGCTAAAAGCATGTTTCAATTCGCGCTTAAACGTTTGTTTGTCAAAATCTCTGAAAAACGAAAACATGTAACTATGAAGAAATTTATAGTGTTATCGGTATATCAAATAAAAGGACACAATAGGAATCCGTTTTTAAATAATACATTTTGCTTATGTAATATTTAGTGAGAAGCTTATCAAAACAATAGTATTTTTGTCAAAATGAAAATGGCTATTTCGCCAAAATAGACCTTTTAATTTTACTTGATAATGCAATGTATGTCTGCCTATAATTAAAAAAATATTCTTTTGAGACAGTGTATACAATTATTGTTTAATGATGGAAGAGGGAGAAAGTTCATGCCATACAGGGCGTGGTTTCAATGTATTGCCGGCTGTGACGAAAAATACGAACTTAACGAAATAATTTACCATTGCAAAAAATGCGGCAACCTTCTGGAAGTTGTGCATGATCTGGACGAATTACGCAAGTTCAGTGCGAAACAATGGAAGGATTTAATGGACAAACGCTATCTTCGCACCGAATGGCCATATGGCAGTTCCGTATGGGGGAAGAAGGAATTTGTCTGTCCTCATGTGGGAAATGAGAATGTAGTTTCATTGTATGAAGGAGGCAGCAATCTCTTCTGGGCTGAAAGGCTTGGAAAGGAACTTGGGATTGAAAACATCTGGATCAAACAATGCGGAAATTCTCACACGGGATCTTTTAAAGATCTGGGAATGACCGTGCTGGTTTCCATGGTGAAACAAATGATTTCCGAAGGGAAAAAAATCCCTGCCGTTGCCTGCGCTTCTACCGGCGACACCTCAGCCGCATTGGCCGCTTACTGTGCGGCAGCAGGAATCCCGGCGATAGTATTTCTCCCCAAAGACAAGGTCTCTCACGCGCAACTTATCCAACCCATAGCAAATGGCGCCCTCACGCTATCCATTGATACGGATTTTGACGGTTGTATGAAGCTCGTCAGGGAAATATGTCTCAAAAACAACATCTATCTTGCCAATTCCATGAATTCTTTGCGTATCGAAGGGCAGAAAACGGTGAGCATTGAAATAGTACAGCAGTTTGACTGGGAAGTGCCCGATGTAATAATCATTCCCGGAGGAAATTTAGGCAATACCTCTGCCATAGGAAAGGGTTTTATGATTATGGAAGCACTGGGTATGATAAATAAAAGACCACGCATCGTATGCGCACAGGCAGCCAAGGCGAATCCTTTATATCTCAGTTATTTAACCGGTTTTAAAGAATTTAAGCCGGTAAAGGCGCAAAAGACACTTGCCAGCGCCATACAGATTGGAGACCCTGTTAGCTATCAGAAGGCAATCAATATATTAAAAAATTTTGATGGCATTGTCGAACAGGCAACGGAAGACGAATTGGCAAATGCATCGGCACAAGCAGACAGAACGGGATTATTCAGTTGTCCCCATACAGGCGTCGCCCTTGCCGCTTTGAAAAAATTGCTGGAAAAGAAAAAAATAAAATCGCATGAAAAGGTGGTAGTCGTCTCAACCGCGCACGGGCTGAAATTCTCCGAATTTAAGATAAATTATCACGAAAACAAACTGAAAGAAGTCACCCCACGGTTTGCAAATTTACCGGTATCAGTCCCGCCTTCATATGAAGCGGTCAAAACAGCAATTTCAGAAAAACTTGAGGGTTTTTCCCGGTAAATAAATCTCACTGCGGTCAGTGAACCACAAAACAGGCAAAGGATGTTTTTGAAAACAAACACCATCAACCCATCTGCAGGCATACTTTATGGATTGGATTATAATTATAGTGATGCTTTTGTTTAATAGTTTGTTTTCGTGCGTAGAAATGGCATTTGCATCCGCAAACGCGGCGCTTATGCGCAATATGGCATCCAGGGGAAACAACGCGGCAAAAATTTTTTTGTCTTTAAAAAGCAGACCTGAAAGGACATTTGCCGTTATTCAAATAGGCATTACCCTTGTCGGCATACTCTCTGCTGCTGTGGGCGGCACCGAAGTCGAGAAGACTATACTTCCGTTTCTTCAAAAATCACTCAATGTTTCGGACGCAACCGCAAAAATTCTTGGAATAGCCCTCTTTGTTATTCCTTTTACTTTTTTTTCCGTTGTTATCGGAGAATTAGTGCCAAAAGCAATCGCAATCCGCTATCCTGAGGAAGTATCTTTGGTATCGAGCCGTTTCCTGAGAATAATGATAAAGGTTTCCATGCCTGTTATTCATGCCCTCGAAAAAGCCACGATAAAACTTTTGTCGTTGTTTGGCATTCGCACGACTTTTACCGGAAAAACCGGAATTGCCGAACTCTCTCTTGAGTCGTTGCATCCGTTTCATAGAGACTACATTTTGAATTTATTTGCCTTGCGATTTAAGAAAGCATCGGAAATAATGCTTCCCTTTTCAAAAGCAGTGACCGTACCCGCATCGTTGAATAAAGAAGATATTCTGAAAGTAGTAATTGCCTGCGGACACACGCGAATTCCTGTCATATCGGAAGGTGAAGAAATAAAAGTTTCCGGTATCCTGCACACAAAAGAGTTTATCGCAATGATGGATACAAAAACACCTTTTTCGCTGGAAAGTCTGATTCGTGAGCCTTATTTTGTGGATGTAAATGACCACATTCTGCGGGTATTAAAAAATCTTCAGACATACCATATCCACATGGCAATTGTTTGTAAAAATTCACTGCCTGTCGGTATCGTAACGATGGAAGACATCATGGAAGAAGTTCTGGGTGAAATTTATGATGAGGATGATGACGGCATCGTAAAAAAAATATGGCACCAGCGTGTTGGCATGCGAAGGAAAAAATAACACTATGAATTTTCAAATATCTTTTCTATCTTTAAAAGGTTGTAACCGATGGAAATAATATTTCTGGGCACGGGCACTTCACATGGAATACCTATGATTGCATGCAACTGCAAGGTGTGCACCTCCGACAATCCGAAGAATAACAGAATGCGCACTTCTGTTCTCGTTCGGGAAAACGGGTATAATATCCTTATCGACGCCACCCCGGAAATGAGGCTTCAATGTTTAAAAAACAATATTACCAGACTGGATGCCGTCCTTATTACCCACATCCATGCGGATCACATTTTCGGACTGGACGACCTTCGGAGGTTCAATATTGTCCAGCGTAAAGAGATTCCTCTCTACGGAACCTCAGATACTCTTGAAGGCATAAAAAGAATTTTTGACTATGCGTTTAATATCCGAACGGAGAAAGACGGTTATTTGCCCCGTTTCTCACTCAATACTATTAACGGCAATTTAAAAGTCGGCAATCTTTCCATTGTCCCGGTTGACGCCATCCATGGAAACGGCTTTGTAACGGGGTATCGATTCGAGAGATTCGCTTACATAACAGACGTAAGTGAAATACCTGAACACTCATTGACAAAATTAATGAATCTCGATATTCTTGTCCTGGGAGCGCTTCGCTACACGCCTCATGCAAAACATTTCAATATAGACCAGGCGCTGGATATTGTTTCGAAAATCAAACCCAAAATGACATATTTTACCCATATATGTCATGAGATAGAGCATGAGGCAACAAATAGCAAGCTTCCCGAAAACGTTGAACTCGCTTATGACGGTTTGAATGTAACTTTTTAAGCATCTTGCTTTTATTGAATTTAGCCTCCTTTGCTTTTTTATACTCACTATCATTTTTTTTCCTGTTAACTCCTGAGCTAAGTTATTAATGAGAATAGGACGAGGCAACCCTGACAGCGGTAGGGTGGATTAAGCGACAGCGAATCCACCTTTCCTGCGAATATTATTGGTGGATTCGGCGTAAAAAACAACGCCTTAATCCACCCTTAACTGCAAATTAATGATGTTCATACAATGTGAATTCTAAATTGATAATGGAATGGCGCGGTCTGTAAAGACGAATAGCAATGCGTCTCTACGGTTAACCGTATGAACGTGCGCTACAACAAATGGCGAGTCGATTAAATATAATAATTCAGATATCCTTATTTTGGAGGGAACAGTATGAAATTATCCAAAAACGATGAAGAATTTATTTTAAATATTTCAAGAATACTGGATGTAAAACAGGTGACAGGCGCCATCAGCACAAATGATATCTCACCTGAAGAAGTGCGGCGTTTGCTTGCAAACCCGTCTCCTGATCTTGCCATGGTAGGATCGTATATACTCTCTCTCATGCCGGATGAGGGTGTGGCAAATGCGGTAAAAAAAGATGCCGCATCCGCCAGAAATTATGTTCGATTTCTCATTGCCGAGAAATCTTCTCCTCAGGCGGAAAATATCGCAAAAGAAGATTCCTCCAAATATCCATTTTTACTTAACCACTTTAAAGAACTGAGCTCAAGACTAATGCCGCTGGGTTATAAGGCCGCGAAAGCTGCCACAAAGCAGGAAATGACCATTATTATTCATGGCACATGGGCGGCAACAAGCACCTGGTGGCAGGAGGGAGGAGACTTCTGGAATTATATTAATGGAATAACCGGCAATGTCTATGGAGGAAAGGACGCCTTTTCATGGTCGGGGGCAAACAAGCACAAAGACCGTGTTAAAGCTGCTCATAATCTCGTTGATTGGATAAAAACACATCCATGCACACACCTCGATATAATTGCCCATAGCCATGGCGGAAACGTGTCTCTGCTCGCCACCAGACTTGGACTGAAAATCAGAAAATTAATTACCCTGGGTACTCCGGTTCGGTTGGAATATCTCCCAGACCTCAGAAACATTGAATTGCTCTACAATGTTTTTTCAACACGGGACCTTGTGCAAACTCCGGCAGGCACGTTTCCCAATCGCAGAGCTGAAGGACGCACCTTCGGTGACGGGGTAAGTGTCATTAATCTCAGAGCGGAAGATGACGGGCACGGAGGCCAACCCGGCCACTCCGAACTCCATGCGCCCGATACGTGGAAGGCAAGCGGACTCAATACACTTTTATAAGGTGCCAGGATTATTTATTACGAATATAAACACTCGTTTTTCTCCCTGATGCAAGTATGGGAATTACAAAAGAAGCCGGGCGCATTATTTATTTCCTGCATTTTCAATATTGCTGCATGATGGCAACTTACCGGAAGAATAGGGACACACCGGATCGCTGCCTTCCGTCTGAAACCAGTACCCACAATCATCTTTACAATAATAAAGACATAATCCATTCTGTTTTAACTGCATCGGCCATGCAACAAAAAACGGAAACAATTCACTGCTTATTAATTTGAAGGATTCCTTCACATTGTCCGGAATTTCGACTTTTTTAAGAGACATTGCGTGCAGGTAAATGTGTTCCATCATATAACGCCCTTCGCCTTTTTTTTCAGTTTGAACACCCTGTTGCGCAGCGTCCATAATGTTTTGCGCCAATAGAGGAATATCTTGAATATCTTTTTCTATAAGTTTTTTGTAAAGACTATTATATGAATCCAATATTGACTGCAAATGCGCCACTGTTGATTTTTTAATGGTTATGGGAGTATTATTCCAGTGGTCATGGCCTTCATGTGCGAATATGTATTTCGGATACAACAGTAAAGCACAACAAACACAAAAAAGTAGTGTGATCGTCCGCTTTTTCCGTATTCCTGTTTTTAGCATGGTGTTTTTCTCCTTCTCTATAAATGGTGTAAGGTATTGATGGGCAAGAAATTCTGTCAGGATTGGCATTCTCAGAATGAACATGTCACGGTAAGAATAGCCCTGTAGTGTTCAAGCCCTTCTGATCCCTGTTGCTCCGATTCCCTGTTTAAATCTTTCCCGACGGGAAATTTCAGAAGCCCTCCAAAGCTGATATTCTTTTTCAGAGACACGCGAAAGCCTGGTGAAAGGTAGAGAATTGTTCCTCCGCTGTCGTCTTCATCGTGATGGTGTTCGTCTTCATCCTTTGTCAGATGGAGGATATTTGATTCCGTAATAAGATCCACCCTTTGGAAAAATCCAAGGGGATTTTCAAATATTTCATATCCTCCGGCCAGATTGAAACGTATCTCATCTCCCGGTTTTCCGTCATCATGACGGGTAAACGTGGTAAATGAAGTATCTCCGGTAAGTGTAAAATGGGGGAAAAGCATTTTTGACGCAGAGAAACCTGTCATAAACGTTGGCGCTGCAAAGCCCGGCTGCATACCCATATCAAAGCGGTTTCCTTTATTATCTTCGTTGGTAATATCACCGGTCTGTACCGTAAAGCCTCCTAAAAACGACATCTTCAGATCGTTCGTCGTATAGCGTTCTCCGATAGTATCTTCGGGTCCGTTCTGATAAAAACCTTTGACCCCGTTTCTCTCGCCGTACTTAAATCCATATTGTGCCAGAAATCCTGCGTCGCCGAATCCCTTCGATGTGCCTAATGAGTCTTGTTCTTTAATAGCATACGGCATCACAAGATAGAGGGATACATAGTCGGTAATGCCATAGCCTGCCAATGTATTAAAGAAGGTAAAGTTTTCTATATTTTCCGGGTCTGCGTGGCTTTCCTGTTCAAAAGAAGCAAATTCCATTTTTTCATACAGCAAAAATTTCCCTTTCCCGATGGTCATCGGCGATGCGGTTTCTACGGGCGCACCAGGGCCAAAGGCCGTAGAAACTCCCCCATGGTGTGCATGCACTAAATTTCCAATGCCACTTGCGTAGCAGAAAAAAAGGATAAGGATAAAATTGTTAAAAAAGCGATCGTTCACTATAAAAACTCCTTTTAACATAATAAAATAAGGGAAATTAAATAACACATTTATTATATTCGTGCTACTATAATTAAAAAAATTTATTCTTTTACTGGTATCGCCTCCATTCCATAGGCCTTTAATGTTTCTTTGTCATGTATCAAATCAACGGTGACTTTGTCTGCGACCAATCTGCCTTTATCCATAAGAATACATCGCCCTGTCAATTCTCCAATCAAACGCAAATCATGAGATGCCACCAGAAGGGCAATTTGTAATCCTTTCAGATAGGTTATTAATTTGCGCCGGTGGCGGTGGTCTAAGTCATTCGCAGGTTCGTCGAGAATCAACAAATCGGGTTCCATTGCCATTGCCGCTGCCAGCGCAACCCTTCTTTTCTGGCCTCCGGATAAATGATGCGGAGGTCTCTCCCTCACATCATTTAACTCAAAATACGCCAGCCACTTTTCCACCGTATCGACTATCTGCTGTTTTGGCCAATACAGATTTTTCGGTCCAAACGCAATTTCTTCCCAAACGGAAGAGCAAAAAAGCTGATCATTTACCTGTTGAAACGTAAGCGCGACATGCCTCCGGACTTCATTAATATTTTTGTGGCCGGTAAGCGGTCTGTCCAGGACTTTTACCTCGCCCGAATGTGGTTTTAAAAGTCCGTTTAAATGCCAGAAAAGGGTTGTTTTGCCCGCGCCGCTGGGCCCGATTAACCCCACCTTTTCATGCTGATGAACGGAAAATGACAACCCGGATATCGCCTGAACGCCATCAGGATAAAAAAATGTGATATTATGAACGCGCACTACACAGGACATTGCAAATTACTCCGGCCCAGATCGCAAAAACCATAAAAAATATGAGAAATAAAGTAACATAAGAAATTTTTTCATCTTTTTCCATCCGAAGTGAATACATTCCGCAGAACCCGCGCGACTGCATCGCACGTTCTACATTTTCCGATTGTTCAAAACTCGACAAAAGCACACTGCCAATCCCTCCGGCAAGGTTTCTTAATTGCAGGGAACGCAATCCCTTTTTTGCGCCGCGTGAAGCTTGTGCGGCAAACGTCATTTTTATCCTTTCCGCCATAATGGGCAAAAAACGCGCGGTGAATGCAATAATATGTATCAAAATTGCCGGAATGCCTATTTTCCCGAAACTTGATAAAATCTGTTCAAATCCCACCCATTTAATCCAGATCACTCCCCACAACCACATAGAAAACATTTTGGTGATAAGGATCGGGGCTAGCACGCGTCCTTCTTTTGTAAACAAAAGACTCACGCCGGTAAGGAGGAAAAAAATCCATACCCCCTTCGCGCGATATAAAATGATAAATATATTCCCTGCAGCAAATACCCCAAACAATAACACCGCCAACAGGCAAACAACAAGAGACGCAAAATTATTCAGCAAACCAATGCCTGCCAGAATTGACAAAATCAATAGGGTTCCCGTTTTGGTTGAGAGTGACGGCAATCTCATTTTTTTATTTTGCAAAAAACATCATGTCCTTTTTTTCAATAAAATCCGTTGTATGGTATATCCAACGCTAATAATGGCTACTACCCCAATTATTACGCGTATACCTGAAAGATCAAAAAATCCCCTTCGGTGTCCTTTCAAAAATTCCTCCCATGTTATTTTCTCTCGATGTCCTGTGGAATCTTCTACAATTATTAAGAAAGGAATAGTTTCCAGATTCTCTGGCAATTTCCACATACCTTTCTCGTCTGTTTTGTCCTGAAAAATTATTACTCCATTTACATCCGCAAGAATAACATCAGCTCCGGCAGCAGGAGAATGGTCACTGTAAGATGCAATCAATTTTTTCTCCTGAGAAAAGAGGGAAAGTCCATGAGCATACACCGTAAAGGGCATTGCAAAAAAAATACAACAGAAAATGGCTAAGAATGTTTTCATGGCAAAATCCCTAACAATGACGGCTTTACTTTTTGCAGAAAGTGTACCAGCCAATAACTGATTGCCCCTTCAATGAATATGACGGGAATATTTCCAAAAAAAACCAGTTTGGCAAGGGGAGCCATTGCCGTATGGGTTGTAGAAAGAGCAATAAAGAGCAAAACGGAAGATATAAAGACAGTTCCTCCCCCCACGAACGACCCTATCCACGGCCTTTTTTTTGCGGAAATACGTTTTATCCAGTTGCGCCCAAGAATTCCGATAATTGCGCCCGGCAATGCCATAATTGCAATATTTACTCCCAGCACCGTTAATCCTCCGAAACCGAGAAATAATGCCTGCAACAAAAGCCCTGCCGTTATTACCGTTACCGCGCTCCATCCCAGCAAAAGCCCCGCAATGCCGTTAAGCATCAGATGCATGCTGAGAGGCCCAACGGGTATGTGGATTGTTGATCCCGCAAAAAAAGCGGCGGCAATAACCCCATAAACACCGACCTTTTCGGCTTTCAATTTTTTTACCGACACCGCTAATGCAGGAACCGCAGCAGCCCAACCGGCAATAATGATGTAGGGAGAAAGCACCCCGTCGCTAATATGCAAAAACATCTCCTTTGATTGTGCGTACTACATTAAAAATATTCGTGCCACCATAAATAAGAAAAATATCTTCCCCGCATCCTGAATAGCAAAGTTAAACAATCCCGTTTTCCGGAGAAATCCATATTACAAAATTTCCTTTCCTGTGGTTGCCATGGATATGCCCCCATGTTTCACCCCTTTTGCCGATTTCAGCTTCCCGTATAATTCATGCACCCTTTGAGGTTTGCCCTTTATAATGATAATCTCAAGGCAATTATCATGGTCAAGGTGAATGTGTTGCGTGGAAAGAATAATATCATGATAGTCATGCTGAATATCAATAAGAATGTTGACCAGTTCCCTTTTATGATGGTCGTACACAAGGGTAATTGACCCGGTAATCTCCTTGCCCTCCTGCCATTCTTCCGCCACCAAATCGCCACGGATCAGATCGCGTATTGCCTCTGAACGGTTGGTATATTTTTTCTTTCTTATGTGCGTATCAAATTTTTTAAGGAGTTCCTTTTCCAGCGAAACCCCAAATCTTACTAAAAAAGACATTTCTTATTGCCTCACTATAATATTATGATGCTTTGACAATAAAAAGTGCTACAAGTTCTGAAATGATAGCACTATTTGGGACAATGTCAATGACCAATATGAAAAAGAGTGTATATTTATTTGCTGAAAATCGAACCGATTCGCCTTATGTCGTGATGGGATAAAGGATGCTCCCCTCATTAGAATTCTTTTTACCTTTTTTGCAAATCTAAAGGAATGCTGTCTCTATCCTCTCTTATAACGCCTTTCCAGAGACCTTTAATCTTTTCCGGTTCTGTTTTTTCAACTTTGGTTATTTGCTGGAGTTTTATGTGATCAGGCTCCGGCGGTTTCCAGAGCATTGCCATATAATCGCCTACGTTGCCGACTTTTTCCGGAGCAGCAAGGGTAATTTTTTCCTTTGAGAATCCATAGGAAACGAGGGCGTTTACTGCTTTTTCATGGAGATCTGTTCTTCCGTGAAGGAACAGATAGACGTCTTTCTGTACATCTATTTCTGCCAAAACGTTGCTTTGCCGTGACACAAATCCTGTGAAAAAGATAATTGCAACGATAATGATCTTTCCCCACCCCCTTAATCCCTCGCACATCATTCCCCCTCTTTTCGTGTAAACAGGCGTTGTTTCATGCTTCATAGTGTTATCCTTTCTTATTTTTATGTTGAGGTTATTTATCATATTTCTGCAACTTACTCCGTATTCATAATGCTGCACCCGGTTACTAACTTCCAATTCAATTCCACTGGATAAATGTTGCTTCTTTATGACCAAATGCCGGGGACGGTTGTTTCGCAGTCTTTACATTTGCTATCCGTGATATTGTTTTCCAATATTCTGTATCCTGCGCGCCGGATCAGGATAGTTTGGCAGTGAGGGCAATAGGTATTCTCCCCCTTATGTCCGGGAACATTGCCTATATAGGGAAAGAGGAGTCCGCTGTCAACGGCAATATCCCTCGCGTTTTCAAGTGTCTTAATCGGAGTGGGAGGAAGGTTTTTAATTCTGAATGTGGGCTGGAATCGGGTAAAGTGAATTGGCACCTGCGGGCCAAGCTCATTTTTCACCCACTTGCACATTTCCGTGATCTCCGCTTCGGCGTCGTTAAGCGTAGGGATAATCAGCACCACGATCTCAAACCATATTCCGATATCTTTTAAGGTTTTAAGGGTCTGCAATACCGGCTTTAGTTCTCCCGCACAAACTTCCTTATAAAACTTTTCCGTAAAACTCTTTAAATCGATCTTTACTGCGCTCAGATGCTGACACAGCTCACGCAATGGTTTTTCCTGAATGTAACCGTTTGATATCATCACGTTATTCAAGCCGTTTTTACTGGTTAATCTCGCCGTGTCGTACATGTATTCATAAAACACTACCGGTTCGGAGTAGGTATAGGCAATTGTTTTACATCTGCCTGCTTTTGCTTCATTCATTACATCTTCCGGCGTTAACCTCATGCTGTCGATCTGTTCCGGCCGGTACTGTGAGATTTGCCAGTTCTGGCAGAATTTGCATTCCACATTACATCCCGCCGTGGCAATGGAATATGCCCTGGTGCCCGGCAAAAAGTGGAACAAGGGTTTTTTCTCAATGGGGTCAGCGTTGAGCGCACACACACGGGAGTGAACAAGGGTGTAATATGTGCCGCTCCTGTTTTCCCTTACCCCGCAATATCCACGCTCTAAATCCGCAATGGTGCATTCCCGGGGACACAATACACATTGCACCCGCATATCCTCGAGTTTTTTGTAGTGCAACGCTTCCTCAACCGGAAAACCCTGATTGATCCCCTTTAATTTTTCCGCAGTGTAAACATCCTCGGCAAACGCGGTCAATTTATTTCCGAAACAGAGACCGCACGCGCCAAGCACACTGGCTTTTATTAACCTTCTTCTTGTGATCATAGAACAATAACTCGTAAAAAATGAATACATTTATGGCTACGTCACTCTTAAAAAATTGTAACCCTCATGTGTGATTATGTCAAGCAATGCGATAAAAAGCGGATGTTTTATTAAAATTGACAATTGAAAGAATGTTTAGTATGGTTTATTTCACATCCATAATTCCAAAGGAAATAAAACAATTTCCATGTATTTTCTGTTTCGATAAGGAGTAAAAATGCATAAAAGAACAGCCCTTTTTTTGCGCACAGCCTTTCTGTTGTTTCTCCTGGTAATTTTTTCTTCGGAGAGCCGTGTCATCGGTGCGGATATTGCCGCTATAGTAAATGGAAAGAAAATTAAACAAGACGATGTTAATAAACGTTTAATGCTATTTCAGGATGCTGATGCCGAAACCTATAATGCCATACGGCAGGAGGTTATTGAACAATTTATCACGAATATTTTACTGGAAGATTTCATAGATAAACAAGGCATCATTGTCACCCCGCTTGAAATCACAAGAGAACTTGAACAGATAAAAAGAGATATCGCAGGCGATAGCAGCGATACGGATGCCTTTTTAAAGGATATGCTCACATCCATAGGTTCAAATTTATACGATTTCGAGAAAACAATTAAACATTCCCTCGCCCTTGAAAAATATTTCAGCGCCCTCCTTGACTTTCAAAATCTGAAACGATTTTTTGAAAAAAACAGAAATTTTTTCAATGGGGAAGCCATAAAAGTAAGGCACATTTTTATCACTACGAAAAATCTTGATGCAACAGCCGGAACCTCGAAAGCGGCTGATTTGATCAATACATTGAAAACTGAACTTGATAATGGCGCTGATTTTGAAGAGATTGCAAGAAAATATTCGGACTGTCCTTCCGCGCCAAATGGCGGAGATTTAGGGTTTATTCAGCGGAGAAGCGGTTCGTATGAGGAACCATTTTTAAGCGCCGCATTTTCATTACGTGTTGGAAAAGTAAGTGAACCGGTAAAGACGGAATACGGATATCATCTGATAAAAGTCACCGATAAAAAAGAAGGAATCCCGGTGAACTTTGAAGACGTGATAAACGACGTGCGCTCAACAATGTTAGATGAAGAAATACTAAAATTGCTGAAAAAGCTCCGAAGTGAAGCGAAGATTGAAATTATGCAATAGTATTTCTACCGCTTTTTACCATGTTTTTACCTTTTTTTCTTTTCTTTTTTCTGTTAGTATTTAGCCAGTAAATTCAACGGTAAGGATTGCAAGTATTATTTATGTAGTTTCTTTTCCATTGTTCTCTTTTTATTCAGGGTACGACTTAGGTACGACTTGGATTTTTGGTTGGCTATCTATATAAGCGCCTTCTGAGACAGCGATAACCTGCTATATTGACTTTTTTTTAGCCTGCTAATTGCTATATAATTGGGAAAGTGCAGTCGATTGACAGCTAGGTACAAAAAACTACCATAATAATAAATCATTTGCGATTGTCAATAGGACTGCATGACATTTTCCACTTATCATTTTTACGCATTGGTACAATATAAAATTCAGTTGTTTTTTAAAAACGAACTTGATACCATAATACCACACCATTAAACGTTTTTGCGTTAGCCTGTTCGTGGTTCTCCCATAAGGACTGCGGACAGGCTTTTTTTTATATGTTTCATTCTTTCAAATCCAGCAACATGATGAAAAGTGTGTCACAGTGACATGGGAGTGACATGGGTGACACAGTGCCAGAAATGGCACACTTTTCTTGATATACATTCATAAATATAATCAATTCCAACATAATCCTTGTGATCAAAAACTGTTAAACGTATAATGTTTTTAAAGGGGAAAACTCTTTATTGTCAATAGATTAGGTATGACCCCATGTTTTTTTCCCCATAAGAACTGCGGACAGGCTTTTTTTATTACTTCCTCTTGTTTTTAGGGAGAATTAGATAATGCTTCGAAAATTGAACTACAAATTATTATTGTGTTTAATATTCGTCTTTACTGGAGTTACATTTTTCTTTTCCTACGAAGCGTTTTCCGTTCCTGCATATGATGGATTGTTTCTGTTACAACAGCCATCAGGGTATACTTTTAAAGCTAGAAAACGCGGTGACGAATGGCATAATTGGGTAGAAACTGAGGAGGGTTATGGTATTTATAAAAACAGGAAAACAAATTGTTGGGAATATTACTTGCCTTCTGATGACCCTGATAAACCAAGATTAGGGATTAGATGTACAGAAGATGATGGGGTAATTGTTGGCAACATAGACCCCGCTTCACGCAATATCCCAAAACGGTTAAGACCCGCAAAAATAAAAAAAATGGAATCCTCAATTGAAAAAACAGAAGTGTATCGGCAGAAAACCCCCCAAAAGGTATTTGAAAGAACATCAAAAAGCAAAAAAATTAGTGGCACAATAAAGCTTTTGGTTATAGGGGTGCAGTTTGAAGACCATCCTGCAACCTATTCTGCCGATGATATTCAGCCGCTATTATTCGGAGAGAGCAGCAGCATTGCCGATTATTTTAATGATGTGTCATATGGTGCGGTAACTATTGAACCCGCATCGGAATCGCATGGGACTTCAAATGATGGGTTCATTGGTTGGCTGCAATTAAGCGGCAATCATCCGAATACTGGTTCTGATAAGGATCATGCGACTGATAAGCAGACGGCAGAGAACGCAATGGTTGCTGCAAGCGATTATATAGACTTTGCATCGTATGATGCCGATGGAGATGGGTACATAGTGGCGACCGAGCTTGCCGTCCTTATTATTGTTGCAGGTTATGAAGCTGCTGCAGGTAGCGATGAACCATCCGTATGGGGTCATGCATCGGGAACCTCTGTAACTACAGATGACATAAATCTGGGTAGTTTTGCCATGGTAGGCGAGAAACATGGTAGCCATATGGGAACGATGGGTGTTATGGTTCACGAATTGGGTCATTTAATATTCGATTTGCCAGACTTGTATGATACTGATAAAGATAACGGAGATTCGTTAGGCATCGGCGACTTTGGTCTAATGGGTTCCGGCTGTTGGGGAGTAAAGTCTGGAGAATACGCAGGTTCTTCACCCACACATCCATGCGCATGGAGCAAAGAATATCTTTCATGGGGAACGGTAAACACTATTAACTCAAGCCAAACGATATCGTTGTCAAAAGCGGATGGCAATAGTTCCTCCATGTTTCGCCTTGATACATCAGATACAGACCAATATTTTCTCATAGAGAACAGGCAATTTTCCGGTTACGATATAGGATTTGGTTCATCATGGCATGGAGGGATAGTTATCTATCATATTGATACATCGAAAGCAGATATGCGGTATGATGTTAACGCTGACGAAGATGACAAAGGTGTGGATGTGGAAGAAGCCAACGAAGGGAGTGTTGGATACAGCATGTTGGATACATATGAACGACCTGTGCATACCAACATGTTTTATTTTTCAGGGAATAACGACAGTTTTTCCGATTTAACCACACCAAATTCAAGGCTTAAAAACGGTAATTCCACGAATATTTCAATAACTGATATTTCCTCCTATGGTGACACCATGAGTGCATATGTAATCCTTCTACCCGAAGCAACTACGGGTTCCATCACAAACCTTGATTCAGGCTCTGCCACATTAAATGGCACGGTGAATCCCTATGGTGAGGAAACAACGGTGTGGTTCGAGTATGGAATTATCAGTGGAACATACAGTAACACAACTTCAGCACAAAACATTAGCGGGTCGGGTGAAATAGCGATCAGCAGTGACATAAACGGTTTATCAGAAGGGATAACGTATTATTACAGAATAGTTGCGCAAAATAGCATAGGTACCGCTTATGGTAATGAAAAAAGTTTTATTTCGATAACAACAACTCCAACAGTTTCAACTACTAATTCTCATACAATGGCTTTAAAATCAGACGGTACAGTTTGGGCATGGGGATATAATGGATCTGGGCAGTTGGGTGACGGAAGTACAACGGATAGATATACACCAGTAGAGGTAAGCGGTCTTAGTGGTGTGATGGACATTGCTGCTGGAGATAGTCACAGTCTTGCCCTGAAATCAGACGGTACGGTCTGGGCATGGGGATATAATGGATCTGGGCAGTTGGGTGACGGAAGTACAACGGATAGATATACACCAGTAGAGGTAAGCGGTCTTAGTGGTGTGATGGACATTGCTGCTGGAGATAGTCACAGTCTTGCCCTGAAATCAGACGGTACGGTCTGGGCATGGGGATATAATGGATCTGGGCAGTTGGGTGACGGAAGTACAACGGATAGATATACACCAGTAGAGGTAAGCGGTCTTAGTGGTGTGATGGACATTGCTGCTGGAGATAGTCACAGTCTTGCCCTGAAATCAGACGGTACGGTCTGGGCATGGGGACATAATAGATATGGACGGTTGGGTGACGGGACGACTACCCAGAGAACGACACCGATACAGGTAAGCGACCTGAGTGGTGTAGTGGCCATAGCCGTGGGAAGTCGCCACAGTCTCGCATTGAAATCCGATGGTACAGTCTGGGCATGGGGATATAATGGATCTGGGCAGTTGGGTGACGGAAGTACAACGGATAGATATACACCAGTAGAGGTAAGCGGTCTTAGTGGTGTGATGGACATTGCTGCTGGAGATAGTCACAGTCTTGCCCTGAAATCAGACGGTACGGTCTGGGCATGGGGACAAAATGAATATGGACAGTTGGGTGACGGGACGACTACCCAGAGAACGACACCGATACAGGCAAGCGACCTGAGTGGTGTAGTAGTTATTGCTGCCGGAAGCGGTCATAGTCTTGCCATGCAATTAGATGGTACAGTCTGGGCATGGGGGATTAATGTGTATGGTGAACGAGGTAATGGCACTTCTTTCATTCAAAATACACCATTACAAGTTAATATTAATTTAGGGGAAACACCTGATACTTTTGCTCCAACGGGATCAATAAAAATCAATACGGATAGTGACTATGTCGATTCTGCTTCTGTTACATTAACCTTTTCTGCCAGTGATAACATTGGTGTAACAGGTTATTTCCTCTCTAGCAGTTCCGCTAAACCATCTATAGACAATGTTGGCTGGACATCGATATCTTCAACCATCAATTACGGAGAGGATATTTCATATACATTGAGTGGCGGTGATGAAAGCAAAACATTATACGTCTGGTACAAAGATGCCGCAGGAAATGTTTCTGATTCTGCCAGTGATTCCATTACTCTGGATACTACTGCTCCAACGGTATCAATAATCAGCCATACATTTGATGCAATGTATTCTACCACAGGCATTATTATAAGTCTAAGCGGAAGCGCATCTGATAGCGCCAGCGGGGTAAAGAGTGTTACATGGTCGAATACCGCTACCGGCAGCAATGGAACGGCAATTGGTACGACAAACTGGTCTGTTTCGGATATTAGCCTTTCGGATGGAAGTAATTCCATAACGGTAACGGCAACAGATAACGCGGGAAACGTGGCAACAGATACATTTGCAGCAACAAGTACGGAGGCAAATGTCAGCATTACACCAAAGACTATTGATCTTAATAGCAAAAAGAAATTCAAAACAATAGTCAAACTTCCTTCTGTATATGATATTGAAGACGTTGTGTGTGGTACAATAGAATGCGAAGGAGCAATGGCTGTTGATTGTACGGCGAAAAAAAACAAACTTAAAATAATATTTAAAATCCAGGATTTAGATATAGACTTAGAAAATGATAAAACAAAAAAAATGGATTTTACGGTATCAGGTGAATTGGAAAATGGCACTATGTTTGTGGGAAGTGATAATGTAAAGGTAAAGCAGTAAGTTACAAAAAAGCCTTATGCATGTTATGCATGAATAAGGGATTATAATCACATCTTAAATAAAAAGGGCTAGGCTGATCACCGAACGCCGCAATCCTGAGCGGTTGCCCTTATTCTTTCTTCAGGGGTTTTTGCAGGAGATAACAACATGTCAAAAAATCTCAGCGATTCAGCAGAACATCTCAAGAATATATTCAAAGAGTATCACGACCTCATTATTAATAACGGCAGTAATAGCACTCTTATTCCTAAAGAGAAATATAACGAAAGAATTAATAAATACGTGAAAACTTTATCCCCAAGAGGTCTTTTGCTGGTTATGTCTGATAATAAACCAATCGTTTCATTTGAAGATGTGAAAGAACTGGATAGGGAATTATTTAAGACGTGGCCTTATTATAGTTATGAAGAATTGGATGAAATGGGACTTCGTGAAATCGATCAGAAGTGGATGGGCACCAGAGAAGCAAAACTTAAGGAATATTTTCAAGACCAATATCAGGATTGTCTAGAAAGAATTGAGCACTACAAACCAGAAGCAGGCACACCAAAAGACACACTAAAGCAGGAAATTTCAATTTCAGAATCGGATAAGACGGTCAATTGTAATGTGTTTCGCTGCAATGGTGGTAATTGGACTATTAAATACAAGTCAGAGACTATTTCGCCAAGAGATGGTATGTATTTAAAATATATTGCGTTACTACTCGAAAATCCTTTTCCAAAAAAGTTTACATATAATGAATTGCAATTAGAAATTGAAAAAATATCTAATTTAAATACATCTGTAGAACAAAGAGGAGAAGTAAAAGACATGCTTAATTCAAGTATGTCTGTTCAAAGTGGCGGTAGTGAAATATTGGATAATGAATATATCCGTTCGGCAATAGCTAAAAATGAAGAGTTGGAGAAACAAAAAGGAGACGCAGAAGCACTTGGTAATGACGAAAAAGCAGCGGAGCTTAAGGAGGAAATCGAAAAAATAGAGAGACATGTACTTGCATTAACTAAAAAGGGAACATCTTTCAATTTTGCTAACACTGACCTGAAAAAGCAAAAGGATAGAATTGATAGAGGAATAACGAGATGCATTAAAAATATAAAAAAAGAGTGTAAAAAAAAAGGGAGTGATCATTTGTTTATAGGGGAACATATTTGCGACTCTATTTGTTTTAAACAAGGTTATATTTTTTACATGCCTAAAGAATCCACAAACTGGAATAAATAAATTCTTTTTTTTGGATTTACTACAAAAAACCGAACATCCCATCTTAGCACTTGGCATTTCAGTACTTACAGATTTAAATAATTACAAAAAAATTACACAGACATAATTTGTCCGAGATTCGGACATAATTTGTCCGCAAATCGGACATAAAATGTCGCACACCTTCTTTTAAGTAGTCATAATTTCTTTTTCACTACATAAGAGGTGTAAAATGCAAAATCAATCCATTCAAGAGAAGTTATACACAGTCTCAGACGTGCTAAAGCTTCTGAACATTCCACGTCATAGGTTTACTTATCTTTTCGACTCCAGAAAATTGCGTGCAGAAGAATTTCAGGTACTGCCAAATGGACATAAAGTTTTTAGCAAGTCCGACCTCGAAAGAATTAAAAAAACGCTATTCGAGGTATCGCAAAAATGAAAAAACCTCAAAAACTCTTGCGGAAATTGTTAATCAAATATCGTGATAACATTGCGGAAAAACCGTTTACAAAAGAAAGATCACAAACGGTAGATTGTATAAGTGTCATTTTGGAGTCGTTGAAAAATGAGAATCATTGATTCAGCCTTAGAATATCGAAAAGCGGGCTTTAGTGTTATTCCCATGTCAGCAAAAGACAAGCGTCCGATGATAGGATGGGCAGAATTCCAAAAGCGGCTTCCTGATGAATCTGAAATTCGGTCATGGTGGGGAAAAAATCCAACGGCAATGGTCGGTATCGTTACCGGAACATTATCAGGGTTGACGGTGATAGACACGGATAGTAAAGAGGCTGTAGAGGCAATTGAGCAAAACATCGGTGATTCAATCGAAATACCTGTTGCGGGAACCCCAGGAGGTGGGCAGCACTATTACTTTGCCCATAATCCTCTTTTTCAAACGAAAGCAGGTGTTTTTAGTCATTGCGATATACGCTCAGATGGCGGCTGTATCGTTTGTCCTCCTTCTGTAAATTCCGAGGGCAAGCAATATATTTGGTTAAATGATTCACTTTCAAAAGATTCTCTACCACCAATGCCGCAAAGCCTTATTGAGATGCTTTCTCAGTCGCATAGCCAACGTGCGACCTCAAGGGAGCACATTAATATAAATAATATAAATAATAAACACTCTCTAGAGGAAACTGGACATTTTACTGGACAGGGCGTTCTTTTTAACAATGGCCGCAGGGACGATGACTTATTTCACCTTGCTAACCACCTAGTAAAATCAGGCATGCCAGAGAGTGAAATCTTCAAATACCTTGAATATATTATGCATTCATGGGGTGAATACGATGAGAAGTGGATAAATGCTAAGATACAGAGCGCATTGAAAAGACAAGAAAGACGAGAAAGAAATCTTTGGCAGGAAATTAGGGAGTGGGTTTTGTCCAGCAATGGCCATTTTTTGTCCAGTGATGTCCAGAACTGTCTGGTTCTTACTAATCGGCAGGAAAAAAAGAATTTATCTGAGTGTCTAAGTAATTTGGTCAAAGAAGGCCTCATAGAGCGTGTTGATAACAGAAACGGCTGTTTTAGAAGGATTGAAATAAATTATGAGATTATAAATTTTCTTGGTGTCACGGACTCTGTAGTTGATCTCAAAATGCCTTTTGGCGAAGAAAAAAAAATAAAGATAATGCCTAAAAACATCATAGTTGTTGCGGGCACACCGAATTCCGGCAAAACGGCATACCTTCTGAATATCGTTGCTTTGAATATGCATGCCCATGATATTTATTACTTTTCAAGTGAAATGGGTGCTTTGGAAATGAGGGATAGATTAGGCAAATTTGAACTTCCCCTAGAGTATTGGAAATTCACACCCATTGAGCGTGCTTCAGACTTTGCGGATGTTGTCCGACCGGATGCGATAAACATTATTGATTACATGGAAATTTCAGACGAGTTTTACAAGGTTTCTGGCTATATCAAACAGATATTTGACAAACTTCGCAGTGGAATTGCCATAATTGCACTGCAAAAAAACAAAGGAAATGATTACGGACTTGGGGGTATGAGATCATTGGAGAAGCCGAGACTTTATTTATCAATGGAAGATAACAAAATCAAAATTGTAAAGGGGAAAAACTGGGCTGATTCCAGAATAAATCCCAATGGGATGGAGCTGCAATACAAACTAATTGACGGGTGCAAGTTTATCGAAATTTCTGGCTGGAAAAAATCTGATTCCTAAAAATGAACACAAAACAATCAAAAAACATAAATAGATTGATGAAATGTTTTCACTACATGAATCATGCAAGGCAATACGGAGATATTCATTGCAAAGTTATTTTAAAGAATGAAATTAAGCGGATAAAAGAAAAAATTTTATTTTACGATTCAATAGGAGATAAAAAAAATGAATGAAAATTTAATTGTAAATAACGTCAACGGCGGGTTGTTTGATATGGACGGAGCTTCTCAATATCTTAAAATAAAGCGTAGCACTCTCTATCAATTCTGCATGCGGAAGCAAATTCCCGTTTGCAAAATAGGCAAGTTGAACCGATTTAGAAAGAAAGACCTTGACGCTTTTATTTCTCAAAATCTTCAAGAGGCTAAGGAGTGACTAAAGGTTTAAAATCTCCAGTTTGTAGAATTGGCGGCAAGGGCATGCTCTCCGGATGGCTTCGGCAATTCATACCGGAACATGTTTGCTACGTTGAACCGTTTTGCGGCAGTGCCGGCTTGTTATTTGCCAAAGAACCCGCACGAGTTGAAATCTTGAACGATTGCGATAACCACCTGATAAGCTTCTTTAACGTTCTGAAAAATCCAGAGAAAAGAGAGCGGCTTATAAACTCACTGGAAAATTTGCCCTTTTCCCGTAGGTTGTGGCAAGAGATACGTCAGCATTGGAAACATTGTATGTATCCTTCCGATGAGGTTTTACGTTCTGCGTGGTGGTTCTTTCTGAACCGGAGTTGCTTTGGCGGGGATCAAAGGTATGGCGGCTTTGCGTGTCCAAGTATAAGCGGACGGAATCCGGCAAAAACTTTCAGGAATATCGTTGATAGTCTTGAACATATTGCCGGACGGCTTCAGGATGTTACTATCGAATGTCTGGATTATGCCGAATGCATAAGGCGTTACGATTCCGAAAATACCTTCTTTTATATCGATGCACCGTATTATGGCAGCGAACATTATTACGGCAATTCCTTTACCGAAAACGACCATTACGGGCTTGCCGAATTGCTTCATGGCATCAAAGGCAAGGTAATGGTTTCGCATTGCCAGAATAGCCTGTACGATTCGCTGTATGGCGGTTTTAACTGCTATTATCGCCAGAGTTTCAAGGGAAGTTACAAAAGCAATAATGGTGTAGAAAAGCCTAAAATCATTGAATGTGTTTGGCTTAATTATCAACCGGAAAGTTTGTTTGAAGGAAAAAAACATGAATACAAACTTTATTGATATCATTTGTTTTTTACTTCTCTTTGAAGGCTTCAGGGCTGTTTGCTTTTCTTTATTCTTGTCCTAAATTTTCATACTGCGTTTTTGCACGTAGGTTTAGAGGCCGATACGTAGAAGTTGACGGGTAGGATGTAAAGGGGGGTAGGGGGGCGTCTTGGGAAAATTTGAAAGGTTTAAATTATGCAATTATTTTCGTTTAATAGTATGAGGGCTGTTTGCTTGCTGGTTTTTTCGGGGCAATAGTAGTTGGCCGTGTTTATGCTTTTCTTTATACTCTAAAAATAACGTCTATTATCATTTTTCATACACAAACACACAAACAAAAGAAAACAATAAATAAAAGACATGAAAACACGTAAAAATACTTGACAGGGTTTAAAGAGTACGGTAAATAGTACGTACCTTGTTTGTATTATATGCTTTGCCGGAAGCATTCACGATATGGGGCGTGGAAACATGCCGTAAAGCCGTTAACCTTCATAACCGGCATTATGAGGGCTTAACGGCTTTTTTATTGAAAGGGGTATATATGGCAATACGCTGGAGAAAGTATTATGGAGAATGCAAAGGCAAGAGGGCTTCGGGGGATAAATACGGCAAGGTAATAGAAAAGGGTATCGAATGCGAAGGGAAGCGGGGCAAGCATTGTCCAGAGGGCGTACCTTCACCTTGCGGGGCGTGGTCGATTGATTACAGGGAAATTGACGGTCGATGGGTTTCAAAGGTATTTACAGGCATATCAAAGACTGAAGCAAAGGAACGCCTTGAGGATATCCGGTCAAATATCCGGAGAGGTCTTATCGGATTGCCGCAGTCAAGAAAGACACCTACCCTTAGAGAGTACAGCGAAAAGTATTTGGAATTATCCAGAGGGGATAAAGAGAACACGTTACTTGCGAAGAAAAGAGCGGTCAGGGTATTGGTACAATATCTTGGGGATTATCGTTTGGACAAGATCACGCCGTTTATAATTGAAAGGTATCGCCTTGAAAGGAAAGAAAAGGATCAGGTTAAGGATTCGGTGGTCAATATGGATATTGCCTTTCTCGGTAATATGTTTAACACGGCAATAAAACAAGGTCTTATCGATAAGAACCCATGCCAGCAAGTAAAGAAACTTAAAACAACACAGACCAAAGACAGGGTATTATCGCAAGAGGAAATAACTTTATTGCTGGATAAACTGCAAGGCAAAGACAGATTAATGGTTTTGACAGGACTTTTTACGGGGTTGCGTTTAGGCGGGGTCTTGGGTCTCTCATGGGCGGATATTGATTTCAGCAAAGGTTTAATCACTTCTAACCATAAGACCGGCAAGATGGTATCAATACCTATTTCCGACTATCTTATTGATGAGTTACGGAAGTGGAAGGAATTAAACTCCGGCGATAGGCTGTTTATTGAAGGGAAGATAACTCAAAAAGTAATCATTCGATATAGTGAACATTTCAGCCAGTTATTTAAGAGTTTAGGTATTCAGGGTTTTACCTTCCATAACTTACGGCATAGTTTCGCAAGTATCCTTCAGGGTGAACTTGGTGTCGGTGCGGTGGTTGTTCAGGGTATGACGGGGCATTCAAGTTTGGGAATGTTGCAAAAGTATTCACATACCGGTATGGATTCAAAGAAAACGGCGATTAATGCATTGACAGAACATGTCTTGAGTAAGCAATCAAAGACCTCTTTGGCCATAGCGCAATAGATAAAGTACGACTACGGTACGACATGGCTTTAAGAACGCCAGCAACGAATTGCCTTGTAAGGCTACAGCGACAAAGGTTGCATGGTAATAGGCGGAGAAAATAGTAAATATTGCAATAGTATTTCGGGAATATTCCCGTTTGGCACGATTGGTTTTTATCATACGAATGTTCCTATTTTTGACCAAGAATTTCTTTTACCACAGTAAGTTTTTGCGCCAAGTTATAGGTAATATTTTCAATCGCCATATCAACGGCAGGCCCAAATTTCGGCCCTGAAGTGATCCACCATTCCCATTCGACTTGCGATGTAACCACATCCAATCCTTTCCCCTCTGCAAAAACTTCATCTTCCCATAATTTATTTTGTTTCGTGTCATAGAGCATAACATAGAGAGAAAGATAATGTTCCCCTATCGCATGCAACACCGCTTCCTCGATTCGCAGGTGAATATCCGAATTTTTTAAACGAAATTCCAGAATTCCATCCAGTGATTTCCCTTCTAATAATGCCTTATCCTCCGGATTATTCAGGAAAACCACATTATTAAATAAAGACTGACATGTTTCCTCGATTTTTTTCGCAAGAGGCATTCCAACGGGAAAAACAAAGTATTGAATTCCAATGATTTGATGCCACAGCTTTTCTTTCTGCTCGTGGTTTCTCAGGACAGGATCGATATAGATACCCATGGTCAACGGCTGCTTCGATATTTCATAAATCCTCTTGTTGCACGAGGGAGCAATGGTGACCGGAGGTTTTTGCGTGCTGAAACAGCCGCTCAGAATCAGGAAAATAAGCAAAACAACTCTGTATTTTTTTTTTATAAATTTTAATTTACCCATACGTACTCACAGCGCTTTTGGTAATGTTTTACTGAATTGTGTGTCGCAAATATCTATTCTTTCCTGTCCGGGAAAAAAGGCTATTGAATATTAATAGCTTTTAGTATGGATTAAAATATTTTCATTCACAAGAAAATTATTTTATCTTGGATATTGCTGAATAGAATTGCCCTGGGAAAAATAATCTTGCGGGAAAAACTGAAATGCCCTCAACAGCGCCGTTTTTTATCGCATCCACTTTATTGGCACATCACTGCTATTTCTGCCAATAAGCACAACGCCTTTTAGTTTTTTCTGATTATTGAAAATCGGGTATGTTTTTAAAAGAATAGGATCGCCAGTTTTAAAGTTTAAAATTTCTCCGGATGTTGAATGCCCCGTTTTTAACGTCTGCCAGATCAGGCAATCTTTGCACGCAGAGGCAAACTTGTGTTTTGTTGCAAAACATTTCTTGTCAACAGGATTGCCAGGAAAAAATTGTCTGGCAGCTTTATTCAACTTTTTAATATTAAATTCAGCATCAAATATAACAATGGGGTCTGTGATCGAATCAATGAGAAAGTCAATTTCTCCTTGCTTCTCTGAAGATACTAAAGGCATTCTACGGTTTTTAGTAATTTTCATAGTAAAATATACATGCTTTGCCAAAACGGCGGTTGTTAACAAAAATAGTACCTTTTTTAGGAGGTACATTAACTAATGTGTGCCATAAGCAACTGTGATGCCATATCGATGATATTTTTATATAAGTCGCATGGTATTTCACAACCATTGAGATAACCTGTAGATAAGGAAACGGAATTGTTATTAATGATTTGCTATGTAAAAATTGCGGATATAATATCGTATGAAAAGAGTACTGTTATTGGCTGATTATTACCAATGACAGCAAAAAGAACATTAGGAAAATGTTCAGTATTATTTAATGAGCCGCTATGCATCAAAAACTCAAACTGCAACATGCAACATATTTACACGTTTTTTTTGGTGAAATAAAAAAGCAGTTATCACGATGAGTGATAACTGCTTTTTAAATATACAGTTGTAAATATTTAACGCTAAATTAGTGGTGGCCTGATGGATGAAGAGCCGCTGCGCCAAGATCCAATGACAAAAAGCGAATGTTTCCTTCTTCCAAAACAAGTTCTGTGTGCGCGCTCTGTCCGCCATGTTCATGAACAGAAACTTCGTATACACCAGGTTTCAACTCAAATACACAGGTGCCATTATTGCCGGTTGTACATTCTTCATCTCCAACCTTAATTTCAGCGCCTACAATTGGAGTACCAATAGCAATCGCCGTTACCCATAATTTTGCAGGTTTTACATCATAAGCCTGTGCTGTTGTCATGCCGATTCCTGCAATAACTGCCGCACCAAACATTCCCATCAATACCTTCTTAAACATTACCTATTCTCCTTTCCTTTTTTTTAAATATAACGTATAAGATTCCTATAGAGTGTGCAAAGTAATTTATTCTCCTCCCTGTTATTCCACCCCCTTTCGTAGTATATCACCTCATAACAGTATTGCTGATTATTTCAAAATAGTGATTTATTATACATTTTAAACGTTCTTCGTCAAGTGATATATTTATGAACGAAATAACAGATCAGAGAGAAATGTTGTATAGATGCTTTCTCTTTTCTTTTATTTCTGAGGATTGTGCAACTTTGCGTATATTCCGTATGGGGTATATTCAGTCTTTCCTTGTTTGGGTAATTTGCACCTTAAGCGCCCCGGTATTATCCTTAAAACCTTTTCCGTAATTTCCAATGATGTCATCATTCATGCTGAGATATAAAAATTCACCTTCCTCAGCCGGCAACGGACGAATTGAACCATTACTTCCCATAGGAAACGTTCTGCCGCAATCTCCAAATCTTCCAACAAGCATGCCAATGGGTTGATCTGTTAATACGTAATTTATTAACGCCAATACAGGGATGCCATCCGCGGAATGCCCCTCGGGATAAAGATCCGGGTTAAAGCTCCATACATTGTCCTTTTCGACATTCCAGCTTACAACGGAATTTTCCTGTATTACAACATCTGTCATTTCCCACACAACATTTGCATGGACAAGCGCCATGTCTGCCACTGCTACATGAAAATATGATGATAAAAGAGAAAAGATGCCTCCCGAAAAAACCGTAATAAAGCACATCTTCCATTTTTTAAGACGCCGGAAATTGCGGAGTATCATTTATTTTACTTCCTTTATTTCAAACATTCCTTCCGGCGGATTCAATAATACGATTTTAATTCTCTCATGCCATAATTCACCGAATTCTTTTACTTGAGCATCCGTACCCTTTCCTGTCACTGCAAGGGGCATCAGATCGCCCATTTTAGGATTCATCGGAAGCATGTGGTTGCGGTAGCTGATTTCTATTTTTTTATGAGTATCCATTCTTTCAAATAGTGCTGTGCATACGGCATTTGGTGCCGCTTCCTGTTTCTCATCAAACGAAAGCAGATTGTATCTGTTGTATCTGCCGCCTCCCAGTCCTTTAAACCCTGTCTCTCCGGAAGCCCCTGTTATCAAGGTAACCACCTGCGATATCGGGCCATTCACCTTGTATTCCACATCCCCCTTGAATGTAACAAGAATTTGTCCGCGTTCGGGCATTTCATTTTTATATAAGGCTTTTAAGGCTAATTGAGTCAGCTTATATGCGCCGGAAACGGCAGGACATGAATGTCCGGCAAGTTTCACTACGTCCATATACGTAAAGACAAAAGGTTCGTTTTTATCAATTGCGCCGAGCGCCACTGCAAGCAAATCCCTGATTTTTATCGGTTCCACATCTTTGAAGAATGGTTTGTTAAATTTTGTCTGTTCCATTAGTTAAATTTCTCCTCTTATAAAAAAAGATTGTTCTTTTAACGGATATTTTTTTTAATCTTCGAGCGTAGAGATATCTCCGGTGGGCAGCCCAAGGTCCTTTGCCTTTAAAAGTCTGCGCATAATTTTGCCGCTTCGTGTTTTTGGCAGATTGTCACAAAATTCTATCTCACGGGGATAGGCGTGTGCCGCAAGATGATGTTTTATAAATTTTTTAATCTCTTCTTCCAATTCATGGGAAGGTTCAAATCCCTCTTTAAGGGCAATAAATGCCTTTATAATTTCACCCCTTTCCGGATCGGGTTTGCCAATGACCCCTGCTTCAGCAACCGCCCGATGTTCCAGCAGAGCGCTTTCCACCTCAAACGGACCCACTCTATGACCTGACGTATTGATAACATCATCTGCCCTTCCGATAAACCAGAAATAACCGTCTTTATCTTTATACGCAGTGTCGCCTGTGGTGTACCACCCCTCAATGCTGAAATATTCTTTGAAACGGTTTTCATCGCCCCATACTTTTCTTAACATAGAGGGCCAGCCCGGCTTTAATGCCAGAATGCCATGATGTCCATCGGGAAGCTCGGTTCCCTTGCCATCAATGATGGCAGCCTTAATGCCTGGAAACGGCTTTCCCATAGAACCGGGTTTTATTGGTAAACACGGATAATTCGCAATCATGATAGACCCTGTTTCCGTTTGCCACCATGTATCATGGATAGGAAGATTATACACATTCATACCCCACTTGATCACTTCGGGATTAAGGGGTTCTCCCACACTGCAAATATACCGCAAGCTTCCTAAATCGTATTGAGTAACAACGTAATCTCCCGATTTCATTAACATGCGCAACGCGGTAGGAGCAGTATACCATGTCGTAATCTTAAATGTTTGTATGGATTCATACCACTTATTCGCATCAAACCTGCCATCATATACATATACTGAGACACCATTTAACCATGGTCCCCACACACCATACACCGTTCCCGTTACCCAACCTGGATCTGCCGTGCACCAGTAAATATCATCATCTCTCAAATCTAATGTCCATTTTGTGGTAATATAGTGCGAAATCATATCGTTGTGAACATGCGTCACGCCCTTCGGTTTTCCCGTCGTTCCCGATGTATATAAAATGTAGAACGGATCTTCAAGGTGCATCCATTCTATTTCAAACTGATCTGAAGCGTCTTTCATTAGGGTTTTATAACATACATTTCCTTCTTCCAGTTCATAGTCTTCCTTAACATTTACCAGTACAATCCGTTCCAATTTAGGTAATTCCCACAGCACCGTATCAACGCGTTCCTTTAATTCTGGAGTGGTGATGAGAACTTTTGCTTCACTGTTCTGTAAACGGTCTCGCACTGCGTCAGGCCCGAACGCGGAAAACATCGGTCCCGAAATGGCGCCAAGCTTCGCAATTGCGATCATACTGACAAAAAGCTCCAGAACACGCGGCAGGAATATAAAGACGCGGTCTCCTTTTCCGACCCCTAATGTCTGCAACATATTGGCACATTTATCGGAAAGGATTTTCAATTCCTGAAATGTAAATTTCAAGTGTGTGCCATCCGAACCTTCCCAATACAATGCTACCTTGTTTTTTCTCCATGTACTGGCGTGTTTGTCGATGGCCTCGTAAGCAATATTTACTCTGTTGTCGGCAAGGCCAAGTTCCTCTTTCACCATTTCCCATGAAAAATTCCTGTACTGGTCATCATAATTAATAAGATTGCGCATTCCAGGGTTTTTGCTGATTATTTCCGTCTTATTCATAGAGGAGTGTATTTAGTGAAAAATTGATAAAAAATGAATGTTATTACAAAATTTATATATAATAATAGGTCTTATATCAATTACTTTTTTTATAAATCAGAGGGGATTCACACATGAAATATCAGGTAGGCACGATAGGAAAGGTTATTGTCGCAAAATTTGAGGATGGTGAAAATGTTTTGGAAAATTTGATTCAAATAATTAAAAAAGAAAATATCCCCGCAGCGGCCTTTTATTTAGTCGGTGGTATGCGTGAAGGGAAATTTGTTGTCGGCCCGGAAACCGAATCTTTTCCGCCTATCCCCATGTGGAGAGAATTGGGAGAAAGCCACGAAGTGATTGGTTTTGGCACAATATTTTATCAGGGAGATAAACCAAAGGTGCATTTGCACGGCGCTTTCGGAAAAGGAGATTCGGTAAAGGTAGGCTGTCTCAGGGAAAAAGCAGAAACATTCCTCGTGCTCGAAGCGGTCATCCTCGAACTTTCCGGAATAAACGCCATGCGGGAATTCGACCCGGCATCAGGAATGTCCCTGCTGAAGATACCTTAAAGCCATTCCGAAGAACTAAGAAGTCAATGTTTTTTAATATTTTTAAAATTTTAATTTCAACCATAAAACTGCCATTTTATATCTTGATTTTGCATAAAATTTAGGATTAAATCATGCGGGAATATGGGATACGTGCTTCCCGACATTACAAGCAAACATTCTTAAAATGTTCGTTCTTTAGAGAATTTAATAAAACGAGTTCACAGAATAAGACATGCTTTTATCACCATCTCGCATAAATAAACTCCCTATTTATTAATATTTGAAAGCAATGGCGCTCCATTACCAATATATTTAAGAAACAACATTTTTTAGTTAATAAAAGGAATAATGAATGCCAAATAAAAATGAGATGGAAAGGACACTATGGGCGGCGGCTGACAAGCTCCGCAGTAATATGGATGCAGCCGAGTATAAACATGTTGTGCTCGGTTTAATTTTTCTTAAATATGTCTCCGATGCCTTTAATGATCTGTATGAAAAACTGAATTCCGGAGAGGGAGAATTTGAAGGCGCTGATCCGGAAGATAAAGACGAGTACCTTGCCCATAATATCTTTTTTGTCCCTGTGAAAGCACGCTGGCAGTACTTGCAGGATCGGGCTAAGCAGCCAGAGATTGGTAAGTTTATTGATAACGCAATGGATTCCATTGAAAAAATAAACCCTTCACTGAAGGGTGTTTTGCCAAAGATATACGCTGATCCCGAACTCAACAAACAGCGCCTGGGAGAACTTATTGACCTTATCGGGACTATTGGATTCAACCAAAGTGGACATAAAGCAAAAGATTTACTTGGCAGGGTGTATGAATATTTTCTCGGTCAATTTGCCGATGCTGAAGGCAAGAAAGGGGGACAGTTTTATACCCCCGCCTGTATCGTAAAACTCCTTGTTGAAATGCTTGAACCATACAAGGGACGTGTTTATGACGGATGTTGTGGTGCCGGGGGGATGTTTGTTCAAAGTGAAAAATTTATCGAAGAACACGGCGGCCGTACAGGGCTAAGTCAAATATAAATGTAAGCAAGGATAAACAAGAAAGATAAAGAAAAAACTGACTTTTTCGGAATAAATTTTTTATACTGTTATTATGAGCGATAAAGAGAGACGAAAAAGCACAGAAC
>VGXV01000013.1 GCA_016873165.1 Planctomycetota bacterium | reverse complement strand
ACTGGTGCGGATTTCTATAATCCGTAACTAAAAAACCTGAAAATACGGGTGCGGTCAATGGAATGAATGCTTTTGGACATTATAATTTTTTCATTTAATAAGGCAAAAAATCTACGATTTTTTGCTATGGGAAATCTTTTTCGCTTGACAAAAGCCTTCTAATGGGTGACCCCTTTTCACTGGCTTGCCCCAGCTGCTTGCGCAGTTGCTCAATAGATAACGGCGGGTCTTCGCGATGAAGCATGGCGTGGCAATTGGGACAGACAGGGCATAGATCAGCCACGGGGTCAAGCACATACGCACCATCGGTAAGCGACAGCGGGCAAAGATGATGTACATGAATGAAATGAATGCCTAACTCACCATAATGGGACTCGAAGTTAAACCCGCAAACGGAACAATCATAGCCGTGGTAAGCGAGGCATGCCTTACGAGCCTTGGGGTCGCGTTCATATGCGTTGACACGAATTTGTTTTTTCGCTCCTTCGACGTACTTTTGTCCAGGGGGCAACTCGTCGGGGAATAGGCGCTCACGCGTGGCTAGGTGAGTGGAAATAAGCTTTCCGTATTCCCCAAGGCGCTCTTGGGCTACCTTGAGTTCTGAAATGGAAAACAGCGGACGAAACTTTGGTTGGAGAATAATTGCTTCAACAGTAAGCTCTGGGCGATTTGCTTCGAGTAGTGCATCTAGGCCTTTTCGCTGCCCAATGTTTCGCGGAAGAAGCATTCGCTGGGCGGTTGCGAGGCCACCATTCTTCTTTACCGCCTGTAGGAAACGGCGGCCCCAGTAACCCACCTCTTCGCCCGCGACCTTGTAACCGGCGATGAATGCCTCGGTAAGTTCGTTTTCGAGTGTCATGGCGATGGTATTTCCCCCGGTGGCTAACGGTTGAGTTGACGCGGCGGCGCGATTTCATTCAACCTTCGCCGGACCAATCATCTTACGAAACACGCTCCCGCCGCTCGCGTCCAACGATTTGTTGTGCAGCGCGTTTTAGAAACGGATTCGGCTGATGACGCCCTATTTGAAGCCAATCTGCTCAAGGTCCAAATGAAGGATCTTGGGGTTAGTTTTAACAGCCGATTGAAATCTGACGTCGTAGCCGCGACTAATCACGAGGCCGATCACTGGTTCACCATCCGCGATCCGTTCTGAGACCCACCCAACGTAGTTCGATACTTGCGCGAAGGTATTCTGAGATGCCCGAACATTCTTTAGCTCAATTACAACGTACTGCTTTTTTCTTCGGTCATAACAAAGCAAGTCGATACGTCCACCATTTCCTTTGCAAATGAGTTGGCGCCCGGACGCACCATCGATAGGAGAGGCCCAAAGGTCAAGGTTATATCCAAACGGTTTTAGCCGATCCAAATCATGGACCAGAGCTTCTTCGAGTTCCTCTTCTAGCATTATGCTTTTTACGACGATTGATTCTTGAGCGTTCGCCAAAAACCTTTTGTAGGCGGGATTCTTTTCAGATAGGGCCTGCCCCAGACGATGCCAGTATGCTAAAGGGATTTCGTAGACACGGCGGCGGAAATTCGCGCTGTATGCGCCCCAATCGTGCAAGTATGGATTGTCCCGCATATCTTCGAGGGTAACGGGATTTTCAAACTTATAGAGAATGCGGTAATCACAGGCATAATCCCAACCTTGTTCTAAAGCATATTGATCATCTGCAATCGAATAGGCATCACTCTCTGCCTGAATGAGGTAGCCAATGTCCCGCCTCAATCTTGAACGGTAGAGCAAAACGAAATCGCCTTTTTGCGTGTCCCGATGACAAGTCCACCATCCGTCTGAATCAACGCCGCTCTCCGGATCAAGATCCTCCCTGTCGTGGCCTTGTTCATCCAGATAGTATTCTGGGCGAGTGACCCACAGCCAATACCGGCGGTCGTGAGCCTCTATTTTTTGTTTCTCTTGTTTTCGCATGACACCTTCCGATTGGAAAGAGATGACGCCTAACGACAAGGGTAAGCGGCGGCGTTTTTTTCCCCGCCGTCCGTCTTCACCCGTTTGTTAGGCCGACTTCGATATTGCCGATATAGTCTTATCTATCTTAATCTTTTTCCACAATGAACTCTTATGAGCTTCTTTTACTAAGGTATCAGCGAACGCCGCTAAACTTTTCCCTTTATTTTGGGCATACAATTTGTCTCTGATATCTCTTGTCATTTTTACGCAATCAAAACTCTTATTCTTCATCGTTAAGTACCTCCATCGGTGAATATATCTGTAAAGCTTTATACCCATTCTTTATATTTCCGGCATTAAATTGCATTATTTTGTTGAAATTGACGATATGCTTAAAATTCCAACTTACCAATAAATCAACTTGATAAACTGTAGCACAGGCAATATGTAAAGCATCTTCATAGTACTTTTTGGTAACAATCTTATCTTTGATATAGTTTTCAGCAAGTTCTTTAATTTCTTCAGTAATTATCGTAACTTCCAACTTCTCTTCATAGGTTTCAAAATCCTTTTTTACGAAAGCGGGCGCGTTTTCCAATTCTCTAATAGTAATTTCAGATATGACGCCAACAATTCTATCTTGCTTTAGATTTTTTATCAGTCTAATAGAATGTTCTTTAAACCCATCGTCAAATGAACCCCCGATTACTGATGTGTCAAGGTATATTTTTAATTTTTTCATAGTACATTTTCCCTCATTTGAACAACTCTTCCTCTATCAGCTTCATATATTTGTTTACATAATACATATCGGGGTCATGTTTGATCGCCCTTACGCGGATATCAAAGTCGGGATTGTCAACGTCTTCTATATTGAAGAGTATGAGGCCGATACCAAAGACCATGCAGAGGGAATCAAGCCTGGCAATCTCATCTTGTGGAGAATTTCTTGGAATGACGAGGTATGCCTTGTTGCTAAATAGTCGATAGGAACAGGTTTGACCAAATGCAGTAATAAGTTGATTGATATCCGTTTTTATTTCAGCAGCGACAATTTCAATGGGTGCTTGAATTATATCACTTCGTTTTGATTCATTTTTCCCAATGACATCCGGTGTTCCCCATTTGTCTTTAAATTTGTTTTTACCCAAGGCTATTGCTTTTGTACAGTCTTCTATTTCATTAACCAACCAGTCTGCAAAAGGTTCATAAAAACCTTCTTCCTTGATTATCATGCTCTGTTTTGATTTCGATGTTGCTGCCGCAGAGGTAAGGGAAGAGAAATCTTCAGATTTGAATCTTGATAGTCTAAATAGCCCCCTAGAGGGTTTATATATTCTTGAAGGATTCTGAACATCAACATCCCATACGGTGCCATGAATTGTGTTGATGGGAATCCCCGGCATAATTTTCGATATTTCTCTTACCAATGCTGAATAGTGCAATCCATCTGGATGGTTATCCAGAAGTTCCAATACTTTTTTAACTATTTTTTCCCTACTCGTTTCTTTACTCGTTGCCACGTAATCCCCTTTTTTGCCTAACAAGTTATTATACAGTTTCTGCCTTTTAACAAACAAAAACTTGAAAGTCAACGCATATTTATAAATTATTGACAAAAAATATAAAAATACGTATATTGCTTCAGGATACCATTACTTTTGGTGTGATAGACAGAAAAGAGGATATTTCTTACATGATTAATATCCCAAATGAATTGTGGTTCGGGAGCATGGGGTCGCACCTTGATTAGTGATTACATTGGAACGAATTTTTTGATAAGGCTATCCTCTTTGGATATTTTTGATTTCATGGTCGTCACCCGCCTGCTTATGGAGAAATAACCAAGGCCAAATAATCTCCCTATCTCCTGATTCGTGTGCCACCCCGTACTCCATAAAATTTTTTTTATTCCTTGTGATGTAGGGATGGTTCGTTTGTTTCTTCGCCATATTCATTATCTCCTCGCCGTGTTTTAACTTTTCTTGAATTAGGGGATGCATTACATACTAAATGCGCCCTTACAGTACGGCTACGGATTATTTTTGTCAAGGGGAGAACGGCAGGGGAAAGCGCCTGCTTTGTTCTTTTCTGAAACGGAGTAAACAACAGGAACAATGAATATGTTTAACAGGGTGGAACTGAGCAGTCCGCCTAATATTACTATTGCCATAGGGCTTTGTATTTCATTTCCGGGCAAGTCGCCTGTTATTGCCAGGGGAATTAATGCCAAAGCGGTAGTTAAGGCAGTCATGAGAATCGGGTTTAGTTTGTCTGAAGAACCTTTCATAACTGCTTCAGATAAAGCAACTCCCTGACTTTGTAATGTCTGATAGCGCGAAACTAATAATATTCCATTGCGCGTTGCTATTCCAAATAGGGTAATAAATCCGATGATCGAGGGGATGCTTATGATTCCCCCGGTAAACCAAATGCTTAAGACACCGCCTATCAGCGCCAGAGGCAGGTTGAGAAAGACAATTCCTGCAAGTTTTATATTTTTAAATTCCTGGTAAAGTAAAAGGAATATGATGAATAATGACATGAGAGAGGTTAGTAATAATATTTTTGATGCATGTGCTTCGCTTTCAAATTGCCCTCCGTATTGAATGTGATAGTTTTCCGGCAATTGAATAGTATCATGTATTCTTTCTTTGATTTGATGTACCACGCTTTTTAAATCGCGGCCGGCTACATTGGCAGAAACAACAATTTTCCTCTGAATATTTTCCCGGTTAATTGTGCTGGGGCCTGTCGTTGAAATAATATCAGCCACATAATGTAACGGAATTTTGAATGTTGAATTTTGAATTTTGAATTTTAAATTGCTGATGCTGATCTGGATTGATATTGGTATCAATTAATACGTTGCGGATATTTTCTATTTTGCCTCTGTTTTCATCATTAAAGCGTGATACCAGATCAAAACTTTTGTCGCTTTCAAAAACCTGAGATACTTTTTCACCTGCAAGGGCAACATCAATAAATTCGGTAAATTGACCTATTGAAATGCCGTATTTTGCCAGCATATTCCGTTTTGCCTTTATTTGTACCTGAGGAATTTCAATTTGCTGCTCCACGCTAATATCCACAAGCCCTTCTATGCCTTCAATGCTGCGTTGTATCTGATTGGCCAGAGAAAACATTTGAGATAAGTCTGTCCCGAATAGCTTAATGGCAATGTTTGCCCTGGTTCCTGAGAGCATGTGGTCAATACGGTGTCCTATGGGCTGCCCGATGGTGATGTTCGCTTCGGAAACTGCGCTTAATTTTTCCCGAACGTCCTTCATGAATGCATCCTTGCTTCTTCCTGTCAAAAGAAAGGGAACGTCAATTTCAGCGGCATTTACACCCTGCGCATGTTCGTCTAATTCGGATCTTCCCGTTCTGCGTGAAGTAACTGAGATTTCGGGAACCGACAGCAGGATAGTTTCAATCCTGTTTCCGATTTTATTTGATTCTTCAAGCGATATGCCTGGCATGCTGACGGCGCTTATCGTTAACGTTCCTTCGTTAAATTCCGGCAGAAAACTCCTCCCCAAACCGAACAGGAGAAAAATCGAAACAATGAGCAACACGACGGATGTTCCAAGCACTGGTTTTTTAATTCGCATTACATTCCTTAATGCAAAATCATAATATCGGAGGAGCCATCGTTCCGTCCAACTGCCTTTTGCTTGTTGTAAAAGCATCTTGTCGTTGGTAAGCATAAAACTGCAAAGCACCGGGGTAAGCGTTACCGCGACAATAAGAGATGCGAACAGTGAAACAATGAAAGATATACCCAGTGGCTGCAGCATTCTTCCCTCCATTCCTCCGAGAAAGAACAGGGGGATAAAGGCAACGATGATGATAAGGGTCGCATTAAGGATTGAAGAACGCACCTCTTTTGAGGCGTCGTAAACGATAACAAGTGAGTTCTTTCGTTCTTCACTACTTTTTTGCGCGTTTTCCTTCAGGCGCTTAAAAACGTTTTCCACATCAATAATGGCATCGTCCACCAATGAGCCAATGGCTATTGCCATCCCGCCGAGGGACATGGTATTGATGGTTAATCCCAAAATCTTAAGGGTAATAATGGAAACAATAAGTGAAAGTGGGATTGCAACAATGGAAATAATGGTGGTTCTGAAGTTCATTAAGAACAGGAACATAATTATAACAACAAAGACGGAACCCTCCATGAGGGCTTTTTTGATATTGCTTATAGAGGCCTGAATAAAATCCGCCTGACGAAAGATTTTGGTGTTGATTTTGATGTCGGAAGGCAGGGTTTTTGCAATCTCTGCAATGGTAGTATCAATTTTTTCTGTGAGTTCCAGGGTATTAGCGCCCGGCTGTTTTGCTACGGTCATAATAATTGCCGGACTTGCTCTCAGTGAACCATCCCCGATTTTAGGGACGGCTCCGCCGATTTTGACCTCTGCAACATCCGCTATTTTTATCGGAACGTTAGCAGCAACCTTAATGACGGCATTGCCTATTTCTTCCACATTGTTTGTTCTTCCAACACCTTTTATGATGTATTCATTGCCAAATTCGTTCATGAAACCGCCTGATGCATTCTGATTGCATTCTTTGCCGGCCTTCAGCAATTCGTTTAAAGAGATGTTGTAGTGCTTCATTTTTTGAGGTGATGCAAGTATCTGGTATTGCTTGTATTCTCCGCCAATTACCATTACTTGTGAGACTCCTCCTGTCGCCAACAACCTTGGCCGGATATTCCAGTCGGCAATGGTTCTTAAATCCATCGGGGACGTGCTGTCTGATGACAAACTAATGAGCATAATTTCCCCCATGATGGATGATTGAGGTGCAAGTGTAGGATTTCCAACCCCCAGCGGCAGCTTTTCGGCAATGGTGGTGAGTTTTTCACTGACTATTTGCCGTGCCTTAAAAATATCCGTTCCCCACTCAAATTCTATCCAGACAATGGATATTCCTGCGGCAGATGATGATCGTACCCGTCGCACATTGGCGGCGCCGTTGACTGCCGTTTCAATTTGTAAGGTTACTAATTTTTCGACCTCTTCCGGCGCCATTCCATGCGCCTCGGTTAACACTACTACCGTCGGGGCAGTAAGGTCGGGAAATACATCTACTTCCATTTTGGAGGCCGTGTAAATGCCCGCTATCAAAAGCAGCGCGGATGCCGCGATAATTATTAAGCGATTGTGTAAGGAGTATTCTATAATTTTATTTATCATGGTAGAAATTTTAGATTTTGGATTTTAAATTTTGAATTTAACATTCTTAATTCAAAATTTTCCTTGAGTTGTTTTTACAATGGCAGTAATAATATTGATTATAGTTTCAATGTCATTTAATTGAGTTGTGAGTTCTAATTTAACCAACTGGCTCTTTTGAAGCAATTTTAACCAGTATCGGGTCTCTCTTGCTTCCTTTGATGCAACTATCATTTTAGCAACAAAGTCTCTTCTTGAATGCGCCGCAATAGCTTCTTCTATATTAGCGCCAATACTTGTTCCACTTCGGAGAATCTGTTTCGACAGAACATATTCCTTCTGTTCGGTCATTTTCTTATACAGTTCGATAATGTTTAAAGCAAAATCAAAGGTTTTCTCAAGTATTACATTGTCCTTTTTCATTGTCATTATCCTTAATTTAAAATTCAAAATTTAGAATTTAAAATTTCCTCAGTGTTCATGCCCATGAGCAGGCATTTTGCCCGACATTGTTGCTAATTTAATCTGGTAGGCCCCTTTCGTGACGACCCTTTCACCTTCCTTTATCCCTGCTAATACCTGCACATTTATGCCTTCACTGGCGCCGATTTTTAATTCACGCTTTTGGAATCCTTCGCCCGATGTTTGCACATAGGCAAAGAAATTTCCCTGTTCTTCTATGAGCGCCGAATAAGGAATCACTAATGCATCACTGATTACATTGGTTTTGAGAAGTACCTCTACGAATGAGCCAGGGATGATTTCACCATTATTGTCAATCTCAAAGTTTACCGGAATATAATAAGCGTTATTATCCGCGCTTTTCCCATAAGAAACGAGTTTGCCGTTTAAGCTGTCAGTGCTGTACATTTTACTGTCATAAGCAGTAATAAAATTTGCCGATGAGATACTATTGAGTTTTGAGAAATACTTTTGGGACAATTCGGCTTTTAAAATGAGTTTGCGGTTTTGGGAAACGACGGCAATAGGCTGCCCGATTTCAACATGGTCACCTTCACATATCATCACATTCTTAACATACCCTTGTATTGGCGACGTGATTGTGTGCCCGCCGGCAGTATAGTTGTTTTCAATTGTGTTAAAGGCGGTCCGGGCATTTTTGTACCGGAGTTGTGTTTCCTGGAAATCTTTTTGCGAAATGATATGGTCTTTCACCAATTTTTTGGCTCTTTCAAAATCTATTTTGCTTTTTTCATAGTTGTATTTCGCTTCTTTGTATTTCGTATCTACATTACCTTCCGTTAAACCCGCTCCCGAAATGACAAATAATGTTTCACCCGCATTTACCGCGGAACCGATCAGTTTTTTATTGTTTCCCAATGTTATAATACCGTTGCATTTTGCCGTTATCGTTGTCTCGTCTCCAGGCGCTTGCAAGATCTCTCCTGTAGTTTTGATTATTTCAGCAAAGGGCTGTCTTTTTACTTCCCTATTGGCAAAATCTATCTTCCACGCCTGTTCTTTTAAATAAACAATTTCTTCGCCGGTTGTCTCTTCCTGTTGATTTAGGAGTGCGGTCTGTGTGTCGGGATAAACAGTCATATTTGCTATGGTTATTTTGTCGGAATATTCCTTCGTTTGAATATCAAAGACCAACTGATATGTGCCGGGGTTTTCAGGATTCAAGGCCAGTCGAAAAATGCCCGGAGACGACGGCGCTTCGGCTTTATCCGTTAATGGCGTCCCGTTTCCGATGAGGCTAACTGTTACGGAACCTTCTGTTACTGCCTTGAAGGTTTCTCCTAAGTGTGTAAAGTGGGCGGCAAACTTTGACGTTTCCCCAACGATCAAAGGTTTAAATTCTACAAATAGTTCCGATTTGTCTGTGTAGAGCGTGTAAGCAAGCGGTTCAGGCTCTACACTTGTATGTGCTTCGCCTCCATGCAAATGTCCGTGTTCGGCATTACCGTGTTTATGATTATCATCGTTGCAGCCTGCCAATAAGCTTGCAACGATGATGAATGAAATAATTGCGTTATACATATTCCCCCCTATTTAATATCAGAAATCTTTACCCCGACGAGCCTTTCTATTTCTGTCATCGATGTAAAGAGATTATTCAAAGCTTTCAAATACGAAGCGTTTGCATTTATCAATGTTCGTTGGGCATCCAGTACTTCAAGGAAATCATACTCTCCATGTTCATATCCCTGTTTTGACATCTTCAAAGATTCCTCAGCCTGTGGAACTATTGCATCAATAAAAGACCGAACCAGTTCACGAGTTGAGGCGTACAGAGAATAAGCATTGTCTAATTGAAGCAATAATTCGTGTCTGACGGCAGCTTCATCATCTTTTGCCTTGTGTGACAATTTTTCCGCCTCGATAATATTGCCCTGGTTTCTATTAAAAAAAGGCAGAGGAAGGCTTATGCCTGCCTGTATGGTATCATCATCTGTTACGGAAAGACGCTTATATCCTAAAGATACATCAACATCCGGAATATTTTTTCTCTTTGCCTCTTTAACCTTTAATAACGAAAGAGTGACAACATTTTTTTGCGCCTGTAAAGCAGGATAATTTTTTAATAATAACTCTTCCAATTTTTCCAATTTGAGAGGCGGCGCACCGGTAGCAGAAACAGGAACAAGCTTTTGTAAAGGCATTCCTGTTGTTCCCATAACAGTTTGCAATCGCTTCGTTGCATCAAACATATTTCTTTCAGCTTCGACTACATTTGTTTTTGCGTTTGATAATTCAACTTCCGCCTTAAGAACTCCTAACTTTGATATCTCGCCTGCTTTAAATTTTTTATCCGACAGGTTTTTCGACTTCATTACTATTTCAACGTTTTTTTTTGCAAGATTTAATTCGTCCTGTGCCGTGAGAAGGTCAAAGAATGCTTTTTTCGTCTGTGCGGTAATGTTCAGAATGGCGGTTTGTGTTTCTAAATTCAGGATATTTTTTTCCTTTTTTGCTACATCTGTTCTTAACCCTCTTTTGCCGCCGATCTCTAATTTCTGTGATAAGGAAACCATGTTTTGGCTTTGATGTAACCCGATTTTTTCTGTTGGCATTTCTTCTGTGAACAGAGTAATCTCCGGATTCGGAATTAATTTCGCCTGTTTTATCTTTCCTTGCGCAGCTTCTGCCGTATGTTTCTTAGACAAGATAATTGGGTTATTAGTGATTGCAATAGTTACAGCGTCTTCAATGGTTAAATATTTTTCCTCCTGTTTAAATTCCAAATCAGAAGCAATCACCAAAGTGTTATTGAAAGATGTTGCAAAATGTGTAGCGATAAATATATGAATTGTAAGACTTAAAATTTTATGAAAATTCATATTCCTACTCCCATTTATAGCATGAGACTTTTTTATACTGGCCGGGCGGAAGGCAATGTTTGAATAAAAAGAAAATAAACATGCCCTCCTGCGGAGCTAAAAGGATAATTTGTTTGTAAATAATGTCTTTCTTATAGAAAAATAAAATTGTGGGAAAAGACGTTATTTTTCGTGAAAGAATAAATTTGCAAACAAAGAGAAAAGCAGTGATAGGGAAGATCTATATGAGATAGATGGAATTGAGTTGGTATATTTTACCGGGAGAATAAGATCGGTGGGATGATACGAAATGGAGATTCTTTGAAGAAATGTGGATAATCCGGTTGCCCGGTTGGAGCGAAAAATGAGAAAACAAACATGGTTGAAAGGTGCACATCGTCTTAGCGAAATTGGAAGATTTTATGGGCAAATAATCGAAAGACAAAATATCCTTTGCGTCTTTATGATCAGTTTCTCCTGAGCCATGATCTTCATTAGCAGTATGATGCACATGAACAGTATCATGCACAAAATGAACTTCATGCCCATGTGTTATAAGCTTTCCCATTGTGGCATTTGACAGACAAAATGCAACTAATGCGAACACCATAAGAAGTTTGGTTGTATTTATCTTTTTCATCTATTTATACAGAATAAAACGGAAAGAAATATTTTTCAATTGACGATTCTTTATATAGCGTAAACTATTTGCTATTGTCAACACAATTTTCGGTGGGAGCATTTCCGGTTTTTTGCAGATAAAACAATTCTGCCGAATATGAGAAGTTCCTCATTTCACTGAGAAACTCAACCCTTTTACGAAATGTAGAGCGAAGAGACCCTTCGCTCTACAACGGAAATTACCATGTGTGAACTTGTGTGTATAACACAAAAAATAATCTCGCCTTTGCTTTGGGATGCGGGTAAAATTTTTATTTTAAAATATAGCGGCATCAGCCCGAAATAAACGTATTTATTTGTGCGGTGCGATTGTTTTTTCAATTTATTACCATAGTAAAAGAGAGATATGGATCAAAATTCTATGCAAAATATTTCTTCCATTTATGAACGTCTTACTTCCATCGAACAGGTCTTGTTGAATGTGCTTGCCATAAATTATGCGCCGATGTCACTGCAGGATATTTTAACAACATTGAGGATCGCAAAAGTTCTGCCAATTAATCATGCAGGAATTCTCAATATACAGGACATCAGAGATGCAACAGACAGGCTTGCGGAATTAGAATTAATCGAACGGCCGAAGAAAGGGGGCGCTCAATGCAAATCCGCTCTGGTTGATGATGTTATGGTTCATAACTCAAAGAATGCCGATTTTATGGAACTGATTCATACCGTGCAGCGGTGTGTTCCGGTATCGTTTTTGACATCTGTTCACTGCGGTATTATTATTCGCGAAATTCGTATTGGGTTATATACCAATAATGTTGAAAAAGTATTGGAATATATAAGAATAGGCGCAGATTATCACCGTGAAGAATTAAACCCTGAAAAATTAGTGGTTGATATTTGTTCTCACCCGCGCTTTCACAAAGAACTGTTTGATTCCCTGCATATTAAAATAAAACGGATTGTTTTCACGATATTGTTTGATGAAGTCATCCAGCACTATCGTCCGCTTTCTGACGAACTCTATGCGTCTTTGGCAAAGTATGGAACAATTGCTCAAAGTGATTATGCTTCCCTAAGGAGTTTTTATGCGGTATATCTCACACTTCGCGGCAATTTGAAAGAGGCGGAAAAAGTTGTCCAAAATTCCTATGAAACATCCAATTTAATGGTTGTGCAAGGGTATATAGCATTTTTAAAGGGGGAAAACAATAAATCTCTCGAAATATACGAATCAGCCTTGAAGTGTCTTCAAAAAGAAACAGGGAAGAAAAAATATTTTTTCCCTCAGACTTTTGGATTGTTTTATTTGCTTGCGCTTATGAAAACGGGCATATCTGAAAATCTGAACAAGGCAAAAGAATTTACTCAGTGGGGTATGAAAAATACGCATAATAATTTTATGATGCGGCTGCATCAGTGTATATACGCCGCAATCATTACCCAAAACAATTTAATTTCCGAAGCAAAGGCGCTCCTTTCTGAAATTCCTCCCTATTTCCATAAGAATAACATATTTGCGTTATTCCATGAGTTGGCCGCATACTGGATTGATGAAGATTTTGCCGGTTCGCGTGTGGAAATTAACAAAGCTTTATTTGAGAAAGCCCATAAAAATGGCTTCCTTCTCCCTGCCATGGTGCATGGCCGTCTTTATCTTAAAAACAAGAAAGACCCGGTGATTCAGCAAATCTGCGATCAATTAGCGGAGCAAACAGGCATTCATGACATCGTGGATATTGTCCATCGTACCGAGATTTGGGAAAAGGCGCTCAATGCATTGATCGGTTTGTCAAAAAAAGGGAGTACATCGTCTTCCAAATCCCATGATTGCAGATTGGTCTGGACGGTTTCCATGGGCAATTATATGTACGTAACGCCTAAAGAGCAGCGATTGAATAAAAACGGCAAATGGAGTGCAGGTAAAAAAGTAGCGAATAAAAGACTTCTGGACGGGCTGGAATATATGACCGACCATGACAAAAGGGTGGTGCAGGCTTTTATTGAAATACATAATGTGTCATATGGTTCTTTTGGGTCTTATTATAAGGAAAATCATGAAAAGGCCATTCTTGCCCTTGTGGGACATCCGCTGGTATTTCTTGAAGATTCCCCGAATGTTGCCATAGACCTGGCAAAGGGAGAACCGGAGCTTATTATTGAAAAGACAAAGCAGGGGTACAGTATTCAGTTTTCCGAAGCATTCGACCGCACCGGCATTCAAGTAATAAAAGAATCACCTACGCGGTATAAGGTGGTCGAAATAAAGGCAGAACATGTTCAGATAGCAAATTTTATGGGAAAGAGAAAGATATCGGTTCCCGCCGAAGCAAAAGAAAAACTGATGAAGGCGGTAAGCGGCGTTTCTTCTCTTGTGACCGTTCATTCTTCCATTGAAGGAGAAGACGAATCTATTCCTAAAATACCGGCAAGTGCAAATATCCATATCCACCTGCTTCCGGTAGGCCGCGGTTTTAAATTGGAAATTTTCGTAAAACCTTTTGCAGATGCCCCGCCTTATTTTAATCCCGGAGCCGGAGGGAAACACATTTTTGCTGAAATTAACGGGCAGCGGGTACAGACAAACCGCAACCTTTCCCTTGAGAAAAACAATGCGGAAAAAATAATAAACTCCTGCCCTTCACTGCAGCAATCAGGGGATACCCTGTGGACATGGCTTTTCGATGATAATGAAGATTGCCTTCAGGTTCTGTCGGAACTGTATGGGATAAAAGATCAGGTTGCCGTTGAATGGCCGGAAGGAGAGAAATTAAAGATACGTTCCGTCGCCTCACTTCAGCAGTTTCATATGAATGTTTACCGTGAAAATGACTGGTTTGCCGCTTCGGGAGAATTAAAAATTGATGACAACTTAATTATTCAGATGAGCAATTTGCTGGACTTGTTCGACAATGGTTCCGTCCGGTTCATTCCACTGAAGGACGGAGAGTTCCTTGCGATTACGGAACAATTCCGCAAATGCCTGGAAGAAATCAATGCATATGCGGAAAAAGATAAAAACGGAATAAAATTCCATCCGTTGGCGACTCTTGCCCTGGAAGACACTATGGAAGAAATCAAGCAATTGCAGGCTGATAAAGCATGGAAAGATAACCTTGCCCGCCTGAAAAAAGTGCAGGAAAGGATTCCGGCAGTGCCTTCAACATTGCAGACGGAGTTAAGAAATTACCAGGTGGAAGGGTTTCAGTGGTTGTCACGATTATCCGATTGGGGAGTGGGCGCATGCCTTTCAGATGATATGGGATTAGGGAAAACCATCCAGGCCTTAACGGTAATTCTTGAACGCGCAAAAGAAGGCCCGGCGCTGGTGGTTGCCCCTGCCTCCGTCTGTATGAACTGGATAGCCGAAGCCAGGCGGTTTGCCCCTACACTGAACGTATCCTTTTTCGGAGAAGAAAAAGACAGGAAAGAAGCCATACAAAGGCAGGGGAGTTTTGACCTGCTTGTTTCCAGCTACGGCTTATTGCAGCAGGAAGAAGAACTCCTTGCCGGCAGAAAATGGACAACGATCATACTGGATGAAGGCCAGGCGATTAAGAATTTCAACACAAAGCGTTCAAAAGCGGCAATGGGTCTCAAAGGAGATTTTAAAATTATCACCACAGGAACTCCAATCGAAAATCATCTGGGTGAGTTGTGGAACCTGTTTCAGTTCATCAATCCCGGCCTGCTCGGAAGCATAAAAAGATTCAATGAAAAACATGCGATTCCCATAGAACGGGATAATAACCATCAGGCAAAACTTCGGTTAAAGAAGCTTATTCAACCGTTTATTTTAAGAAGAACAAAAACACAAGTGCTTGAGGAGCTTCCTCCCAAAACGGAAATAACTCTTTCCGTTGAAATGACGCCGGAAGAATCCGCTTTTTACGAGGCATTACGTCAGAAAGCAGTGGAACGCATCGGGTCGGTTGATCTGAGAAAAGGAGAAGGTCATTTACAGGTGCTGGCGGAGATTATGAAACTTCGGCGTGCCTGCTGCCATCCCAGACTCATAGTACCTGGTCATACTGCGGAAGGCTCAAAGCTGAGATTATTCGGAGAAGTGGTGCAGGAACTTCTGGAAAATAACCACAAGGCGCTGGTGTTCAGCCAGTTTGTAGATCACCTGCAGATTATTAAAGAATATGTTGAAAGCCGTAATATTACCTATCAGTATCTCGATGGCAGCACGCCGATAAAGGATCGCAAGAGAGGTGTTGAGTCTTTTCAGGCGGGAGAAGGTGAATTATTTCTGATTAGCCTGAAAGCAGGGGGACTTGGCCTGAACCTGACGGCGGCTGATTACGTAATTCACATGGACCCGTGGTGGAATCCCGCAGTGGAAGATCAGGCGTCTGACCGCGCACATCGGATAGGGCAGCAGCGTCCGGTTACAATTTACCGTTTGGTAACAAAGGGAACGATTGAAGAGAAAATAGTAAATCTTCATCAGCAAAAACGGGAACTGGCCGACAGCCTCCTTGAAGGAAGCGACATGAGCGGCAAAATCACCCCGGAGCAATTACTGCAACTGATACGGGAACAATAATCCTTTTTTTATTATCCTTAATAAAAAACACAGGTGTTGTGAACCTACAGGGGAATTTTTATGAACAGAAAAAAGCACTGGGAAACTATTTATGCCAATAAATCACCATTGGAGGTCAGTTGGTATCAAAAGGAACCGTTGCTCTCATTACAGCTTATTCACAATACCGGCATCGGCAAAGATGCTTTTATTATTGATATCGGCGGCGGCACATCCGTTTTGGTTGACTGCCTCCGCGACAAGGGTTTTTCTCAGATAACAGCACTGGATATTTCCGCAAATGCGCTGGCCTTTACAAAAAACCGTTTAGGGGGAAAAGCACAGAAAATACAATGGATTGAAGCCGATATAACGGAATTTATTGCGCCACACCTATTTGACCTCTGGCATGACAGGGCGGTGTTTCATTTTCTGACTGATCCATCAGACAGAAAGAAGTATGTCGGGGTATTACAAAATTCTTTGAAAAGGGGAGGGCATTTGATTGTTGCCGCTTTTGCAATAGGCGGCTCAAAAAAATGCAGCGGGCTTGATATTGAACAATACGACGCACAGAAATTACAGAATGAATTAGGAAGCGAATTCCTTCTGATGGAGGAAACAGGGGAAATTCATATTACCCCATCCGGCAAAGAGCAGAAATTTGGATTTTTCCGATTTATGAGAAAATAATTAAATGGTATAGGAAGCTGGAGCTTCCCGAACACGTGCGTTCCCAAGTCGGAACTTGGGAACGAGCCGTGTAACATTACTGGATGCGCTATGCAGCCAATACCTGTCACCGTTCTTGTTAATACTCGTTTCATCCACATGCAGCACCTCTGATTTGGCAAGCTCTGCCTTGACTTTCTCCCCGAAAACTTCCAAAAATCCGTAGGCATCCTTGTTAAAGTTGTAAAGAGTACGTATTGAAGATGTGACAAAAACTTTCTGTTGAGTGATTCTTTTAGCTGAAGAATCCATATCTGCTACTATCTTAATGGAAGTGCCTTTTATAATCAAACATCTTCCTTAGACAATAAATTTCAAGCCCTGGGATGGGCCTTGTCGTATACTTCTTTCATACGCTCGGTGGTTACGTGGGTATAAATCTGTGTTGTAGAAAGGCTGCTGTGCCCTAAAAATTCCTGTACCGCCCGCAAGTCAGCGCCGCAATCCAGTAAATGGGTGGCAAAACTGTGCCGAAAGGTGTGGGGAGAAACGCGGAGATTCATGGCGGCTTTTTTCATGTATTTTTCGATCATTCGCGCGACACTGCGTTCCGTAAGACGTCCGCTAAATCTATTGAGAAATAATGCCTCATTATCCGAACCTCGTTTCTCCATATAGGCTTGTATTGCATTTAACGCATGGCTTCCGATCGGGAGTATTCGTTCTTTCCTTCCCTTCCCCCGCACCTTCACTACTCCGCCATGAAAGTCTATGTCAGTAATATTCATTCCCACAAGTTCACTGACGCGCATTCCTGTACTGTAGAGAGTTTCCATGATCGCTTTGTCACGCAATCCGGGCAATTTACCATCATCCGGCTGATTAAGAAGGTTTTCCGTGTCATTAATGCTCATAAACTTGGGAAGTTTTTTATCTGATTTTGGAGTTTTTATGTTTTCGACCGGATTTATTTCCAAAATTCCATGTTGACATAAAAATTTGTAGAGAGAACGTATGGAAGTCAGTTTCCGTGCAATGGTGGTCTTCGATGGATTTTGTTTCTTCAGAAAAGCAAGGTATTGGCGTAATTGCAAACGGGAAACAGTGGAAAGATCCGTGCACCCCTCGTCTTTGAGAAAGGAAAGATATTGGTTCAGATCGTTTCGGTATGCCCGCAATGTCTGCGGCGAATAATTCTTGTCATTTTCAATATATGCAAGATATCTGTCGACAAATCCCTGCATGTTTGTATCTGATACTGACATTTTCATCTCCGTGTAAAAGAATCATACATGAATTCCCGTGAAAAACAACGGCGATGTTAGCAAAGTCAAAGTCGGATAACAAGGATAAAAGCAGTTGTGAATTAAGTTTATGAATTGCCTTGACAAAAATTTACCCCACCTCTAGAATTGCTTCTCTTCCGGTAAATTTCGTTTTATTACCTGTAGATTGCCCTGCAACATATAAAAAATATACCCGAAAAGAAAGTTTACAGACAATTACCATGAAATCCGACACATGCATCACTGGCAAAGTAGTTTCCTGTGAGGTAAAAGGGGCTTGTGCCCCCCTGGAGGCATTTTGCCGGTTTTCAACGAATAAGAATGTGTTCTTCCTCGACAGCGCACTGCCCAAAAGTGAAATTTCAAGATATTCTTTCCTGGGTTTCAACCCATTTTTAACACTAAAAACGAAACACCGGAAAATACAGATAAAAGACAATGAAGGAATGCATGAACTTGAAGGAAATCCATTTGAATATCTGCGAAAATTGCTGCGCCGATATTCCCTGAAAAACTCCGTTGATTTGCTGCCTTTTCAGGGGGGCGCCGTAGGATATTTTGGGTATGATCTTTGTCATTATGTTGAGAAGTTGCCCCACAAGTCTGTGGATGATTTAGAATTGCCTGATATATATATGGGTTTTTATGACATTGTTGTTTCCTATGACAATGTTCTTAAAAAATGCTTTGTGGCAGGAATTGATTTTGGAATCGATAACACATTAAATGACCGGATGAAACGGATCATTGAAGAACTGCGTGCAAAATCAGAAGAACAGGAAGAAACATTTAACGGAAAATGGGAAACGGAAACTATTGACACGGAATTAAAGCGTAATTTTACGAAAGATGCCTATATGAAGGCAATTTGTAAAATCAAAAACTATATTTCCGCGGGGGATGTATACCAGGTAAATCTTTCGCAAAGATTTGAAGCGCATATAAACGTTCCCGCTGCTGAATTATATAAAAGATTACGCAAAATTAATCCGGCTCCGTTTGCGTGTTATCTGAGTTTTGACGACATTTCGATCGTCAGTTCTTCTCCGGAAAGGTTTCTTCGTGTGTGTAACCGTGACGTGCAAACACGTCCGATAAAAGGCACGAGGCCGAGGGGGAGAAATGCCGATGAAGATGAAGAAATGAAACGGGCATTGCTCTCCAGTCCGAAAGACAATGCGGAGCTTACCATGATAACAGACCTCGAACGCAATGATCTTGGGCGGGTTTGTAGTTACGGATCTATCAGGGTGATAGAAGAAAAAGTACTGGAAACGTATCCTACCGTCCATCATTTGGTCTCTACGGTGATTGGAAAATTGCATGAAAGGTATGACATAATAGATTTGCTCAAGGCAACATTCCCCGGAGGGTCTATTACCGGAGCTCCGAAAATTCGCGCCATGCAGATTATTGATGAACTGGAATCATGCCAGCGTAGTGTATATACCGGCTCGATAGGGTATATTGGATTTAACGGGAATCTGGACCTGAATATTGCGATACGCACCTTTCTTATGAAAGGGAACACCGTGTATTTTCAGGTTGGCAGCGGTATTGTGGCAGATTCAGACGAAGAAGATGAATATAACGAAACCTTGCATAAGGCAAAAGCATTAATTGAATCTCTTAACCCATGCCTGACGTTATCTTCCTGAATAATACAATAGTTGAAACATCAAAGGCTTCCCTCAGCGCCTTTGACCGGGGATTCCTTTACGGCGACGGTCTTTTTGAAACCATTCGTGCGTATAACAAAAAACCCTTTACACTGGAAGACCATATTGCCCGTCTTTCAAATTCCGCTCAATTTCTTTCCATACCGTTCCGTTACACCTGCGATCAAATCAGGCAAATTATTGCGCAGCTTCTTGAGAAAAATTGTTTGTCCGATGCGTACATCCGCATGACGCTTTCTCGTGGTGGTAATGCCGAAGGATTTATTCCTTTCCAAATATCAGAACCGACATTTGTAATTCATGCAAAACCGCTAGTTCCCTATCCGGCGATATTGTACACAACAGGAGTAAAACTCATTACATCGAAAATTCAAAAAAGCACCACATGTCCCATTTCAAGGCATAAAACGCTTAATTATCTCACGAACTATTTGATAAAAAAGGAAGCATTGGCTGCGGGAGTGCATGACGCCCTGGTTTTAAATACGGAAGGGAATGTAACAGAATGTTCCGTCAGCAACATTTTTTTTGTGAAAGATAAGGCAGTGGTTACTCCTTGTTTGGAGGCAAATATCTTGCCGGGAGTTACCAGGAGAATTGTTATCACGCTATGCAGAGAAAATGGAATTCACCTGACAGAAAAACTCTTTGGTCTGGATGAAATTGTAATGGCAGATGAAGTTTTTATTACAAATTCCCTTATGGAAATAATGCCTGTTACGGCAATAGACGGCAAATCCATTGGAGATTCTCTGCCTGGAGAGATTACCAGATTCATATCAGGGAAATATAAAATGCTCGTATAAATATTTGTTGACACCGCTATGTCATTATTGGCATAATGATTGGTATAATTTTATGAAAGTAAAAATAAAAATATGGCTGGAAGATGAGAATGGAGTGGCTTTTGCCGAAGGCAGGAGATTGCTGCTGGAAGCGGTAGACCGACTTGGTTCTTTGAATGCCGCCGCGAAGGAACTGGGGATGTCATATCGCGCGGCATGGGGGAAGATAAAGGCTACGGAAAAAGTATTGGGGGCAAAATTATTAAAGGTTACCACCGGAGGCAAAGGCGGCGGCGGGGCGGAATTAACAGAAGATGCGAAAGAACTGATTGCAAATTTCATTACATTCAGAGACAGGCTAACTGCTATCGCGGAGAAGGAATTTAAGCGTATTTTTGTCAAATAACTATGGCCTGCAAACTTAAAGGCAAAATAGTCAAAATACTTTCCGGGAAGGTTCACGCCCAGATTCAGATGGTATGGAAGAATACACCGCTCAGTGTGATCGTTACCACTGCATCATGCGAGGAAATGGGACTCAGAGAAGGAGATTCTCTTTACGTCCTGATCAAAGGCACTGATGTTATGCTGGCAAAATCTTTTTCAGGGAAGCTGAGCGCAAGGAACAGGGTGGAAGGCGTAGTGAAGCACATTGTTCACGGCGATGTATTGTCAAAGGTGTCCGTTGAATCCCAGGGTGATTTGCTTTATGCAATTATTACCAATATGTCATTGAAAGAGATGGATATAAAAGAGGGAGATATCGTGACGGCCATTGTAAAATCTACAGAGTTAATATTGATGAAAGGCGAAGACGAATGAACAGGAGAAACAGGGGGGTTCACAATTGCTGAGCATTGTATTGAAAAAAACATGGAATGCCTTTCATCTGGACGTAGACTTTGCAATACCAAAAGGAAAAATTACCACATTGTTTGGCCCCTCCGGCGCGGGCAAGTCCAGCATATTGCGTTTTATTTCCGGACTGGAAAGAGCCGACGATGGAATGATTTGTTATGATAATGCAACATGGTTTGATAATGAGCGAAATATTCATCTTTCCCCCCAGCAGAGATCGATAGGATTTGTTTTTCAGGATTATGCATTGTTTCCCCATATGACCATTGAACAGAATGTATCATATGGAATCGATGAAAAGAAAAATAAGAAAAACGAGGTGGAAAAACTTTTATCGCTTGTTGGTTTGTCGGGATATGAAAACTACTATCCTTCGCAATTGTCCGGCGGTCAAAAACAACGAGTCGCCTTGATAAGGGCGCTTGCCAAAAAACCCGATCTCCTGCTGATGGATGAGCCGCTTTCCGCGGTAGACTGGGAGACGCGGAGGCAACTGCAGGAAGATTTAAAGCGCATTATACGGAGTTTTGGGGTGACAACGCTTTATGTAACGCATGATGTTGCAGAGGTGTACAAATTAGCGGACAAAGTGGTTGTGTTGCAATCAGGAAAGATTGTAAAACAGGGCACACCCGAAGATGTATTTTTAGGAAAAAGGTTAAGCACCCGGATACAACTGGCAGGCAAAGTAGTTGCCATTGAATATGACTCTATTATGGCAATAGTGACCGTTCTGCATGCGGAACAATATTTTAAAACCCTCATAGATACCGACGAGGTGCAAAGATTGAATTTAAAAATTGGTGACGATGTTGTCATTGGAGCAAAATCTTCAGACGTGGTTTTATTCAAGGCGCTATCAATGGTATAAATTTTTTCATTCGTTATGTCTAATACGATATAGCGAATTCCGGAAAGGAAATTTTTTATGTTTGGTTGGAAATTCAGGCATGTTCTTTTGCCTTTATTGACAGTTTGCAGTATCCTTGTAATCGGTACAATGCGGCCTTGCACGGCATATGGGGGAGAATTGGATGAATTAAAAGAACAGTTAAAGCAAATGGAAGAGGCGTTTTTAGCGCAGCAAAAAATGATGAAGCAGATGGAGACATTTGTATTAAACCAACAAGAGCAAATCAAAGACTTGAAAAACCGTATCGAGACTATGAGTGAAAAACCGGTGACAATTGCAAAAGAAGATATTAAAGAAGAGGTAAAGCATGATGCAGGGAACTACCTTGCGTCGGATGAGGCGCGGGAAATATTGGGGTTAGGTTTGTCCGGCAAATATGAGCCTGTTAACGGCTACTATCTGCCTGACAAAGAAAAAGCCTCAATAGGTTTTCAAACACGGGATGGAAACTATTCTTTAAACATTGGTTTCAGATTCCAGACACGCATTACCTACAAGGACAAAGATGAGGATTTTGATGAAGCTGATATAACTGATATTGATGTGCGCAGGGCAAGGCTTTGTTTTGGTGGCAACATCTATAGCAAGGATCTGTTTTATAACGTGGAAATTGACGCAGACAGTTTTGAGGTAAATCTGAGAGATTATTATATCTGGTGGACGCCTGCGGCAGCCGGGGAAACATTCGGTGTAAGAGCTGGATATTTTAAGGTGCCGGCCAACCGTCAATGGAATTCATCGGGTTTTAAGCTTTTACTTCAGGACAGGTCTATTGCCAGCGATGCATTTAAACAGGACCGTGATTATGGCTTGGATATCTTTGGAAAACCGTTTTATGGTCATATGGAATACCATGCAGCCGTTTTCCGCGGCGCCGGCCAGAATCCCTCAAAGGTATTCGGAAGTGATGAAAACACTGACAATAAACTCATGTATGTGTTTACCACGCGGTATTATCCCTTTGGATGGTACAATTCTTATAATATAGCAACGGGTTGGGATGAATCCAGTTTAAAAGATGAAGAGGGCTTTAAGGCTGTAATAGGAGCATCGGCAGTCTATAATGCAAAGGAAAAAGATAAAAAACTGGAAAATACCGACTCCGTAATTGGCAACATCGACCTTGGCATGAGATACCGGGGGTTCACGTGGGATAGTGAATATTATATAAGGGAGAAAGACCCTGAGGACAATGACGATTCAATAACTTCAGATGGTTTTTATACCCAGGGAGGATGTTTTGTGTTGCCCAAAAAACTGGAACTTGCAGTCCGTTTCTCAATGTTTGATCCCGACAATGATCTGACGGATGACGTTCAAAAGGAATATTCGGCAGGCATCAATTATTACATGCGCGGTCATCGTTCAAAAATACAGACCGATATAGCTCACTATACAACAGATACCGGGGATACGGATAAAAATGAAAACAGATTCAGGCTGCAATATCAATTAATTTTTTGACAAAGGAGACGTTTCTGTGAAAAATAGACTGATTATTATTTTTATAACCTCAATGATTTTTAATATTTTTATAGCTTCCTATATTTATTCCGGTGAAAGACTCTTTCTTTTTGTTGGCGCCGCAAGCAAACCTCCCACCGAAGAAATTGTAAAATTATTTGAGGAGAAAACAGGAATAGAGGTTGATGTCACCTTTGGTGGTTCCGGATATGTCCTCTCCCAAATGATATTTTCACAAACAGGAGACATCTACTTTCCCGGTTCTTCGGATTATATGGAAAAGGCAAAAAGGGAAGGCTATGTATTTCCTGAAACAGAAAAAATTGTTGTTTATCTCGTGCCTGCAATAAATGTACAAAAGGGAAATCCGAAGCAGATAAAAGGGTTAAAGGATCTCATACGTGACGATATTAAGGTGGCAATTGCAAATCCGGAAGGTGTCTGTGTTGGTGTATATGCTGTGGAACTTATTGAAAAGTGGTTTTCTCCCGAAGAAAAGCGAAAATTCAGGGAAAATATATTGAATTACACGGCAAGTTGTGATAATACAGCGGCTGCAATATCCCTGAGGACGGTAGATGCAGTAATCGGGTGGAGTGTGTTTCAGCATTGGGATGAGAAAAGAATAGAAACTATTCCCTTGAAAAATGCTGAAATTATTCGTGTAGGTTACATTCCTATTGCTATTTCAAAATTTACGAAGAACAAAGACCTTGCCATGAAATTCATAGATTTTATTATTTCAGAAGAAGCCCGGGCCGTTTTTAAAAAGCGCCATTATTTTACATCAAAAAAAGATATATTCGAACAGGTCGGGTCAAAGCCTGTTGGCGGTGAATATTTGGTTCCTCATGAGTGGGTACAAAAATGATGTTTAGAAAAATCTGTACACTCTTTGCAATTTGCATTTTTTCGCTTTATGCCGGCCTTTTCCTGTCGCTTTTTTATTTCTTTGAAGGCTCCCTCTTTCTGGAAACCTTGTTGTACGAAAGAACCCTCTTTTCGATTTGTCTCAGTTTGACCGCCGCTACAATAACAACGGTATTTTCGTTGTTTATCGCAATTCCTTCAGCATTCGCCCTTTCCCGTTATAATTTTAAGGGGAAAAGCATTGTCGATCTGGTTCTGGAAATCCCTATGATTGTTTCTCCTGCCGCGCTCGGAGCGGTTCTTTTAATATTTTTCAGCAACCCAATAGGAAGGTGGATGCAGGATCATAGTTTTCAGATTGTTTTCGCACCACCGGGCATTATCGTTGCGCAGTTTGTAACTACCGCCGGTATTGCGACACGATTGATAAAGGCGTCCATGGATGAAATTCCCCGCAAGTATGAGGATGTTGCTTGTTCTTTAGGGGCTTCCCCAGTAAAGGCATTTTTTACCATAACACTTCCTCTCAGCAGGAAAGGGATTATCGCCGGCGCGATTCTTACATGGGCCAAGGCGTTAGGAGAATTTGGGGCAACTATTACCATCGCGGGTTCAATGGCTATGAAAACAGAAACAATCCCGATAGCGATATTTATGAGTCTTTCCAATGCAGATATCGAAAAAACCGTAATCTTGATTTTCATACTTATCGGAATAGGTCTTGGGATGTTGTATTGTGCACGGGTATTGTTGAAAAAAGTGCCATTTGATTGGAAATAGATACTCTCTGCGGACATTAATTTATTGTTTTCAAGTTGTGAAAAGAATGGGTATAATGTTGCCATTATGGAAAGACATTTTGAACAACAATTAGGGGTTCTCCGGAAAAATCTCATTCAGATGGCTTCTGTCGTAGAAACGGCTATTTCGAACGCGGTTAAATCGTTAACGGAAAGAAACAGCGATTTGGCACGCTCCGTGATGGCGCATGATGAACAAGTGGATGAATTAGAGCTGGAGATCGATAAGCAATGCGTTGACCTGCTTGCGCTACAACAACCTATGGCAGTTGATCTTCGATTTATCACCTCAGCGATGAAAATCACTAATAATCTCGAAAGAATGGGAGACCTTGCGGTAAACATTGCAGAACGTGTGATTCCGCTGAATCAGGAGCCGCAGCTAAAACCGCTCATTGACATTCCAATGATGGCGAATATTGCGCAAACTATGGTAAAAGACAGCATAGACGCATTTGTAAACAGAGACACTGCGCTTGCCCAGTCGGTATATCAACGTGATTCTACAGTAGACGCGCTTAATGATCAGATATTTCGTGAACTGTTGACCTATATGATGGAAGAACCCGGAAACATCACACGGGCGGTGCATTTGATGTTTATTTCACGCCATCTGGAAAGAATTGCCGATCACTCCACCAATATAGCGGAGGAAGTAGTTTATATTGTGAAAGGCAAAGTCGTTAAACACCGGAAATATGGCATGAGTGAATCTTAAAATACCACCGAAGCATTCCAAATTAGAAAAATAACCCTCATAGTAAAAGATAACCATTGACGTAAAATAACGACTGCATACTATATGCAACATATCAAACAATATTTATTAAAAGAAAAAAAATTAAGCGAAAATTTCTTCCACTTAATCGAGGTATGTGTATGAAAATAAGCATTATTTATAAAGAAGAGAATGGGTGGTATGTTGGACACATACAAGAGTATCCAGAATTTGAAAGCCAAGGAGAAAATTTAGATGAATTAAAAGAGAATTTATTGGATATATACAAAGATATTCAAAAAGGATTAGTTCCAGATATAACACCATCAAAAGTATTGGAATTGATCATTTGAAAAGAAAAGATTTAATAAAGAAAATTGAATCAATTGGTTGCATTTTTGTTCGTCATGGCGGCAATCATGATTGGTACAAAAATCCAAAAAATGGAAAGTATCAACCCATCCCAAGACATAATGAAATAGGAGAAGGGTTAGCAAAAAGAATCATAAAAAGGCTTTCTTAAAACTATGTTTGGAATAAGGAACGGGTAATAGAGACAACAGTAAGAGAAATATCAGAAGAAGGAGGGAGATTAAGCATGACAATAGCAGCTAAGTTAATAGAAAAAGGGAAAATTGAAGGAAAGATTGAAGGAGAAAGATTATTATTAATTCGCCTGATAGAGAGAAAATGGGGCAGATTACAACCAAATATAAAAGAATGTTTAAGTAGAATAAACACATTGGAAGAATTAGAGGGGTTGGGCGAAAGAGTTATCATTTCCGAACGCACTGAAGAATTATTCAGAATGAGTAAAGTTTCCTGATATATATTCAGATGTGCAATTATTCCTGACAGGCGCTTGTTAACCTTAAATTTTTTCTGAAAAAGTAAATATATTTCTATTTTTGTATAATGCGGCAAACATGCCAAAATCAAAGATATTCTGCATCTTTCTCTTATTTTTAACCTTCTGTGTTTTTCTCAACGCCATACCCAACGGTTTTGTCTATGATGATATCAGCGTTATTGAAGAAAACTATTTTATAAAATCATTCCATAATTTTCCGAAAATCTTTAGTAGCGAATATTTTCAACTCGCAAATGAACTGAGTTATCGTCCCTTTGTCACATTTATCTATTTCACTGATTATGCTGCCTGGGGCATCAATCCTTTCGGTTACCACGTATCAAATATCATAATACATGCATTCAATACCGTCCTTTTCTATCTATTGTTGCGGTATATTTTGAAATCACGCTTGATTGCTCTGTTTTCAGCGATATTGTTTTCCGTTCATCCCTGTGTTACCGAAGCGGTTAATTCGATCAGCTACAGAGAAGATTTACTTGTTGTATGTTTTTCCTTCCTGTCATGTATCTTCCTTATGATGTCAGCCAATAGCTCCTCAACAAAGCGGGATGCATTGCAAACAGATGGCGGCACAGATTTCAGAAAATGGGTTTTCTATGCATGTTCGCTTCTCTTTTATATGTTTGCTTTGTTTTCTAAGGAAAGTGCAATAGTTTTGCCATTGCTTATTATTTTGTACATGGCGTTTTGCATGCAAAAACATTCTGTTCCGGCGGCCTTAACAAAAAGCATACAGCGGCAGAACGGCCTGAAAATGCGTTTCGCAAAAGCTCTTACAGGGTACGTATTCATGACTCTTTTCTTTCTTTTCGTGCGTTTTGTTGTGCTAAAAAACCCAAAGCTTGTTTCCGTTGCTTATTACGAAAAGAGTTTTTGGATAAGCGGTATGACAACGATCAAAGTATTGGCATACTATATAAAACAGATGTTTTTGCCCATTTATCTGAATGCCGATTATAAAGTGATTCCGGTTCGGTCTCTCGTTGATATGTCATTTCTCATAAGCCTTCTTTTCCTTGCAGCTACAGGAGTAATCATTTTTAAAATTTTTAAGCATTCTAAAATACAGGGTATTTTTGCCCTGAGCTTTTTTATAGCGTTGCTGCCTGTGATGAATATTATTCCCATTGGACATATCATGGCGGAAAGATATCTCTATTTTCCGGTTGCCGGGTTTTGTGGCGTGATAGGTTATGTTGCGGGCTGCCGAAACGGCAATAAAGTTTTTGTTGAAAAACAAAGGGTTTTTGCCGGAAGCAGAAGTAAAACCATTGCGAAGTATGCTTATGGAGGAACCACTATTCTTTTAATGCTATTTACTTTATTTTCAGTAAGAACGGCGATAAGAAATAACGATTGGCGAGATGAATATACATTTTGGTCGAAGATTGCTGAAGAACAGCCAAACAACCACGACGCGCATAACAACATGGGGGTATTTTATTACAAGCAGGGGAATTTAGACCGGGCAATTTGGGAACTGGAAAAGTCCGTTCGCTTAAAGAACAATTATCCTGAGGGACACAATAGTTTGGGCACAATGTATATTGATAAAGGACTTTTGGACAAAGCAATTTCCGAGTTTTCTCTGGCAATAAAATATGATCCGGCGTCTTCTTATGCATATTATAATTTGGGAAATGCGTATTTCGACAAAAACATGTTAGATGAAAGCATCGTGTTTTTTAATAAAGCAATCAGCCTCAATATAAATAAACCACAGGTCTTTAATAATTTAGGGAGCGCTTATCTAAAAAAGGGAGATATGGCCGCCGCTATCGTTCAGTATCAAAAGGCCTTGTCTATTTACCCCGGTTATGCCGAAGCCCGCAGCAATTTAGGTTTTGTTTATACGGAAACAAATCAGCCGGAAAAGGCGCTGAATGAGTTAAAAGAAGCCCTGAGATTACAACCAGATCACTCCAACGCGCACAATAATTTAGGGGCTCTGTATTGCAGACAGGAGTTATGGGATTTAGCAAAAATGGAATTTTTAAACGCGATAAGGACAAATCCTAAAAATATAGGGGCGCATAAGAATCTGGGGGTCATTTATTTTCAACAGGGGGAAAAACAACAGGCAAGAGAACATATTCTGCAACTCTTGAAGCATGATGTAAACAGCATTAAAGAACCCGGTATTTTTCAAATCGCAGAGCAACTGGGTCTTATTAAAATACAGACACATAACGAATAATTTTTTTCCCTATTTCTTATGAATAATGAAATTGTATGGCTAATTGTTGTGGCTCTTGCCGGGATTTTTACCGGCGGAGGAATTGTATGGCTGGCAGGGAAACAAAAGTTTTCGGCAACGAAACAACAGTTGGAATCCGCCATGCAGGAATTGATACTTACAAGGTCTGAGATAGGGAAAAAGAGCGAAGAAATTTCGAACCTTAAACAATCGCTCATACGTTTAGAGACAACCATCGAATATGAGCGAAAAGCAACAAGTGAAAAAATTGCTATTTTTAACGATGCTACTGCAAAGATGCGTGATACATTTTCCGCGCTTTCAAATGAGGCATTGAAGAGCAATAACCAATCCTTTCTTGAACTGGCAAAAGCCACATTGGAGAAATTTCAGGCTGAAGCGAAAGGCGACCTTGAACTGCGCCGGAAGGCAGTGGAAAATCTGGTTGTTCCTATTAAACAATCGATGGAAAAGGTTGATGAGCAGATGAAAGAATTGGAAAAGGTTCGTCAGCAGGCATACGGCAGTCTGACAGAGCAAATAAAGTCAATGATCTCAACACAGGAGAAATTGCAGTCCGAAACGGGAAATTTAGTCAAAGCATTGAGGATGCCAACAGTTCGGGGACATTGGGGGGAAATACAATTGAAACGGGTGGTTGAGATAGCGGGAATGCTTGAATATTGCGACTTTTTTGAACAGCAGTCGGTAACAACCGATGACGGACGACTGAGACCCGACCTGCTGATAAAGTTGCCGGGAGGCAAAAATATCGTTGTAGACGCCAAAGTTCCTCTTCAGGCGTATCTTAACGCCCTTGAGTCTGAAAATGAAGCAGATCGTTTGTCAAAACTCAGAGACCACGCGCGGCTTGTCCGGTCGCATATTACGAAATTGAGCGCAAAATCGTATTGGGATCAGTTTCAGCCTACCCCTGAATTTGTGATATTGTTTCTGCCCGGGGAGACCTTTTTCAGTGTTGCATCGGAACAATATCCCGCGTTGATAGAAGAAGGCGTTCAGCAACGGGTTATTCTGGCCACTCCAACAACATTAATAGCCCTCCTTCGCGCAGTGCATTACGGATGGAGGCAGGAACAGTTAGCAGAAAATTCACAACGAATCAGTGATCTTGGTCAGGAGCTTCATGAACGGATAGCAACCATGGCAGAACATTTAACAAGGATGGGCAACTCACTGGGGAAAGCGGTGGAGTCGTTTAACTCTGCGGTTGCGTCTTTTGAGGGGCGTGTGCTTCCCTCTGCGCGCAAATTCAAAACACTGGGGGCGGGAAGCAAAAAAGAAATAGAGACTATCCCTCCGCTTGAGAAAAACACCCGACAACTTTCTGAAATACAAAAGGAGGATCAGCGCTCCTGATTTAACAATAAGTATTTTATTTTTGAACAAAATAACCTGCCAGGAACTCCGCTTGCTTCAACGGATGCCTCCCTCTGGTTATGAATAAAATTGCCCTCGCAATGACACTTGCATGGAAACTTATTTATTACGGGTACTATACATTAATTGGTATTCGTTGAATTGCAGGAATGCATCCAGTATTGTAGGTTGGATTGAACGAAAGTGAAACTCAACGAGAATTTTTACTATTACAGGTAATAATTGTAATAGTAAAAAGGGAAATTATAAAGAGTGCTTAGGAAAGAATGTCAACACAATTAGCAGAAAAAATATAAAACGGTCGCTGTCGAGGCGCAGGTTAAAGGTTAAAATCATTCTATGAGGTGACTCCCTCTGGCTTCCATGTTTTAATTATCGAGGGGAACACGGTCTTAAATTTCAGGAGGTTTTCAATTGTCCATTTCCTTATGTCTTCGATAGTCTCTGTATCCTCATCTATGCTTCCATCACGGTATCTTGCTATTCGACAGGCTCTTTTGGTATCGAGTCGTTCCCACTCAAGACTGGAACCGAATGATTTTTCTATCTGCTCTTTCTTTTTAAAAAGGAAGTCAAACAACGACTCATTTTGCTCTTTAACACCGGAATCTATATAAATCTCTGCCCTTACCCTGTCGCCCATGGCAAAGCTCGCCGCATATTTATATAGTTTTGATTTCTCAGACGCAAAAGTGTACCAACTTTGAGGTTGTCCAACCTTAGCGTTTGTGAATTTATGGACATTTCGGAGTTCATCAATTAACGCTTGAAAGTATGCGCGATATTTTTCCATGGTTTCACTTGAATCAATGACGGTTTTCGCATAAGCAGTGGTATGATCAAGGGGTTGGGAAACAACAGAAAAAATATAGGCCGGATTTGAATTGTCTATTTTTATCAAAGAAACTTCGAGAGCAAAAAATTTCAGTGTATCTTTCAGATTTTGATTTAAAAAATCAATCGCTGCCTTATGTTCACTTCTTAAGCTTTCAGCAATCCAAATAACTGTTGATGCGCCGAGCACAGACGCATAGGTAATAATTTGTCCGAGATGCTTGTGGTCTGTAGTGCCAAATTGGTTTTCAATGATAACTATTTTATTTGTAGAAATATCGCGTGCAACTATATCCGCAGAAAAACCTCCTGCATCAGCTTCGACTTCTTGAAGTTCAAGCTCCATACCGATTTTATCGGAAATTACGCTAATGTTCTGCGACAACCACGGCGTAAAATCCGTAGCCTCGCTAGGCCATATTGATTTCAAGTCTACATTGCTGATGTTACCAAATTGCATTGTAATCTCCTATGTTAACGGCCATGCTTAACTGGCAAAATAAAGTGACGCACGCATAGCTTTATGCGTCCTTGTTGAAGCAGTTGTTAGGTTTATTCTTCATCAATATTTCTATCTATCCATTTCCAGGCTTTTTCTGAAAGCCAACCCTGATAATCTTTCCCGACTTCTACTATTAGAAGATTAATATCATTATCAAGCTCACTTTCGAGATACTCCATTATTTGATTAGCATTTTTATCGGTTTTAACAAGCCAGCTATTCTTCAAATAATGCCACCACCCCGTAAATTTCTTTAACTTAGTAAATAGCCCAGAATAGTTATCGGCAGAGCCTTTATAATCATAGGTAATTAAATATATTTTCATTGCTTTTCCCCTTTTGCTTTCGTGCGTTTGGAAGAAAAGCGTTTATCTGGGTCAATTGATTCCTCATCCGAACCAAATGGAATTTTTCCGGAATCTATTAGATGTGCTTCCTTATCAAAAGTTAAATGCTGTGGTTTAAACCAGACCAATATAAATACCGCTGTGATTACAAGCACGAACAACCCAACGCCAATCCACATTCCTGTATTCTTATCAACAGCAGTTAATCCAGCGCCAACAAGTACTGTTGCAAGAAAAGCTTCGACAATTAACAGTGCTAGCACAAAAAAACCTAAAGGAGCCGTAATCGCCTCTATTATCCTTTGTGTTGCACTTGAGGATGATTTCATTCTATTCCTTCATTCAATCTTTCGTTTCGCTTTTTCACTAAACATAACGATATTATTAACAAGTTTTCTGTCATTCTACAAATTGTAAAGCATAAGTCAAAGTATAATTGACACAAATATTGACATATAAAATTCTCACCACTATATTTCTAACTTTTTAACATTACAAATTGAGTAATATCAAGAAATAGGATAAGTATTCATGCTCAATATCCCTGCCGCTTTATATACTAAAGCGGCGGTTATGCGGGTGCATGTATTTTTGCAAATTCTTGTGTCATAATTTGTGCTAATTTTGCGCTAAAATAAAGCATAAAGGATAGAATGAATTGAAAAGGATAGAATTGATGTAATATCTACAACCCCTTAATTTCCAAGGAAAAGCAGGAAACCGGCCAAATATCAAGGACTTACAATTATGATTAATATCAGATTTGTAACTTGAATCCTATTATTTACCCGTTAATAACATCCAGAGATCCAAACCAACGGTTGAAGCAAATTATTGGGTACATCCACTTAATTTTAATACATTGAAATAACTTTGTTTTATTTCAAACGTCAGCATCCGCAGAGTTTTCTTTCATCCCCTGCGCCAGCAATATCATTTCCCCCATTCTTTCCTCTTTAGCCCCAGGAGCATGTCCGTATATTCGCCATGTTTCCAGAACGGATAAGCGGTATGTTTTATTCCCAGTTTTTCTTCGATTTCAGCAAACCGTTTGAGTTTGCTTGCTTCGTCCTTTATCTGTATCAACCACCTGTCCTGCGCCCATTCCCAGTATCCGTAAATGGGGCTGTAATAGGCGTTGTGGGCTTTTGCTTTATAAATAGCGCCGATAATATCCACCAGCATTTCATAGGTAAGTCTCTCGATGTTGGAAACATTATACTTTCGCATTTCCCCCTTTCCAGGCAAAAGGCTGAAGATGCTATGTCCCCTTGAATCAGGCGCAAGGTCGCTGGGCATGGGATCGATCAGGTTGGACTTATAGAGCGTAGTGACGATCGCCATCGCTTCACGATATTTCGCAAAACTCAGTTTTACCGCTTCGTCCATTGCTTCCAGATGGTCACGCGCAAATCTCGGAGAGTGGCAATTTTTACAGATGGCAACCCATGCATCACGCTTTTCTTTGTAACGGTATGCCCCGCGGTCAACCAATGAAGTACCCATGTAGGTATACACCGTTGACATGTCCAGCACATTATGGTTTCCTTCCGGCATATGGCAATACGCGCAGGTGGGTACCGGATAGTTTTTCGCATTGAGGGGTTTTGACCAATCCCATGTCTGCCCTTCTCCCTGATAAACCATCCCGTGAAACGACTGCATGTACATTTCATATTCATACTGTTCCGGCCCGGAATGACATACCCCGCAGCTTGTCGGTTTCCTTGCCTCAGCGGCGGAAAAACGGTGGCGCGTATGGCATCCGTCGCACCTGTTCTCCGCAATGGCATGACAGGCAAGACACGCCGTGGTTTCTTCGGCAGGTTTTTCCATCTGACAGCCCTGATCAATCAATTCAAGGTGATAGGCGTGGGCATGCGAACCCCTGCCACCTTCACGGTGCCCCTTAAGTTGTTTTTCATGACACTCACCGCACACAACATAGGAGGGCATGATTAATTTTTCATGATTCTTTCCATGACACCGGTCGCACCCGACCACTTCTTTTCCTTCGGGGGGTGTACCGTGTCTGCTCTGTTTCCACTGGGTGACAATCCCAGGATTCTCTATAGTATGACAGACGACGCACTGTTCATTTTCATATTCCCCTGTAACGGAACTGCCGGGATGGAATGACTCTGGATTGAAATAATAATCGGGATCGTACCACCGCACCACCGGCAGGAATCTGTATAGTTCCCAGAGCTTCCCCTTTCCGGGAAAGAGTATTTTAGGGCCGGTATAGTAGCTTGACAACCCTCCCGCATGATACACATCGCCGGAGTCATCAGGCCCAACCTTCTCCCCCAAAAGTTCTGCCATTTCATGACGAAGCCGCTGATTGCCCAATATCGGCCTTTTTGATGCAGCAGTGATTATTTTCGGATCCGGAGTAGTTTGCGGCTTCCATTCAGTCCCGTATGATTGCGCATAGACAGGGCAGGCACAGGCAAGAGAAATCCAAAAAAAAGAACATATGAGAAGAAAGAGAGGGATTCGATGAAAAGTGAAAAGGATTATCATTGTTTTCCTCCATAAATACGCGGCAGACACAGTTTCTTTGTGGCTTTGTGTGGTTACCTCATTTAATCATGAATTTTGAATATGCATGTCGAACAAGCGTAGTATTCCTTACTCATCAGATGTTCAAACTTTAATTGAGATATTATTTTCCACCCCAGGCGCCCCTGCCAGCGTGGGACAAGGTTTTCATGGCTATGTTTCTTTTTCGCAAATTTCCTTGTATTGCGATGCGATCAACAAACGGTTCAATTCCTCAGGATCGGACATTTCAATATGCAGAAACCAGCCTTTGCCGTAAGGGTCTTCGTTTACTAACTGCGGACTTTCCTTGAGTTCCTGATTCATTTTTATGACTTTTCCGGAAATCGGCGCGTAAATGTCATACGCGGCCTTTACCGACTCGACAACGGCGCAGGGAGCTCCCATCTTCAGTTCCCTGCCCACAGGGGGCAATTCGACATATACTATGTCTTTCAATTGCTCCTGGGCATGATCCGTTATGCCAACAACCACTTCCTTCCCGTTTATCTTTTTTACCCACTCGTGTGTTTTTGTGTACTTCAGTTCGTCAGGCACATTCATTTTTTCAACTCCCTCTTATAAAATGGGATTTTTACGATTCGTGCTTCGCAACAATTATCTCTGATTTGTATTTGTATATCTTCTCCGATACGGGCATGCCGGACATTGATTCTGGCAAGGCCGATGCCCTTTTTCGTTGTCGGGTTAAACGTCCCGCTGGTGACTTTTCCTATTACCTCTCCATTTTTTACCACAGGATAATCGTGGCGCGGGATGCCCTGATTCGCCATCACGAATCCTATCAATTTCCGTTCGATGCCCTTTTTCCTCTGTTCAAGAAGGGCATGCTTGCCGATGAAGGAATCTTTGCTGAACTTCACCGTCCAATCTATTGGTGTTTCCAAAGGAGTTACTGTCTCATCCATATCGTTTCCGTACAGGAGATAACATGCCTCAAGACGGAGTGTATCCCTCGCCCCAAGCCCTATAGGCTTTAATCCCGCCGGTTCATTTTTTTCAAGAATACGATTCCATAGTTTGAGGGCATATTTTGCGTCGATCAGTATTTCCACTCCATCCTCACCGGTATATCCCGTGCTTGAAACAATCATGCGCGAATCATCAAACAAAAACTCATCGAGATAAAATCTCTTCGGAGGCATACCTTTATTATGACCAAAAGTATTTTCAAGCATTTCCATGGACGACGGACCTTGCAGCGCAATGATGGACATATCATCGCCGACATTTTTTATCTTCAGCGATTTGCAAGGTTTTGCCTGTTCCGTCAGCCATGCAATATCTTTTTCGGTATTTGCACAGTTTATGATAAAGAGAAATTTCTTTGTGTCTATTTTGTAAATGAGGATATCGTCAATTATGCCGCCTTTTTCGTTGCAGAGGGGAGAATACAGCACTTGTTTGTCTGACAATTGTGCCGCATCATTTGTAACGACCTGTTGCACAAAAGAGTGGGCGTCATCGCCGTAAATCTCAACCTTTCCCATATGCGATACATCGAAAAGGCCGGCTTTATTCCTGACGAGCAGATGTTCATTGATAATACTGTCGTATTGGATGGGCATGGAATAGTCATGGTATGATACCATTTTTGCATGGTATTTCAGGTGCGATTCGTACAGTGGCGTTCTTTTCATCGCAAAAAACCCGTAAAATAGCAATTGATGCCACAATTCAGAGAAATACCCTGTGTTATGCGTCAATATTATTATGCAAAAGGCAGCATTACGGCAGGATGAAGGCTTTATATATTTTAATTATCGTACCGGTAACCGCATGTTTCCCTGAGATGAAAGAAGAAATCATTTTTATTGTAGGGATACAATGAACATAAATGCGGTTTTTGGTCATATACCTTACACAGGGAAAACCCTTTTTCATCGTAGCAAAGATGTTTACACCTGATTGACGCCTGACAGCACCGTCCGCACCGTAAACAATCGCCCATCCGTTCTTGTATTGACTCGTGTATTTCCTGCTTATTGAATATATAATATACGCGCCTCCATGCCTGCAGCAGAAGCGCTGAACAAAAGACATCAACTTTTTGAATAATCTGATGTACCTTTTTTATTTCAAGCCTACTAATGAGCTCGGTCACTAATTTTTATCCCCTTTTTCAATTTTACACAGCGGTTGTCACAAACGAATATGAACATGTTGCATTCTGCTCAAAATAGGGAAATTATCCCATTAAAAACTATTATAAGATACTATAAATTAAACAGTTAGTGAGCATTTTACATGGCTTTTACCCACATGATGCCATTTTAACTGTGTAATTTAACAAGAAATGGCTAGTTTTCCAATAAAGATTATTTTTTTGTAAAAAAACTTAGGAATTCATATCAAATTTATTTATTTCAGTCAAGACAAATGACAATAAATTATTAAATTGTTTTCCGCGAAGAACATATAATTTTTTATATATACCGAATTACCCGCAGTTTTTCCGATTCTCTCCCGTCATGTTCAATTTTTAAAGCGCCAAAATGAACTACTGATAAAGTGTCACAATTTTTCACCGGCGTAAAAAAGGAAATCTGATTTTTTGAAATATCCAGATCAATTATGGCGCCTATTCCCAACGTGCGGTTGTTTTTGTCACTTAGACCGACAAGAAGATTCTTTAATTCATGTCGTGTAATATGAATAATGGATGAAACGCCAAAAAACGTTTTCAACCTCTCGACTGGCAATGAATGATTAAAATAGTCCGATAGCGCCAATAATTCCGTTCCGCATTTTTCAAGATATATTTTGTCTAATTTGCTACGACAATCGTCATCCGGCAATTCACCTGGGATAATTTTTTGTCCCGTGCCAATGATACAGGAAGGAAACACCAGTTTGTCAAGCGAACACGTCACTTTTTCCGCTGTTTTGAAATACTCTTTGAATTTTTCCTGCCGGTATTTTCTTCTTTCTGCTTGCGAACGGTTATTTGCCCTTGCCGAACATGGCAGGCGCAGGATTTTCCCTCCTGTTTTCTCATACCCTTTTAAAAGATGTTCTATTTCATCTTCCGCCTGTAACGCGATAATACGCTGGGGTTGCAGCATTTCCATTTTATGATATTTCAGGACACGGGCAACAGGGCCATCAATAAAACCCGTTGTATCAACAATGGTAATTTCCGCACCCTGACGGTACGATTCCTCTGCCATTGCTTTGACCGCTGCAAGGGTTTGCAATAAAAATCCCAGCGGATTGGTATTTCCTACGAAGTGTATTGCGGTGGGTACTGTCTGATCATATATCGTTTCCGGTCTATGAAAGACTTTTAAGCCAACGGTGGCAGGGGGGCCGAATGTCGACTGGCCGACGTCACTGTCAACATATCCGGCACATTTACGGGCTTCCGTCAATTTCTGAACGAGGAATTTACAGAGGGTAGTTTTGCCGCTTCCCCCTTTGCCGATAATAAGACAAGTCCTGGTTTCCTGCCGTATTAGGCTGGCAGCGGCAGTTTCCCATTCGTTGGGGATGTCAATACTCTCTTTTACCATTCATCATCGAATTTTATGTCTCTCACTTCAAGTTCTATATTGCTGTTGTTCATCCAGGTATTTTCCTTTAAGACCACTGCCAGTGAACACGTTCTGCCATTCTGCTGAAGCCGGTCAATTTTTTCGCCCATGCCAAATCCGATAGCCTTCATGGAAATATTGCCCTGTTTTACATAGAAACTAAGGTGCTGGCCATTTGATCCGATGCGGCGCGGTTTGCCGACAATCTGCAGATTTTTTGCGGCAAACAGGGGAATGTGATTCCCTTCTCCGTGCGGAGACAAGAGCCGCAATTCCATCAATAATCCTCTGTTTAACAGGGAAAGGTCCACCTCCGCATCAATATTCAGGAAAGGCACAAGGTCTTCTTTCATAAGTCTTTGCGCCATCATCTGATTCAGCATTGTGCGGAAATCTTTGATATTATCAGGATGAATCTTTAACCCTGCTGCCTGTGCGTGTCCGCCGACGGAAATTAACATATTTTTGCAGCACTCTAACGCCTCCAGCATGTGGAATGATGGTATGGAACGCGCGGACCCATGGCCAATTTCATCCGCAACGGCAATCATTACCGCAGGACGGTGAAACTCTTCGGCGATCTTTGCTGCAATTATCCCCACTATTCCGGGATGCCAGCCATGGTCTGCCAGCACAATCGCCAGCGTTTCGTCAAGGTTTATTTCATTCAGGATTTTTTCCCTTGCGGCGGAGAGAATATCAAGCTGCATTATCCTTCTCCTCTTATTTTCCTCTTCCAGGAAAAGGGCAATTTCTTTTGCCTTCTCTTTACATGCCGTTGTTAACATTTCAACGACTATCCCGGCGTCGCCTACGCGTCCCGGCGCATTTAAACGGGGTCCTAAACGGTATCCCACATGGGAAGTGTCAAGATTGATATTCGACAGCGCGGAGATATCCAGAAGCGCCTGCAGGCCGGGTATTGTTGTCTGCTGCAATGCCCCCAGACCATACTTCGTCAGAATACGATTTTCACCCACAAGCGGCACAACATCGGCAATGGTGCCCAGCGCAACCAAGCCCATGGAACTAATCAGAAAATCCTTAAACTCCTTTGACACCTTCTTATTGGGAAAATAATGCTGGCCAATCGACCATGCCAGCATGAAAGCAATTCCAACGCCGGAAAAATCCCTGAAGGTTTTTTCCGTTGCCTTTAATTTCGGATTAATTATTGCGAATGCATCGGGAATCTCCTGAGAGGGCTGATGATGGTCGGTGATAATAAGTTCTATGCCGTACGACCGCGCGATCTCCGCCTCCCGGCACGCGCTTATTCCGCAATCAACCGTTAAAATAAGATTCGTTCCCTCTTCCTTCAGTTGAGTAATGGCATCCGCGTTCAGTCCATACCCCTCTTCCAACCTTTCGGGAATATAGTAACTTACCTTTGCATCAAACATTTTCAAACAACGGTACATAAGAGAGGTGGCGGTCAGCCCGTCAACATCATAGTCGCCGTAAATGACTATATTCTCTCCGTTTCGTATTGCTTCATTAATTCTGACGGAAGCTTTTTCAATATCGGGAAGATTGGAAGGGTCTGCTAATGTTGCTATTTGTGGCTGTAGAAAGTTTTTAGCGGCACAAACCTCAGTGATGCCACGGTTTATAAGTATCTGAGCCAGTAAGTTTGAAATTCTGAGATTACCTGCAATCTCAGTTTGAAGTTCTCTGTTGATAGGCGCAATTAACCACCTTTTACTCATATATATTTTGCTTATTTTAAACAGTCATAAAAAGTATAAACAATTCTCTTGAAATATTTCGATAAAGCCAGTCGAATATAACACTATTATTCAAATTCTGCAATCGAATAATATCCCTTTGCATCATTTATTATTGCCCGAATACCCTTCATCCGTATTTTTGGGTTATAATCTTTTTATTGAAAAGCATCTTGTGATGTGATACTATTTTAACTCTTATGTGTTTTTCATATCACAAGAGTACATAGACAAGATTTATACGCATCTCACCTTACGTATCTTTTTATTAATGTTTTACGCTTAGTACATAGTTCAAAATGAAAAATAATTCGCTTCTTTCCGATTGCAAAAAACTTGTTTCATTTGCGAAACCCTACTGGAAGCAACTAGCGCTTGCTATCTGCTGTATGGTGCTTTATACTACGGCAAATGGCATTCAAATCTCTTTAATTAAACCGGTTATTGACAAGTTAGTATCGGGGGAATATACAACAACCACAGAACTGCCGCGCATCGATATAGTCCATTCCCAAACCGATCATAAAGAAAATACCCTGTCGCCGCTTCATAAATTAAAAAAAACAACCCTTGGCAAGTTTTCTTTTATCGGGAAATTGCGGGAACGGGTGACACGTTCATTCACAAGTATCGGCATCGTGATAGGAATTCTCGCACCGATTATTTTTCTCACCAGTTATTTTCAGCAATATTTCAGGAATTTCGTCAGATGGGCGGTTATTGTTGACATTCGAAACAAAGTCTGCGACCACTTGTTGCCGCAATCGCTAAGTTTTTTTGAGAACAGAAAAAGCGGCGATCTCCTTTCACGACTGACAAATGACATCTCTGTTATGCAAACCGGACTCAAAGTGCTCTTTGACGAGGTGCTATTTCTTCCTATGCAACTAGTTTGCGGTCTTATCCTCGCATTTTATTTCAGTTGGAAATTATCGTTATTTTCGCTCATTATCTTCCCTGCGGTTTTCGTCCCTGCAGTTTTAATCGGTAAAAAGGTAAAGAAACACGGAAGAGGCAGCTTGCGGCATCTCTCCGATCTTACGGATGCATTTCGCGAAATTTTTGCCGGCATCAGGATTGTAAAATCTTTCAGGATGGAAGATGCAGAACGCCGCGAAATTCACTTCATCGGAGAAAGTTTCCTCAGGAGAACATTAAAAATGGTAAAAGCAAAGTCATTGAACGACAGCACCAATGACTTTATTTATGCAGTAGGACTTGCCGTAATGGTGATATTGGGCGGCTATGTAATCATGTCCCAAAAAATTACCCCCGGTGAACTTGGTGGATTTATTACGGCAATCGGTTTTATGGTAATCACTTCAGTAAAAAAAATAGCAAAGAGTTACACAGGCTTGCAGGAATCCCTTGCCGGCGCAAACAGGGTACTGGAATTATTCAGTATAGAATCAAGTATAAAAGACTCCCCGGACGCTATACCACTGGAAAAGATGGAGGAAGGTATTTCCTTCAACAATGTGAGCTTTTTCTATGAAGGAAAAAGCGAATGCGTGCTGAAAAATGTATGCCTGAACATTCAAAAGGGAGAGGTAATTGCAATCGTGGGAGAAAGCGGCGCGGGAAAATCGACCCTCGTAAATCTGATCCCCCGTTTTTATGACCCGACCGAAGGGTCCATTACTATAAACGGCATAGACCTCCGCAAAATAAAACATGAGTCGCTTCTTTCAAATATAGCACTGGTAACACAACAGACTTTCTTGTTTAACCGAAGCCTGTATGAAAATATTCTTTATGGCAGGCCAAACGCAACAATGGAAGAAATAGAAAATGCAGCGAAGGCGGCAAATATTCACGAATTTATCATAACCCTGCCGGAAAAATATAATACCCCCGTAGGAGAAATGGGAATAAAACTATCCGGAGGACAGCGTCAAAGAATAGCCATCGCACGCGCTATTCTGAAAAACGCCCCGATTCTCTTATTAGACGAAGCGACATCCTCTCTGGACTATGAATCGGAAAAATTGGTGCAGGAGGCGCTGAACAACCTCATTGCCGGAAAAACCACCATCATAGTCGCACACCGGCTTTCCACCATTCAGCATTGCGACAGAATCATTGTAATGAAAAACGGACAAGTCGTTGAAACAGGTAGCCACGAATCCCTCTTGCATGATGACGGGGAATACAAGCGAGTCTACCAGTTGCATTTAAATACCCTCAATACATGAAAATACTCATTATCGGTTCTGACGGAATACTCGGCTGGGAACTCGTGAACCGGCTGCCACGCCTTTCAGAAGCGGAAAGACAACCTCTCACCGTCATTGCCGCCGCTCATTCACACATTGAAATCACAAACGCCTCAAATACTTCTGAAGTAATTGTTCGAAACATGCCCGACATTATAATTAATTGTGCCGCATACACAAACGTTGACGCATGTGAAACAAATATCGATAAGGCCTATTCCGTTAATGCCGACGGGGCAAAAAACATAGCGCAGGCAGGGAAAAATATTAATGCCAAAGTTATTCATATCAGTACTGATTATGTCTTTGACGGTGAAAAAAATACCCCTTACACCGAAACCGACCCAACCCGGCCCCTTTCGGTATACGGCAAATCAAAACTCGCAGGAGAAATAGCGGTACAGGAAATAAACGGCAACTATGCCATTGTAAGAACATCACGGCTTTATGGCCCCCGGAGAAGTAATTTCGTAACAAAAATACTCAATATCGGAATTGAAAAACGCTCCGTATCCGCAGTAATAGATCAATTCGGAAGCCCTACCTATGCCGCAGACCTTGCCCACGCAATCTGGTATGTTTTTTCAAGCGACCTTCGCGGTATTTATCACATTGCAAATGATGGTATCTGCTCATGGTACGAGTGGGCAAAAAAAATCTTTGAGTTGACAAATAATCAGATAACACTTCATCCGATAAAAGCAAAAGACTTTAAACGCGCCGCCACAGTGCCACAAAATTCCGCGCTAAATTGTGCAAAATTCGTACAGGCAAGCCGGCACAAAATGAGACCCTGGCAGGAAGCGCTGGAAGAGTATCTGAAAAACTCTGTTATTAATTGAACCCGAAATCTTCGTTAATAAAGATACGATAGACAAACAGTTACGGGGTACTTATAATAATGCGAACAAACACTCAAATAGTTCTAAAGCGGGAGGGTTTAGAATCATGGAAAATATTATGGCAAATTTAGAAGCATTGGTGCGTGAAACACATAAATCTGAAACGGAAGTGATGGCTCTGGCATTACAAACCGGGATTCGCCAATTAATGCGGGAACTCATTCTTGGCCGTTATTTACGGGGAGAAATTTCCCGTGACGAAGCTATGGAAACCGTAGGGATTGATTGGGTAGAATTAGCAGAAAAACAGCGTGACGCCATAATAGAGGATTTGGCGTGGGCGATGAAGAAATAATGGCCGTTGTTTCGGATGCGGGCCCCCTCATCCACCTGAGCGAAATCGGTGGTATCGCACTCCTGCAGTTATTTGGTATCATACACGTTCCGCATACGGTATTGTTCGAAATTAGCAAACACCGTAAAAACATATCAAAAGAAATAACTATCGCCGACCATAATTTACCGGAATTACAGATTATCGAATTTACACGTAAAGCAGGATTAGAAAAATTACATTCCGGAGAGAGAGAATGTCTGTATCTGTGCAGACAAATAAATCAGTCAATTTTATTGACGGACGATCTTGCCGTTCGCGCTGTAGCAAAATCTTTGCAAATAACGCCGGTAGGCTCTCTTGGCATTGTGATAAAGGTGTACAAAGACAGTAGAATCTCCTTAGCTGAAGCAGAACAGTATAAAAGTGATCTTTGTGACATAAGCAGCCTTTTCGTTACCCGAACAATTGTGGAACTTGTCATTGAACAATTACACAAAAAGACAGGAAATTGATTCTCTTTAATGAGATCATCTTCATTGATCGATATTTCGTAACTGGAAAATACAAATAAAAATGGAATCTGCTATATATTCCAATCAAGGTGATGAATATCAAAGACTCATTGCACTCCATTGGGTGGTGAGACTCCTCTATGAGGATGATATGGAGTGGGTGCAAATGGAGGCCATTGCATCTCCAGACACGCAGGAACGCATATTGGTCGAAGATATTGTTGTTAATTATAAAGACGGACACAAGCTCTATATCCAGGCAAAGAAAAACCATCCTTACCGTAGAGCGTGGAGTTTATCCGACTCTCAAGATATGCTTTTCAATGCCAGAAATCAATTAAAAAAAGACGCCACTGGACGGGTCTCTTTTTATTCCAGAACTCCTTTTCCAGAATACAATTGCTCAGATGGGCTGATAGCGAAAACGATCCGAAATTAATAGAAAGAGTAATAAAAATACAGGATCGTTTGATAGAATTGGAGTGGCCCGGAATTGACGAAGCTGTAAACAGAGCAGAAAGGGAATAAATGTGAAAAAAGGAATATTCGCTCTAAAATTTCAAAATAATTTAAAATATCAGAAAACTTTGATATATACCGTAGATTTAATTTGATATTTACCCTGACAGAAGAAAGAAATCAGATAAAGATAGAATAGACAAACGGTTAAGGGGTACTTATAATAAAGCGAGGAATACTAAACACTGCCCATATCAGGCAATCAGGAGGAGCATTCCCGAGTTTTTGAAAAAAATCGGGAATGTTCCTCCCTTTTCCGTTTATCAGTAACAATGTATCTTCTTAAAATAATTTTCCAGTAAACGCCGTGTATATCGTAAGAAGCAAAATATGAAAAAATCCATTATTGCCCGCGGCATACGGGTAAATAATTTAAAAAATATTGATATCGAAATTCCGCATAAAAAACTGGTGATCATTACGGGGGTCAGCGGTTCCGGCAAGTCAAGCCTCGCATTTGATACTCTTTTCGCGGAGGGACAGAGGAGATACATAGAATCTTTTTCCGCATACGCCCGGCAGTTTTTAGAGAGAATGGACAAGCCCGATGTAGATCACATTGAAGGTATCCTCCCTGCAATCGCCATTCAGCAAAAAAATCCTGTAAAAAACCGCCGTTCAACCGTAGGCACCGCAACGGAAATCAATGATTACCTGAGATTGTTATATGCGCGCATTGGCAAGACATATTGCAGAAACTGCAACCGGCTGGTGAAGATTGACACCATTTCGCATATTGTGGATTTCACCCTTTCATTGCCGGAGGGCACGAAATTTCTCGTCACATTCCCCCTTCATATTAGTCAAAATGTTTCCTCAGAGGAACAAGTGAACCTTCTGAAAGAACGAGGAATAGTAAGAATCCTGGCAGATAACGCCATTGTAGACATTACTGTTGAATTGAACGGTTTTGATATCCGCTCCGCAAAAACAGTGTATGGAATTATCGACCGGCTGGTCGTAAAAGACACGATAAAAGACCGCCTTATCGATTCGCTGGAAACTTCTTACCGCATGGGTTCAGGGCATTTAAGTATTTTTTATACCCAACAGGAATCCACCGATAACGCAACGAGTTTTTCAAAAGGCTCTGCCGTTTGCATACAGGACTCCCAATGGGTTGAATTAAAATATAGCAAAAAGTTTTTTTGCAGTTACTGCTCGATTGAATATTCTGAACCATCTCCGGCGTTATTTTCTTTTAATAATCCGATAGGCGCATGCCCCAAATGCCAGGGATTTGGCCATACGATAGATATCGATATGGATGCCGTTGTTCCCGACAAAGAGAAAACCCTTGAACAGGGTGCGATCATTCCATGGAACACTCCCACATACCGGGAATTATATGAAGAACTCGAATCGGCAGCATCAAAATATGACATTCCCCTGAACGTTCCCTACCGGGAATTGACAAAAAAGCAGGTAGCCCTGCTTCTTGAAGGCACAGAGGATTTCTGCGGCATTAACGGATTTTTCGAATGGCTGGAAAGCCGGAAATACAAGATACATGTGCGCGTATTCCTGAGCAAATACAGGGGATATAATGTGTGCCGCGCCTGTAGCGGAACACGATTAAAGGAACAGGCGCTCAACATACTCATTCAGCAAAAAAATATCGCGGAAGTTTGCAGTATGACTATCGAACAGGCACACCTGTTTTTTCAGCAGTTACAACTCTCCACGTATGAAAAAAATATTGCGCATTTAATTTTGCAGGAAATAACAAAACGTCTCGACTATATGATAAAAGTCGGTCTGGGATACCTTACCCTTGACCGCATGACGCGCACGCTATCGGGAGGAGAAGCCCAGAGGGTAAATCTTACCACATCGCTAGGGTCTTCTCTGGTAAACACTCTTTACATACTTGATGAACCGAGCATCGGACTTCATCCGAGAGATACGGACAGGTTAATCAATATCCTGAGGCGGTTAAAGGATATCGGAAATACCGTTGTGGTGGTGGAACATGATACAGAAGTCATAAAGACTTCTGATATCATTATCGATCTTGGTCCCGGCGCAGGTGAAAACGGAGGCAAGCTTGTATATTACGGCGCTTTTGAACAACTGCCCGCAAATAACTGCTCTCTTACCGGACAATATTTAAAAGGAGAAAAGGCGATAAAAATACCATCTTCACGGAGAAAACCTTCAAAGAGGGCTATTGTTGTAAAAGGCGCGTCACAAAATAATTTAAAAAATATCGATGTAATATTTCCTCTGAATATGCTGGTTTGTGTAACCGGAGTTTCAGGATCAGGAAAGAGCACGCTTGTACAGGATACCCTTTACGGTGCATTGAAAAAAAAGCTGGGAGTGTATTCCGGATTTGTGGGAAAACATACGGAAATTGAGGGCGAACGGTTTATCAGCGACGTTCTTCTTGTCGATCAATCCCCTATAGGGCGCACACCGCGTTCTAATCCCGTAACATATATAAAAATATTTGATGAAGTAAGAAAACTTTTTGCGTCCACGCGGGAGGCCAGAACGCACAAGTTAAACACAGGTTCCTTTTCCTTTAATGTGCCCGGAGGAAGATGCGAGTTTTGTGAAGGAGCGGGATATGTAACGGTTGATATGCAGTTTCTTGCCGATATCTTTGTCACCTGTGAAAAATGTGACGGGAAGCGGTTCAATAAAAAAGTGCTCGATGTGAAATATAAAAATAAGAATATCCATGAGGCGCTGAACATGACGGTGGATGAAGCAGTCGAATTTTTCCGTGAATCCGCAAATATCACAAAAGGCCTGAAATGTCTGCAGGATACCGGGCTCGGCTATTTGAAACTCGGTCAGCCGGCGACAACATTATCAGGAGGCGAAGCGCAGCGTCTTAAGATATCTACCTATATGTCTCAGGAAACTACGGAATCAATGCTCTTTATCTTTGATGAACCGACCATTGGTCTGCACATGGACGATATTCAAAAATTACTGAACTGTTTTCAAAGAATGATCGATTCGGGACATTCCTTAATAGTAGTGGAACATAATCTTGATATTATTAAATCCGCCGATTATATTATTGATCTTGGTCCGGAAGGAGGCAGTGAGGGAGGATATGTCGTCGGGTGCGGAACGCCGGAAAAAATTTCCAAAATAAACGCCAGTTATACGGGTACATATTTAAAACCCTACTTTACCTGAGCGCCAAAAAACACATTTTCAGAAAGGCAAAGGCAATTTTGAGCAAGAAGAATATTATATTTATTGTGAGTATCATCATAAGTTTGGGTTGTTCGTGGCTGTTCATAAAAACTATAGAATGGTCATCTTTGAAGAATGCGTTAACCGAAGCGAATTACTGGTTCATAATTCCCGCAATAGTATTGGCTATTTTCCTTTATGTTGTGCGGGCGTTCCGGTGGCAGGGTTTATTATCGCACATAAAACCGATTTCTGCACTGAGCCTGTTATCAATTACCTCCATCAGTTTCATGGCAAATAACATACTTCCCGCAAGGGTCGGAGAAGTCTTGCGTCCGTTTCTTTTGTACAAAAAAGAAAATATTAAATTCTCCACCTCTTTTGCGACGGTTGTTGTTGAGAGAATTTTTGACATGCTGGGGCTCATTATTTTTGCGGTTGCAACTTTGTTCTTGCTTCCCAATCCTGATTCTGCCTCCCATAGTCCTTCTTTCGCAGCATTATCTCATGAGACAATAACTGCAGGGCAATCGGTAATTCCCTCATTAAAAAAATGGACAGGGGTCTTTGCGGCTTTTGGGGGCATTACCATCATTTCGCTTTTTTTAATCGTAGAGAAACCGCATTTTTTTAAAAATATCCTCTCCACACTCTGTTCCTTTCTTCCTCATAAACTTAAAGACAAGATTTTCAGCCTGTATGATTCTTTTGTGTTTGGGTTAAGAATACTGGAGAATAAACTGAAGACGGTATGGATACTCATTTTATCTCTCATCGTATGGCTTATAGGAGGGATAGAAATCTATATTCTGAGTTTTGCCTTCCACCTGCAGCTTCCTTTCGTCGGCGCATGCCTTGTCGCTGTTTGCATTGCCCTTGCGGTAGCATTGCCCCAGGCGCCCGGCTATATCGGCGTTTTTCACATTGCCGTTCTGAAATCGCTGCACATCTTTGGCATTGATACCACGTTGGCTCAAAGTTACGCTATTATTTTATGGGCAATATCCATTTTCCCCTCAACTATCATGGGGTTTTTATTTCTCTGGAAGGAGGGCATTGCTTTCCGCGAAGTAGTAAAACTTGAGGAAGAAATTTCGGAAGGGAAATTGGAAGAAGCGGAAGGCGTCTCAAGCACCCCTCCGCAATCGTAATTTTCGTTAATGATTTAACAATCTGATAACTATTGATAAAAAAATACTTCTCGATATTGAGAATTTCTTTGCGTCTTGTTAAATTTTTTCTTTATCAAATATACGTTTTCCATGTATTACGGTAAGAATATGAATTTCATTTGCTTTGATTTCATAAATGATACGATATTGGAAAACAAATAATTCCCGAACAGATTCATCGCCAACCTCTGGCACGGCCCCCCTATTTTGGGGTGTTGGATTAGTGACTGAGGGGTTTCAAATATTTTTTGAATTGTAGATTCGGCATAAAATTCAGAATCTCTCGCGATAAACTTCCCAATGGCCTCTATATCTTCTAAAGCGTCAGATGACCAAATTATTTTATAATCCATTTTGAAAGTCGAACTTTGGCTTCCTCGCTGGAAATACCTTTGCCATTTTTTATGGATTCTTGGCCTTTTCTAAGCCTATGACCCTGCGCTGCTGCTTATCCCTACTCTCACAATTCGCGCCGAAAAACGGTTATTTTTGGGAATAAATCACCTGGAAACCATTGATAATCAAGGGGTTAGATTTTCAAAACGGCTTGTAGTGCCGACCCACCCTGTTGACGGCTTCACGTGGGCGTGAGAAAATGTCCGCATGTTCTTACGAGAAAAGAGACGGACGAAAGACGGGAAAACACACCGGTATTGGAGTGTTGTGGAGAACCACCGGGTCAGCGGGGGAAGGGTGGTACAGTGACAAATACTCTATTTGGGAGAACTCAATGACAACCAACGTGCGGGGTGGATTCGGACGATGTTGCTCTCCTTTTGGCACAACTGGGACTGGTGCTTCCTGAACAACCTTCACCAAAGGTTTATGCATCAGGCCAGGTCGGTCTGTAGTGCCGACCTTTTTACATGACCCTTTGATTTTACTGGCTCAGCGGTTTACCTGCCCCTCGAATTGCGAAGGTCGGGTTAACCTACGCTGCTTAATGAAAAAGGATGGATTTGTTCTCAGAAATTAATCCCGATTTAACTTTCCTGCCAGTCAATCAATTTAACAGCAGGTTGAATGGGTTTTTTACGAATGAGTGTTTGCAATAGTTCATCGGGATTGTCAGACCGCAGAATTAATTGCCCGTGTTCCGGCTTTACAAAGCATTCACGGATGGCATGGTCTACGAATTCCAGTAACAGGTCGAAATATCCGTCTACATTGAGTATGCCGATTGGTTTTGCATGCAATCCTAACTGGGACCAGGTGACGATCTCAAAAAATTCGTCCAGTGTTCCGTATCCCCCCGGCATCGCGATGAAGGCGTCGGATAATTGCGCCATCAGCGCCTTGCGTTCGTGCATACTTCCGACTTCGTGAAGTTCCGTTATCTCACGAAGAACAATTTCTCTGGCAAAGAGCGATTTTGGTATGACTCCTATTACTTCTCCCTTTTCCTTCATAACGGTTTCCGCGATGATCCCCATAAGGCCAACTCCTCCGCCGCCATACACAAGCCCTATGCCGTGAGAAACCAAAGCTTTTCCCAATTTTATTGCCGCATCCTTGTAAGCAGGACGGTTACCAATGCTTGATCCGCAAAATACGCAAATGCGTTTCAATGAAGTGTTATTTTCCATTTGTAGTACTTTGTTTGCTGAGAATAAGTCTCCTTGTGCTTTCTTAGTTGTTCAGCGTTTTGCGTTCTTTTTTATAATTTCTCTTTTCAGATGGGTAATGGAGCCTGTCGGATTCAGGTCTTTCGGACATACTTCCTGGCAGTTAAATACCGAATGGCAGCGCCATACTCCTTTCTCGCTGTTCACAAGCGCCAAACGTTCCTCCCTTGCGCCGTCGCGGCTGTCGGAAACAAATCTGTCGATGTTGAGAAAAGACATCGGGCCAAGGTAGTCTTCACGCGTTGCCGTCACAGGGCATGAGGAATGGCAGCAGGCGCACAATATGCAGTCAATTAATCCATCCAGTTTCGTTCTTTCATCCGTGCTCTGTATTCTTTCTCTTTCCGGAGGCGATGGCTTTCCCGGCATGAGGTATGGCTTGATCTGTTCATATTTTTCCCAAAACGGCCTCATATTGACAAAGAGGTCTTTCTGTATTTCCATATGGGCGAGGGGACGGATGGTAACGGTCTTTGTGTTCAGTTTTGAAATCAGGGTATTGCAGGCGAGGCGGTATTTTCCATTAATATGCATGGCGCAGGAGCCGCAAACTGCCGCCCTGCACGATGAACGGAATGCAAGTGAGTGATCCAAACGCTGCTGGATGTATATCAGACCTTCCAGCACCGTAAGGTCTTTTCTCGTAAGGGGTATTTCGTATGTTTGAATATACGCTTCCTTATCGCTGGCCGGATTAAACCGGAAGACATGAAAGTTAACGGTATCGTTCGTCATTGTTCTAACAGGGTGTCCACAAACGAGTCAGGGTTAAATTTCTCAATATCATCCGCCTGTTCACCAAGCCCGACAAATTTGACAGGGATTTTTGTTTCATTGCACATGCCAAGCACTATGCCGCCTTTTGCCGTACCGTCCAGTTTTGCAAGAAATATTCCCGTTACGTCCACTGCTTCCTTGAACATTTTAGCCTGTGAGATCGCATTCTGCCCGGTAGTGGCATCAAGCACCATTATTACCTCATGCGGCGCATCGGGAATTCTCTTCGAAATAACGCGTTTTATTTTCGTGAGTTCTTTCATCAGATTGTCATGGGTATGAAGTCGTCCTGCGGTGTCCACGATTAAAACATCCATGCCCCTTGCAATGCTTGCTTCAAGGGCATCATACGCCACAGCAGCGGGATCGGAACCTGTCTGATGTTTTACGATATCAGCCCCGATGCGTTTACACCAGATGTCCAGTTGGTCTACTGCCGCTGCCCGGAAAGTATCGCTTGCGGCAAGCATCACTTTTTTACCTTCCTTAATCAGGGAACTTGCGAGCTTTGCTATGGAGGTTGTTTTGCCTACGCCGTTAACGCCGACTACCATAATGACCGTAGGCGGCTTATTTGCATATTGGATGTCGGTTTTCCACTGGTGTAAGTCCTCCTTCAGTCGCCCTTTTATAAAATTATTTATCTGAGATGTTTCGGTAATTATTTTTTCTTTCCATGCCCCATGTATTTCTTCGATAAGTTTTTGCACGGGACGCGCACCCATATCCGCTCCGATGAGGATGTCTTCCAATTCTTCAAGCACCGATTCGTCGATGCCTTTTCTGAATGACAGGAAATCTTTTAAACGCGACCAAAAGCGTCCCCTCGTCTTTTCAAGCCCTTTTTTTAACTTATTCGGTACAACAACGGGTTCTTTCTTAATTATTTTTTCTTTTACAACGGGCTTTTCTTTTATTTCTTCAATAACCGGTTTTTCTTTCGGAACGATGACGGGTTTTTCCGGAGGCGCTTTTTCTATAACAACCGCTTCAGGCGGAACATGCCTTTCCGCCACTTTTTCTTTGAGAACAACAGGCGCCTGATCAATGGGCACGAGGCGTATTGTGCCATCTTCTATAACAACTGTTTTCTTTGGTTCAAATGTAAAGTTTTTAATGCGATACCAAAGGCTTTTTTTGGTTTTTTGGGTATCGTCCTTCATTTCGGTCTTTTCTGTTTTTCCCATGTATTTTTACCTTTATTTCTGTTCTTGCGATATCAATGGAATAGTATAAAAATTAAAAAACTCAATTAATGTTGCATCTTTGCTTCAGTTGTTTCACAAGGTTGCCGGATATAGTAACTTTTGCTATCGGATTGTCACTCTTTCTTTCTCCGTGAAAATCGGAGCCGCCGGTTACCACAAGATTATATTTTTTTGCCAATTTGAGGTATTTTTCTACGGTTGCTTTTGTATGGGAGGGATAGTATACCTCTATCCCCTGCAAGCCGTATTTTACAAGATCTTCAATAATATTATCCCGCTGTGTAAGTCCGGGATGAGCCAGTACCGGCACTCCTTTCGCATTTCGTATCAGTTCAATGGCCTCCTGCGGGGTTAATGTTTTTTTAGGAACATATGCGGGCGCCTTATCGCCGATGTATTTATAAAATGATTCCAGCAATGTCGCGGTGTATCCGTTGCGCCAGATCACTTCTGCCACATGCATGCGTCCCGGGGTTCCTTCTCCCGCAAGGTTTAATACTTCTCCTGGATTTATGTTGACCTGAAGGTTGCGGAGTTTTTCCGCCATTGTATAAATACGCTCCACTCTGTCTTTGTGCGCTTTTTTTATTACGGCGTTTAATGCGTCATTATGGATGTCGATAAAATACCCTAAAATATGTATCTCCGAAGGGTCAAGAAATGAAGAAATTTCTATACCGGGAATGATATGAAGTTTTTTCCCGTTCCTGTATTCGTCTGCCCTCAGAAATCCCTGAATCGTATCATGATCGGTGATGGCGATTGCGGACAAACCCAATCGTATGGATTCATCAACGACCTCTTCCGGAGTTGTTGTGCCGTCAGAATAATTTGTGTGTATATGTAAGTCGGAAATGCCGAAAATGGGTTCGGATTCCTCTTTTCTTGCGTCTTTTGCTTTTTCATTTTTCAGCCAATTATATACTTTATCCAAAACACCATTAACAAACATTCCGGAATCTTTGGTGCTGAATTTTTTGGCAAGTTCTATTGCTTCATTAATGGAAACCTTCGGGGGAATATCATCCCTGTATAACAGCTCATATATGCCCAGCCGCAGAATATTTTTGTCAATAATGGCCATCCGGTGCAAATCCCAGTTTTCCGCAGAAAGTGAAATTTTCTCATCGATTTCTTTTACGTGAGATCTGCATCCCTTGATAAGCGACATGGCGAACTTATATATATCAGGTTTTTCAGAGCTCTGCCTGCAGAATTCTTCCATTTCATTTTCCGTTTCGTCTCCGCGCAAATCGAGCTGGTATAATGCCTGTAGGGCAAGTTCGCGGGCAATCGTTCTGTTGCGCATGGAATATTTTTAGTCTAAAATTTAAAAATTTTCAATTGGGTAAAAAGTACGATCTTTAATTCTGTTGTTTTTATTACATTGAGGCGTCTGGCGGGAGAAGTGTTGAAAAGGTGTAACGTGTAATGTTTGTTACTGGTTTTTACACCGGGTTATATTTGATCAAAGAGGTTTACCATTTCTATAGCCGATAAAGCTGCCTCTGTGCCTTTATTTCCTGTTTTTGCACCAGCACGGTCAATTGCTTGTTCTAATGTTTCTGTTGTAATAATGCCATAGATGGTTGGCACTCCGGACGACAAACCAATCTGCGTAATGCCTTTCGCGGATTCGCTGGCAACAAAATCAAAATGGGGCGTTTCTCCGCGAATAATTGCCCCAAGGCAAATAATTGCGTCATATTTTCCTGTTTGTATAACCTTTTGGGCTGCAATGGGAATCTCATAAGCGCCGGGCACCCAAAATACAGCAATGTCATCTTCTTTTACACCATGCCTTACAAGCCCATCAATTGCGCCTTCCAGTAAACGTTTTGTGATGAAACTATTATATCGGCTTACGATAATTCCAAAAGACTTGCCCGTAGCAATCAGTTTTCCACTATATTCAGCGCCCATAATATGAGTCCTTTTGAATTTGCCGGAATATGAATTAATATTGAGATAAAAGCCAAAACTGAAGAACCGTAATTTCGAAAGTCAAATAATAACATATCCAAAAAAATCTTTCAAGGCTTTTCCTTTTGCCTGAATTCTCACTTTGAACTCATGGCGATGTTAATTGTTTCTTGTAATTTCGGAATTATCGTTGTATCATTAAAACCCTCTTTTTTATCAGAAAAATGTGGTTGTGTTGCAGCGGATATTTATAGGGTTTTGCGTGGATATAGCAGAGGAAGAATACAACAAAATCGAAGAAGCCAGGATGCCGCTGGGTTCGCATCTGGAAGAATTGCGGCGCAGAGTTTTTTATTCCGTCATTGCAGTCATTTTGTGCTTCATAATGTGCTGGGTATTTAAGATGCATATTATGGATATAGTGAAACGGCCTCATGGAATAGCCATGCGTAAATTAGGACTTTCCACCGGATTGCAGGTATTGAGCTATCAGGAAGGTTTTTACGCATACATGAAGTTGTGTCTCATCAGTTCTCTTTTCCTGGTGTATCCCGTTATTATATATCAGGCATGGAAATTCGTCAGCGCGGGGTTATATTCAAAGGAAAAAAGGTACATCCTCGTTTTTTTTCCGGCTTCCTACATTGCATTCGTCATGGGGGGGCTTTTTGGATATTATTTGTTGATTCCCTTTGGTTTGCAATTTTTAATAAGCATACTGGGACATGATGTCCAACCCATCATTACGATGCAACAATACGTGTCGTTTGTTTTCCTGCTTACGATTGCGCTTGGTTTAGTGTTTCAGCTCCCCCTCGTAATGCTGCTATTATCAAAGATACGATTTGTGACAGCCGACAAATTTATCAAGTGGAGAAAATATTCAATTCTTGTGATTTTTATCATTGCCGCTATAGTAACCCCCCCGGATCCTTTTACCCAGACTATGACCGCAGCCCCAATGATTCTGCTGTATGAACTGGGAATACTTATAGCAAAACCAACAAGAAAAGGATTTATCCTGCTTGGCGTGATTGTTGGGAGCAGCATTATCGCCCTGGCGGGAGCGTATTTTTATTTTACCCATAAGCGCGGCAGGATAGATATTTCCCATACCTATGGAAATGTTCAATTTCAGAAGACCGATGATCAAAAGTGGAAAAATATATCAACGGTTCACAGCTTACAGAGCGGCGTTATTCTCAAAACAGGCAATGGAGAAAAGGCATCTTTTTCAACAAAAAAGGGGATGGGTATAAATCTGGATTCGGATACAGAGATGTGTTTTGTTAGTCCGTGGAAGATTACTATTAAAAAAGGACAACTGTTTATCTCCCTGGAAAAGCTGAAAAAAAACCTGGAAATATTTACCCCGAACGGAAAGATTGTGGCAAATGACGGTATTTTTAATATGCAGATAACGGAGTACGTTACCATTGTCACGGCGGTAAAGGGTGAAGCCACATTGCTGCTGGAAGGAGAGGAGAAAAAGTTGCTGGAGGGCAGACAGCGCAAAATGACCGTAGGGGGAGAACCGGTGAATATTCATTCTATAATTGATTGGTCCGAAGGTATCGTAACGGATGCACAGGGCAAAGAATAAAACATAATAGTTTGTTTTTTAATAGGTATTGCGGTATACCGCGTACTGTTTTTGGAAACGTAATCGCTGAAGTTAGTTGAAAGGAATTCAAATGTATACATCAGTAAAACTGCACACTTATCTGACGGCATGTGTTGTTATAATGTTTGCATTCATAATGTTTTTGCAGAAACATGCAATAGCGGCATGGTTGGCCAGTCCTCAGGAAAATACGTTAATTTGCAATGCTACAGGCCAACAAAGCGCAATTCAGACAATAAGTGACGGTGCGGGAGGCGCCATTATTGTATGGGAAGATACACGCAATGTTCATTTTGATATTTTTGCTCAGCGAATCGATGCAAAAGGAAATGTTGTATGGAAGGAAAACGGGGTGCCCGTGTGCCTTGCGGAAGAAAACCAGAAACTGCCAAAAATTGTCAGCGATGGCGCCGGCGGTGTGGTTATCACCTGGCATGATTTGCGCGGCGGGATTACCAATGCGGATATTTACGCCCAAAGAATCGATGCAAACGGAAATCCCATGTGGAAGGCGGATGGGATTCCGGTATGCGATGAAATTAACGAACAGGACAGCCCATGTATTGTTACTGATGGAGCAGGCGGCGCTATTATTATCTGGCAGGATACCAGGACGAATTATGATGATCTGTTTGCCCAGAGGGTCAATGGCAATGGAGAATTGTTGTGGAAAAAAAATGGAGTTCCCGTTTGCTGGGTTTTCGGATCCCAAAGCGCTCCCATTGCGATAGATGATGGACATGGCGGCGCAATTGTGGTTTGGTTGGATTTCAGAAAAAGTTATGCAGATATTTATGCACAGAGGATTGATGGCAGCGGCAATATTGTATGGGATAAAGCAGGAGTAAATGTGTGCGGCGCCCGTGGACACGAAAGCTATCCTGTTATTATTAGTAATGGCGCTGAAGGAGTAATCGTAGCATGGATGGATATGCGCAACGATAATAACGATATTTTTGTGCAACAAATTGATGGCAATGGCGACATATTATGGGAAGCAGACGGAATCCCTGTTTCTATTGCAAATGGAAAACAAGACTATCCGGTGATGGCAACCGATGGAGCAGGTGGCGCAATTATTGCATGGTGGGATTTACGCAGCGGCAAATACGATGTCTATGCCCAGCGTGTTGATCTCACGGGAAATACTTTGTGGAAGGAGAATGGATTGCCAGTCTGTGTTGAAGAGGGTATTCAAAATTATGTGTCAATCATTGCAGATGGCGCAGGCGGCGCTATTTTAGTATGGAATGATAACCGCGCCTCATTATTTGATATTTATGCGCAAAGAATTGATTCAACCGGCGCTTCATTATGGAATAATAACGGCAATCCGGTAAGCACTGCATATGAAACACAATGCTATTCCGCAATTGTGGACGATGGAAATGGCGGCACAATTGTCGTATGGCAAGATGGCCGTGACACAGATAAAAGTTATTGGGATATCTATTCCCAAAAGATCACCGCAACAGGATTATTGGGGTTGCAATAATAACATTTAACCCTGAAAACCATGATTTGATACTGAAAAACACAGATATGCCTGTGTAGGTATAGGCAACCATGTAAACACTGTTTTTTTAAATCAGTATAAAGAAAAACTGTTATTTATAAACAAACCAGTCAGATCAAAAGGGGTATTGTAATAAATCTCAAATCCTCCGGGATCGTGACCTCATGGTAGAAAAAATGGATGAATATCTTCGCCCCGGCTACTTTTCCCCAGGGTTTTTAAGTTGTCTCATTAGGGATTAAAACTGGAAAGGGGAGACCACCGCGATTATAAACAATGCGGAATGTTCCCTCTTGGCTGAAAAAGCTAGTATAATTCTTAGTACAGCGGAAAAAAAAGGGATTGCGGCTTTGCCGCAATCCCTTGAATTATTTGGTAGCGGGGACAGGATTCGAACCTGCGACCTCCGGGTTATGAGCCCGACGAGCTACCAGACTGCTCTACCCCGCGTTGCCAAAATATAAGTAATATAGTAAAGATTTTTAATACGAAATACTAAGGTTCAGTATATCAGCCATTGCAAAACTGTCAAGGGCAAAAAAACTTTCCCTTTTTTCTCCTTATTCTGATACAATGTTCCGGTCTCTGTAACATTGCATATGCATGGTTGCAAACCAAACAGAAAGTTTTGAAGTATTTACATGAGAAAATAAACCGCACTTTATCTGCAATATTCTGAACATTGTTTAAGTACTATGAGGTAAACACTATACATGAAAATATTAATTATCGGAAACGGAGGAAGAGAACATGCTATTGCATGGAAGATAGCACAATCACCGAAAGTAAAAAAAATATTTTGCGCTCCCGGAAATCCCGGAATAGCAGAAATAGCCGAATGTGTGGATATCGATGTCAACAATATAGAAGACCTTTTCAATTTTGCTTCGAAACAGAAAATCGATTTGACCATTGTCGGCCCTGAAGACCCGTTGCTGGCCGGCATTGTTGATAAATTCAAGGAGGGGAATCTCAATATTTTCGGTCCAAGCAAAAGGGCGTCTATTATTGAAGGAAGCAAGGTTTTTGCAAAGAACATTATGAAAAAACACGGCATCCCTACTGCTGACTTTCGTGTGTTTGAAGACATAAAAAAGGCGGAAAAATATCTGGAGAACTGCTCCGCTCCCATTGTGATCAAAGCAGACGGGTTGGCGAAGGGAAAGGGCGTGTTTGTCTGCAAAACCATTGAAGAGGCACAGGAACATTTGCACGAAATTATGGAGGAAAAAATATTCGGCGCCGCAGGAAATAAGGTGGTGATAGAGGAATGCCTCCAGGGCGAAGAAGTATCCATTCTTGCTATTACAGACGGACAGACCATTATCCCACTTGCCTCCGCGAGAGATCATAAGGCTATTTATGATGGCAATAAAGGTCCCAACACAGGGGGCATGGGAGCATATTCCCCCTCTCCTTTCATTACAAATGACCTGCAATTCTATATAGAAGAAAACGTACTGGTGCCTATCATCCATGCCATGAAAAGGGAAAATCGCCCATACAATGGTATTATTTATGCCGGACTGATGCTTACAAACGCAGGACCAAAGGTGCTCGAATTCAACGCGAGATTCGGAGATCCTGAAACGCAGGCCCTTCTGGTCAGGATGAAGAGTGATTTGGTGCCGATCCTCATAGCCGCGATTAACAACACACTGGATAAGGCTGAAATAGAATGGTATGACAGCCATTCCATTTGCGTGGTATTGGCGTCAAAGGGATATCCTGACAGATACAAAAAAGGGTTGCCTATTTTCGGATTACAAAACGTGAAATCATTGAAAAACGTACATGTGTTTCACGCAGGAACCACTAAAGACAACGGCAATATCGTGACAAACGGCGGGCGTGTTCTGGGAGTAACTACTATGGGAAATGATGTGAAGGAGGCAAGAACTATTGCGTATGACGCAATTAACAAGTTATCGTTTGAGGGGATGTATTACAGAAAAGATATTGGAATCGATGCTGCTTGATGTGGAAGATGGTTATGATTGCCGGGATATTTTTAATGATATATCCAGCGCTTTCGCTGAATGGGTAAGCGCTCCTATGGAAATCCGGTCAACGCCCGTCTCTGCAATTGATTTCACATTATCTAAAGTGATATTTCCGGAGGCCTCGGTAAACGGCTGATGCATTCCCTTGTCATACTTCCGGTTCTTGACCAGTGAAACTGCTTCCTTTATCTTTGGAAGACTCATGTTATCAAACAATATAATATCAACACCTGCATTGATTGCATCTTCCACTTCGGTTAACGTGCGGGTTTCCACTTCGATTGCCATGCGGCCTCCGATTTTTTTTCTTACCTTTGCAACTGTTTTTTCAATAACACTTGTCCTCGCCAGTTCCTCCGCTGATAACTCCTTTTTCATAAAATCCAGGTGGTTGTCTTTTACGAGTACCTGATCATAAAGACCCATTCTGTGATTCATTCCTCCCCCCATAGCGACTGCATACTTTTCCAGATACCTCCAGCCGGGAACTGTTTTTCTTGTATCCATAATTGCCACTTTAAGAGGTTTTACCTTTTCGACAAATTGCGCCGTAAAAGTTGCAATACCGGAAAGCCGTTGAAGAAAGTTAAGCGCAATCCTTTCCCCCGAAAGCAACGTGTGAACACTACCATTGATGGTAGCAAATACTTCTCCTTTTTTGACACGTGTTCCCTCCGATATGAATGACCTTAACAGAACACTTTTGCCAATTTTTGAAAAAAAGTACTCAACGACAGGCAATCCCGCGATAACCCCGTCTTCTTTTGCGATGAATTCCCCTTCACCCATTAAGTGAGGAAGAAAAATGCTTTCCGTTGTAATGTCACCCGGTCCAATATCCTCATGGATTGCAAGTTGAATAAGTGTGTCTACCTTCTGTAATTCAAAATTCATTTGTATGTTTTATAGGGATAGATACAAATCGTAGAAAATGAATCTTCGCCATGCGGCGCTTTCCAAAAAAAATTTATGGATAATAGATACAAATTTTATCTGTTGAGTGCAAGCATTAATTATGATAAAGCGTGATATGTTAAGATTTGTATATTTTCCAGATTATTGGGAAAAACTACGAGGATTCGATTGACAGGTGATTAAAACGTATCAACCGGTTTTTGATTTTCCCACAATTTTTCAAGCACCAATTCCAGTTCATCAACATTTACCGGTTTTGCAAGATAATCATCCACTCCATATTTTTTCGTATTTAACGCAATATCCGCATCATACGCTGTGATGACAATAATTGATACCGGCAATTTCCTTTTTCTTATTTCCTGAATTAACGTCAGACCTCCCATTCCCGGTAAATTCAAATCTGTTATAATAATATCAAATTTTTTACGCAATAAGATATCCAACGCTGTATCGCCTGAAATAACACCGGAAACAGCATATCCGGAACGCGTCAGGATTTTTTTCAGACCATCGAGAGCATTTTTGTCATCATCTACTAACAACAATTTTGGTTTTACCATCATTACCTGATTATAATTAGTCTAAAAATTTTACACCGGCCTTGATTTTATCCCGTCTGCACCAGCATTCTGAAAGGCGCAGACGGGATTTCAATCAGCTAAGCAATCTTTACTTTCTCTCAAAAATTCCTTTAGAAATCATTAAACTCGCCTTCTTCCAAAGGAATTATACTTCGCGGGTTTGTTTTTGTCTGTGTGGCTTCCCTGCCGTTTCTTTTGTGCTCCGGTTTTTTCGTTACCGTTGCCGCTATTTTCGCAGCAGGCATTGCCTGTCTCTTTCCCGGAGAGGGAGATGCCATTGGCTTTGTTTCCTCTGCAATTGTTCCCTCGCTTCCAGAGTTAACCTCTCTCCCTATCTTCTCTACCAGATCATTTAACGACTGTGCCTGTGCCGTAAGCTCTTCGCTTGCAGCCGCTGTCTCCTCCGCCGTTGCCGCATTCTGCTGCGTCACCTGATCCATCTGCTGCACCGTCTTCCCTATCTGATCTATCCCGTTTGCCTGTTCCTCCGAAGCGGTCGATATCTCATTCACCAGGTGCACCACCCTCTGCACCTGCTCCACTACCCCGGAAAATACCTCCTTCACCTGCTTTACCGCGCTCGATAATACCGACTTTGTCTTATCCACCAACTCCTTCCCCGTCTCCGCCTTCTTCACACTGTCCGTTATCAATGTCGTTATATCCTTCGCCGCCGTTGAACTCTTATGGGCAAGATTCCTCACCTCTTCCGCCACCACCGCAAAACCTCTCCCGTGTTCCCCGGCCCTTGCTGCCTCTACCGCTGCGTTTAACGCAAGCAGATTTGTCTGGAATGCTATTCCCTCGATAATCTTTATAATATCCGCAATCTTTCCGCTGCTTTCCGATATCTCATTCATTGCCCCCGCCATCTCTATCACGGCGCTGTTTCCGTTTTCCACCGTGCCTACTACCGTATGGCTTCCCCTCTCCACTGAATCGTTGCACTGTTTTGCAAGGGATGCTGCCTCCTTCGCATTGTCCGCATTTTGTTTCGTCATCGATGACATTTCTTCCATCGTTGAAGACGTCTCCTCTATGGACGCCGCCTGCTGGGTGGATGCCTCAGAAAGGCTCTGACTCGATGCCGATATCTCTTCCGAAGCGGACGCAAGCTGTGTGGCGCTTCCCGTTAATTCCGCAAGAAGGTTCCTGAACAGGCTCGATATCTTGTTCGTAAGTTTAATCACGACGATTCCCAACCCTGCCACAAACCCGCCGGATAATGCGCCGATGATGATCATCCATGTGCCAAGCCTGTTTACCGATGTAAATGCCTCCGCCTTGTTAATCTTTGCAATCAGCGCCCATGTTACGTCTCCAACCTTCAGCGGTGTATAGGTTGACAGCACCGGATTGCCGAGATAATCAATTAAAAGTTTTGAACTGGTATTTCCCGCAAGGGCTTCCCTGCTCTCTTCCGTATCGACCTTTCCCTTTTCCGGGTTGGCAAAGGATGCCTTTACCGAGTGATTCGTGGGATCAAGATAGGAATCCGATCTCATAAGCTTATCAGGGCCAACAAGATATGTTTCTCCCGTCTCTCCCATACCTTCCCGCTGTTTCATGATGCCGTTTATTGCGTCAAGGGAGATCTGGAGCGCTACGATTGCCTCTACCTTGCCATTGTTTACCACGGGCTGTGCTATAAAGGATGCCGGGGTTCCGTTACTCGGGGCATAAGGAGCAAAGTCGGCTAACTGGAACTGTTTTGTTTCCAAAACCTTCCGTGTGATTTTCCCCAGATTGGAACTGCTGTATTTCCCGTCCACCATGTTGGTCTGGAAGTCAGGTTCTTTGCATACCGTATAAAATACATATCCGTCGGGGTTCATGAGGAACAGATCATAATATCCGTATTTTTCTATATATTTGGCAAAGAAGTATTTGCCGTCATTATCCACCGGACAGAATGCCTCTGCCACGTCTATCTCTGCAAGGAGCGCCCATGTCAAATCTCCCACCTTTACCGGCGTATAGGCGGAAAGCACCGGATTGCCGTTGTAATCCTTTATTACCTCGGCTCCTGCCTGCCGGAAATGGCTGAGTTTGAAGCGTCCGTATCCACTTTGCCTTTTGCGGGATTCCTAAACGACGCTATTACCGTATGATTTTCCGGATCAAGATATGAGTCTGATCTCATAAGTTTGTCCGGACCTACCAGATAGGTTTCTCCCGTTTTTCCCAATCCTGATCGTTCGCTCATGATGGCATTCAGACGATCTATAGGCATCTGGAACATAGCTACCCCGATTTTTTTATTGTTTTCGTCAAATATGGGAGAGGCAATGAAACTTGCCGGAGCCTCGTATGAGGGGGTGTATGATGCATAATCTATCAGCACCACTGCATCCTTAGTTGCCGCTGCATTTGCCCGCCTAAATGCCTCTCCGAAATTGGTTTTGGCATTCGGGCCATCAATAAGAGAGGTGCTGAAATCCAATTCCTTAAAAACCGAATAAACAATATCGCCCGTCTCTGAGTCCACGAGAAAAATATCGTAATACCCAAACCTTTCCAAATAATTTCTCAGTATCGGATGTAATGTTTCGTGTAATTTACTGTATTGAGACGCATCATTTGCCTTGTCGAGCAAATGTTTTGAACCAAGGGGATTTTTATTGTCACGGATATAATAGTATTGAAGCGCTATGGAATCTTCATCCAGCATTGCAAAGTAGTTATTTGCATCGGGTAATTTCCCATGGTTTTTATTTTTATATTCTGTAGTAAATTCTCCTGTATAATATGAAAGCAACTCATTTTTCATATGTCCAAAGGTTTCAGAATGTAACATGTTTTCAGTACGAACATTCCGGAAAGACTCTTTAAACTGTCGCATGGCATCGACGATCATCTTATCCTCAGAAAAGGAAACAACCTGATCACTTATTGTTTGAAAGTACCGTTCCACCTCGGCTTTCTTTACTTCACGAATTGCCACAAGTTTTTCAAAAGCCTCCTTACGCAATGTTCCGACGGTATCAACAAGCACCCCCATATCTCCTTCGCGCTCTTTGAAAAACTGTTCTATTTGCGCCTTCTTAATTTCTCGAAGTCCCTGTAGCTGATTAAATGCCTGTCTCTCCAATGCCCTACTGGAATTTATATAGCTTAATACACCTATAGCGATTAGGGGTATTACACCTGCAAGAACAAACAACAAAATTATTTTCGCCGTCAAAGACATCTTCATGTGGGTGCCCCTCCCAACAAATTATATTGAAATACAAACCGTTCTATCTTCCGACATCATCAATTTATATTCAATATTACATATTTCACCCCCTTTCCTGATGAATGCAAACTTTATTCCGAATAAATAAATCAAATTTAACGAATATCGTAACTCTTTATAAAATCTATAGTTATATTTGCAGCATATTTGATCATTTTTTGAAAAATATTCGTGAATACCAGTAAACGAAAAAAATGCGGAAATTCACAATGTAAAACAAAAAAGCTGCGAATTTTTTTCGGTGAAAGTTGTTTGGTTTTGTTTTTAATGTTTTTTAGTAACAAACATTTTTGCGGTTACCTCCGAAACACCTATCGGAGCACTTTTTATACCAAAACAACGATGCAAACTTAAGTAATTGTGAAATAAGATGATACGATTTTACATTAAAGTGCATAGGCAAAAAATGGCTGAAATGCGCAAATTCTTCTTTCATGAAATCAGATGAAAATACCGGATCGGATTTTATTGCGAAGAAATTTGTTATGTATAGAGTATTTTTTTGCATAAACGTTTCTATGCAGGTAAAATGGAATTGAATCCGGAATGCTTCATCAATTAATGACACAATACGATTCCCGTATCGGCTGAAATTAAAACCAACAGTGCGAGTAGAGTATGAACAGCGAAAACCCAATAGCAATATTTGATTCAGGAGTGGGAAGCCTTTCCATAATAAAGGAAATACGAAATGCCTTGCCACGAGAGAATTACATCTATCTTGCGGATAAGAAACACTTTCCTTACGGGAAAAAAACACATACCGAATTATTACGCATTGTTCAAAACACTATTGACTATCTTTCTGAAAATTTCAAACCAAAGCTCATAGTGCTTGCATCCAATACTCCCTCTATTCAGGTACTTCATGAAATCGAAAAAACCGATGCCGAAATTGTTGGAGTTTTTCCACCGATAGGCGAGGCAATAACAGCTTCAAAAACAGGGCATATCGCTATTTTGGCAACACAAAACACGGTAAAAAGTGTAGAGCTTGAAGAGTACATACAATCGCAGAAGGTTCCTTCTACCGTAAAAATTACAAAATTCAATGCATCAGGAATGGTCGAGCTTGTGGAAACGGGAGATTTTTTGTCAAATAAGGAAAAGAGCCGTCAGGTAATCTCCGAAGAATTTTCAAGATTGGATGAGATTGACAGCCTTGTCGATACAATTACCCTTTCAAGCACGCACCTTCCTTTTTTAAATGAGTATTTTACTACGATGAAACCGGCGCTTCATTTAATTGATCCGGCAAAGATCGTTGCTAAAAAAGTAACAAAATTATTGGAAGGAAATTTTCAGAATACAACACAAAAAGGAACTCTGGAAATATTGGTGTCTCAGGAAAAACAATCGCTCGAAACTATAATAAGAAAACTGGGGATTCAGGAAGAAATACGGGAGATATGCCTGGATTTTTAATAAGGAGAATACTATGGATTTTACCAATAATCATTTTTCTCGCAGGGATTTTTTAAAACATACCACTATAGGCGCCGTTGGACTTGGAATTGGCTCTGCGGGAATTAACGGACTGAAAAATGTCCTTGGCGCAGATCCGGTTCCTGATGTTAAAAGAAAAAGCACGGTAGTCGCCGTAAAGGATCACGGGATTATAAGCAAAGGAACTCCTGATCAAAAACGGGTACAAAAAATGGTGGATGATGGGATGTTCGCTCTTACCGGCAAAAAAACTACAAAGGACGCATGGCGCTGCTTTTTTACGCCAGAGGATATTGTGGGCATCAAGATTAATCCCATAGGTGGAAAAATGCTTTCCACAAGGCCAGAGGTGGTTAACGCCATCATACTCTGCCTGATTGCCGCAGGAGTAAAGGAAAATAACATAATCGTATGGGACCGTTTCGAAGAACATTTAGTCAGCGCGGGCTACGGATTAAATAAAGGAACCCGCGGCGTCCGGTATTACGGCACGGAACACACCACAGGGTATGACAGGAATGTTTACTATGAATCGCATGATGATGACCAGAAATTGCGCCAGGATGACGGCCCAAGGTCTCTTTTCAGCAAAATTGTTACTCAGCAGACAACCGCAATCATTAATGTGCCGGTAATGAAAGACCATGGCATTGCCGGAGTGACCTTGTGTCTTAAAAACATCGGATTTGGAGTCATAAACAATACCCCGCGTTTTCATCCGGAACCTCATTATTGCGATCCTGCCTCGGCGGACGTTTGCTCCCATCCTGCCATTAAGGATAAATTGCGTTTGCATATCGTAGATGCATTACAAGCCTGCTTTTCGGGAGGCCCAAGACCAAAAGCGGCTAACGCAATATGGAATGAGGATCAATTGTTTTTTGGCACAGATCCTGTGGCAATAGACCGGATCGGACTTGATATAATAGACGCAAAACGCAGAGAAAATCATTTAAACCCTGTCTTTCAAAAAGCGAAACATATCTCAAACGCAGGGAAAAAGGGATTAGGCAATTTTGATATGAAAGACATAGAGTACGTAAAACTCCGCGTGTAAAAATATGCCGTAAGAAAAGACAACTTCAGGATAGCGTGTATTTCTAATTCATCTCCTCCTCTAATATCTTGTAAATCTCGAGTATCCTCTCTCAGATAAGGTTTGTTGCCTTAAAAGCCGAATTGGAAAACAAATTGCGGAGGAAATCACACTTAATGCTTTGATAAAAAACAACTTATCCAGAATAAAACTACCGGAAGGAAAGGAAACTTAAATATTGATAAGTTTACTTTTTTTGGCTAAAGTAAACTTATTTGAAAATAAATTTACTTTCGTTAGGTGATAATGAAAAAGACACTCGATATAGAATCCTTCAGAGCAGGCCATTTTGAGAAAGATACCGGTTATAGCTATTTTGTACCAGAGCCTGTCAATAATCAATGGCAGTGGAAGGATGCCCAACTCAGCACCTTACTGGAAAAAGCATCCATTAGCTTAGGCGAACTTAACTCTTTTGCACGGTTAGTGCCTAATATTGATTTGTTTATTCAGTTACACGTCACCAAAGAGGCCGTTATTTCAAGCCGGATCGAAGGCACACAAACCAATATAGACGAGGCTTTATTGCCGGAAGAGGAAATAAACCCCGAAAGGCGGAACGATTGGCTGGAAGTACGCAACTATTCGGAGGCCATGAAACATGCAATAAAAGAGATGGAAAAACTCCCGCTTTCATCAAGATTGCTCTGTAAAACCCACGAAAGACTCCTCTCCGGAGTGAGAGGAAAACATAAAATGCCAGGTGAATTTCGCAAAAGTCAAAACTGGATTGGGGGAGCAAGTTTGAATGATGCGGTATTTATTCCGCCGGCACATACTTACGTCAATGAATTAATGGGTGACCTCGAAAATTTTTTACACAACAAAGACATACATGTACCCGCACTTATCCGTATTGGTATAGCTCATTATCAGTTTGAGACTATACACCCTTTTCCCGATGGGAATGGGCGAATAGGCCGATTACTGATCACTCTCTATTTGGTAAGCAAAAAAATATTGCAACAGCCCCTTCTTTATCTCTCGGTATTTTTTGAGAAAAATAAAAGTCTGTATTACGACAACCTGACCCGTGTGCGGGAAAAAAATGACCTGATGCACTGGTTAAAGTATTTTTTGACAGGTGTGGATGAAACAGCCCGACAGGCGTCCAACACCCTTTCGGAAATATTAAAATTAAAAGAAAATGTTGAAAACACCTTACGTAATACAGCAGGCAGACGCGCCAATACAGCGCTCGTCTTGCTCACGCATCTGTTTGGTGCTCCTTTTATTCATGTAAAGCAAGCAGAGGAAATATGCAACCTAAGCACAAAAGCCGCTAATGGACTGGTTAATCTATTTGTACAACATGGCATTTTGAAAGAGGTAAGCGGCAAGACCCGCTATCGCCTTTTCCTCTTTGAGCAATATTTGAATTTATTTAAGTAGGAGATAAACCAAAAAATGACACATAGCAAGCGTTTAAAGAAATCGGTAGTTAAAGAATATGAGATTTCACAGACTGCATTGCAAAGTAAGTCTCATCGGAACATTGCCGAAATACTCCATACTGGAAGACAGAACTCTTATCGTACTGTTAATTTTGTCATGGTAAAGGCATACCAGTTCCCAAATTTCGTGAGTCCGAACTTGAACAGACTATCATTGATAAGCTAGAATATGATAAATTTACTTTTGTAAAAAAGTCGAAACGGCGGAATTATATTATGATTACCCAGCAACAGGCAGATTACCTCCTTGCTTTACCAAAACATATCATTGAAGGTGATAGTGTTTTAGAAAGAAAAATGTATGCCCCTTCTTTTCCTGTTGACGACCGATTATATATGGTTTCAAAAGAAGACGATGAGTTTTCCTTCTTTCTGGAAATAACGCAAAGTCCAAAGAAAAATCTAAAATTGACTTTGCATTTTCAGGAAGAAGATGCCAGTATTGGTCGGGAGCATTATGGCGCTTAATCACCTATGACCGCGATTTATCAGATGACAAAATCACGGAAATGGGGAGCCATAGGGCAATCCTTTATCTGCCGGATAACAGCGAACGGTATCTAACAACAAAAGATCATCCTGGCATGAAACATTATGTAAGACCTATGACTCGATTTACTTCTGATTTAATAAAAGAAACCTGAAGCTGGTTGTCCTAATCCAGATAAGATTAGATATTTCCGCCTCTCTTTAAATTTTTACCATACTAACTAAATAATACTATGCCGCGAAACCACTCGGCTAAGTTCACAGCGAAGCCTAAACCTCCTAATTGTCAGGCAGCACACAAGCAGGATGTTTGTGATACAATATACAGCCGGAATATGATCTATGGAGAATAAAAAGGATATCATCTATTCAACCTTGCATAAATATTTCGGCTATTCAACGTTCTATCCCCTTCAGGAAGATATTATCAGGTGGGTGTTAGAACGAAAAGACCTCTTTGTCCTTATGCCAACAGGGGGCGGCAAGTCGTTGTGTTATCAATTGCCAGCCCTTCTTTTCGATGGCATAACGGTAGTTGTCTCTCCTTTAATTGCCTTGATGAAAGATCAGGTGGATGGGCTGACGGAGAACGGCATTCCTGCGACGTTTATCAACAGCTCTTTGCGTTCCGACGAGATTGTCACAAGAAAAAGGGAGCTTTCGGAAGGGAAAATAAAGATTCTTTACATTGCCCCTGAACGGCTTGCTATGTCAGAATTTCTCGGATTTCTGCAGAAGTTGAATGTTTCTCTCTTTGCGATTGACGAATCGCATTGCATTTCCGAATGGGGACACGATTTCAGGCCGGAATACCGGCAGTTGAGTATGCTGAAAGAGAAATTTCCAAATACTCCGATTATGGGATTGACGGCTACCGCCACACCTTCTGTGCAGAAAGACATTATCGAGCAGTTAAAACTGACTGATTACCGCGTCTTCACTGCCAGTTTTAACAGGAAGAATCTTTATTATCAAATCATGCCCAAAGACAACCCCTACCACCAGATTCTTTGTTTTTTAAAAGAACGAAAAAAGGAATCAGGCATTATCTATTGTCAGGGTCGGAAAACGGTTGAACACCTGGCAGAGAGTTTACAGGAGGACGGGTATCGCGCCCTTCCCTATCATGCCGGGCTATCCGCTGAAATGAGAACGGAAAATCAGGAACGTTTTATTCGCGAAGACGTAGAAATTATCGTGGCAACGATTGCGTTTGGCATGGGCATCGATAAACCGAACATACGTTATGTGATTCATCACGATTTGCCGAAAAGCATTGAAGGGTATTATCAGGAAACCGGACGTGCCGGCAGGGACGGGCTCAAGAGCGATTGCATCCTGCTCTTCAGTTATGCCGACAAGATGAAGATCGAATATTTTATCCGCCGGAAGGAGGATGAAAAAGAAAAAGAGGTTGCATATAAACAGTTGCGGGAGCTTGTGTCGTACTGCGAAAGTAACGTTTGCAGGAGAAGGATATTGCTGGATTATTTCGGCGAGAAATTCTCAGAAAATAATTGCAGAAATTGCGATCTCTGCCTTAACCCAAAAGAACAATTTGACGGGACTGTTGTTGCGCAAAAACTGTTATCCTGTGTTTACCGGGTGGGCGAGTGTTTTGGCATGCACTACGTTATCGACGTTCTGCTGGGTTCGAAAAATCAGAAAGTGCTGCAGAACGGACACACGACCCTCACAACGTATGGTATCGGAAAGGAATATTCAAAACCGCAATGGCTGGCGTTTTCACGGGAATTAATTCAGTCGGGCTATCTGTCTCTGGAGGGAGAATATCCGGTATTAAAATTGAGCAAACAGAGCCGTGAAGTATTGCTGGGCAGAAAGAAAGTTTTTTTGACAAAACCGGAGGAAAAACCTTCGTTCTCTGCATCCAAAGAAGATGCAAATTATGATCAGGCGTTGTTTGAACGTTTGCGGGAATTAAGAAAGACGGTTGCAGACCGGGAATCTATGCCGCCGTATATTATTTTCCATGATACGAGTTTAAAGGAAATGTCAACGCGGTATCCGCAAACGGCGTCTGATTTAGAAAAAATCAGCGGCGTGGGAGAACTGAAATTAAGAAAATATGGCGCTCTTTTTCTCAAAGAAATAAGTGATTATTGCAGACAGTATGCAATAGCCCCAAAACAGGAGATTTTCGGGAAACAGGCATTTGCAGAGAAACAAACCAGAGCGCCTACCATTTACACAACACTGGAACTTTGTAAAAACAATCTTTCACTTCTGGAAATAGCCAGAAAAAGAGGGCTCGCAACATCAACAATCTCCACGCACCTTGAAAAACTTATTCTCGCAGGAGAGAATGTTTCCCTCGATAAATTTGTTGATCCGGGAAAGCGGCAACACATCCGGGCGGCAATTGAAAAATCAGGCATGGAGGCGTTAAGCCCTGTGAAAGAAGCATTAGGGGAAGGATATTCCTACGATGAAATAAAACTCGTAAGGGCAGAGATGATGTATTCTGCGATGAAGAATGCAGAATAACCGAGACACACCGCTATGTTATTTTTGCCATGCAATTGAAAAACGATCGATTACCTGCAGTTTCTCCTTCACAAATAATGTTTTAAAGGATGCATCGTCGGGCAATTCTTTGGTGAGGTCACATTTTATTCCCAAAACAGCACAATTAAAAATCAGGCTTTTTTCATTTTCTGCCAGTACCGTAACATCAAAAAACTGATACGCCGTTTCAAAAATAGCGCATTTAAAATCGTCTAACGGAATTTGCGTGATATCGCATTCGCCCCTTCCCGATAAATGAGCGCCCCCGCCGCCGGAAATGATATAGACGGGCAATTGCACATTTCCCTTTGTATCCGTCTTGCAAATGCGCTGGTAATTGTGGTCATGTCCGCTTATAACCATAATTATATTATTGGAAGGTTCGTTAAAGACCTTTGCGTAACGATTCCGAAACCTGGCAAGGGGAGAGGTTTTGTCTAAAATATCAGAGCAGCCATGAAAACCAATAGTATACGGCGGGTAATGTGTACAGACAATTTTCGGACCGTTAAATTCCTTCAATTCCCGCAAAAACCACTGATATTGTTCCGTGTCATCTGGTAATGATGAATTTAAAGCAATGAATTTTATTTTATGTCCGTCCGTTTCTTTGATAAACGAATACCACGACTGATGCCTCGTGGCACTTTTGAAGGTCTCTTTTAAATACCCCGGATATTCAGGGGCTAATTTATCCATAAATTCTCTCTCCAGCACCTGGCGGCTTCTTTCTTTTAATTTTTCTTCCGGGATGGAATAAATTTCATTAAAAATTTCATCCCGGATTTTTTCCATTTCCAAAGATACAGGAGGGGTCTCGGTGTGAGAAGAATGGGCGCTTTTGGTGTTTTCCTCATGATTTTTTATCTTTGACAGCAACTCTTTCATCAGAGCATCGATTTTATTGCCAAAAATCAGTTCATGGTTGCCGATAACGGGATAAAAAGGGATTGGTTTGTCCTTTGTATAATTATTTCTGACAACCTCCGTGAATTTTTCAAATTCATTGTAGTAAACCATATCCCCGCTGAACAATATAATATCCGGCGTTCTCCCGCGTATAACTTTCGCGATTGTGTCGTGCTTTATCTGTGGTTTTTCCATGGTATCAATGTTTCCCCTCGTATCCCCATACGCAATGAAATGCAACGCCTCCGCATGCAATTGCTGAAAAAGAGAAAGATGGATACAAAAGATGATTATTATGGAGAGAGATGTTTTTTTATGGATATTCATATTTTACCATTAAACCTTCACTTCTTTTGTGCTTTCCCATATACCATGCAGATTGCAACGGGACATAACCCTCAATGTAGATGTTTTGTCTACAGAAACAGGAATAGTCACTTTTGCCTGCGGGCAAAGAGGGGAAAATTCTATACGTGAAATTAATTCAACTCCAAGATACACCTCAACCCATTGAATATAATGGGTTGGCGTCATGGGATGCAATGTTTCTCCCACCTGAATATTCAGCGTAAAAGGCTCTCCAGCCTTTATCGCACCGGGCAATTGCACACTGGGGGCATGTCCTTTTTCTTTTGGAGTCATGCTTGTCGGAGGATCTTTTACCCGGTTAATATTCTGAAACCAATCAATCTCTTCGGCAGCTTTTGAAACCTTCAAAGAACCGATAACCGGAGCCATCCCCACTGCAAGAGAAGAAATACCGATAGTCTTTAAAAACTTCCTTCTGTTAAAATTTCGCATAATGCCTCCTTCAAAACAAAAATATATTAAATAAGAAACATATGATTGCTAACAAATAATTATTACATATTATAACTATTTTAAAAAGAGTCAAGATTAATTATTATTTGAATAAAAATTATACGCCTGATTATTTCGTAAAGATGATAAAAATTCCACTATGTTTTATTTCTTTAATGTTTCCGGTATATACCCAGCCAACCTGCCCTTTTGCGGTTTTTACTAACGCCACATTATCCATTTTATTGATAAATTCTATTTTTTCCCCATGATGTGCTTTTCCTGTCACACCGGAAAGTTTACCGTCTATATAATTTTCCCACAGATATATTTCTTCCTTCGTTATCTTTATCTTTCCCCCGCCGACACCCAGAAGCCTGGATTCGTTTGCTTTTTGAACCGATCTTGCCACAAAAAAACCGATCGCTATGAAAACAGGTATCATTATGATAATTATAATTGACTTTTTGAACATATATTCCCACTTTTATTCTGAGGGAGCAAACAAAACAATTTCCATGCGATATTGTAAAGAAAAAAATGGGAGGTGTCAAACGTGGAACATTCCCAAATTTTTACAAATCCATCATTCTTGTTCCCAATAAATTATATTATGATTTGCATATGCAAATTATTTTCTTGCAATGTAATTTTTTCAGGGTATATTATTTTCTGATTCCTGAAGTATTTAATTTCATAAAAGCACAATCTCTTTCGCAGAATAGTATGATAACCGCAAAAGAAATCAGAGAACTCCGCGAAAAGCTGGGAGCGACTCAGGGGGAATTTGCAAAGGCGCTGGGGATCAGTTTTTCAACCATAAGCAGGTGGGAAAACGACCTGGCGCATCCTGATGATACGCAGGAGGAACAGTTGCTTGCGCTAAAACAGTTGATCGAGAGCAAGGAGGTTGAAATAGACAGGAAAAAGCTGAAAAAAATGCTCACCCTCATGGGCATCGGCGGGGTTATCGCCATTGCGATAGCCGCCGGAGTATCGATTTCCAACCCCTTAGGCGCCGCCATTTCCTCGTTTATTGGCAGAAACAAAACGGTACATGGTCTTTTAAACCTTTTTAAGAAGAATAAAAAGGAATAACCCTTAATAATAATTCTGAAAGGAGCAATTCCCATGAGTATTAAGGAAACGATCAGCAAAGTAAAAACTACATTACTAAATACCGAAAAGATCACAGACTGGATAACAAAAGAAATCAAAAAGCTCACCGAAGGTGAAATCTCCATTTCTGAGGATTTTATTAATGACTGCCTCGGCGAATTTGCGCCAAATCACTCGGTGGAAGTACACGACGGCTGCCTCGTACACAGGGCGGAAGACCTGATACCCGTTGCTAAAAAAATAGAGATTAAGGAGTCGTGGGGGTCGGGAGTCGTGGGGGTCAAATCTTTACAATTGACAAATAGTTTGTGTCTGATATGATTTTGGAATGGCAAGACCATTACGAATACAATACGAAGGCGCTTTATACCATGTAGCCTGTTGTGGCAACGAACGGAAGGCAATATTCAGGGACGACTACGATAAGAACGTCTTTCTTAAGTTGTTGGATGATGGGCTGAAAACGTATAACGTCATTCTGTATTGTTACGTCCTCATGGATAATCATTTTCATCTGCTTTTAGAAACACCCCTTGCGAATCTCGGTAAATTTATGAGATGGTTTAACATTACCTACACATCTCATTATTATAATAGAAGGCATAAAAGAACTGGCCATCTGTATCAGGGAAGATACAAGAGTATTCTCGTGGAAAAGAAAAGTTATCTGCATATTTTATCCCGATATATCCATTTAAACCCGGTGAAAACTAAGCAAGAAGAAAAACTGCTTCTGTTAGAAAAGGTGAAATATTTAAAAACTTACTCGTGGAGCAGCCTTTTGGGATATATCAAAGGGTCCAGAAGGAGTGGTATGATTGATTATGCCAGGATACTTGAATCATACGGAGGGGACAATGAAAAAGGGAGAAAATTGTATTGGGAAAGTATTAGTAACGATTTATCGGCAGGTATTGATATAAAAGAAAAGATTGTCGGTGGAAGCATACTGGGAAGTGATACGTTTATCAAATGGGCGAAAGACAAATTTTTACCTTTAACGTCACGTGAGATTCCTGCGGTGCAGCGTTTGAAAAAATATACCACAAAAGATAAAATCATTGATGTGCTTTGCAGAGAGACGAAGAAAAGTTTTGATGAAATAAAGAAGGAGCGAGGCGTAATAAGGCAAATAGCTATGGACTTGTTATATCGGGTTGGCGGACTAAGCGGCACTGAGATAGGAAAAATGATGGGGGTAGACTATAGTACTGTAAGCCAGGGGAGAAAACGATTACGAGAAAAACTGAAAGATGACAAACGTATTTCTCAGATTATTGAAAGAGTTGAAGCAAATATGTCAATAATAAAGATTTGCCCCCTTTTTTTATAAAAAACTGATTTTCCTGAACTTCCTGCTTTCCTAAGGTAAAAAATTTAATCTCAATATGGCAAAAGAGACCGAAGCAGGGGGATGAAAAGTTGTCTATGTAAAAGTAAAGCAGTTATCACCAAAAATGCAATCGGGATTAGTTACAGAAAAGAAAGGAAGGTTTGAAAACAGATGGAAAAAATAATTAAAAAGTATCGCTTGGAAGATGTTGAAAAGCAGGAAGAAGATTCGCTGGAATATTGGGCAACAAAATCAATAAAAGAAAAGATAGACGCTATGGAACAAATAATAAAAAACTATTATGAATTGAAAGGGCCGAATCTCTATGAACAAAGACTTCAAAGAGTTCTTAGAATTACTAAATTATCACAAAGTTAAATATGTAATAGTTGGCGCTCATGCAGTAACTGCACATTCAAGACCAAGATCGACAGGAGACCTTGATGTTTTAATTGAAGCTTCAAAAGAAAACGCCAAAAAGATTGTTGCAGCATTAACGGATTTCGGATTTGATTCGTTAAAATTAAAAGTTGAAGATTTTTGTAAAACAGGATTTGTGATACAGCTTGGTTATGAACCAAACAGAATAGACATACTAACCTCTGTTACCGGAGTAGAATGGAAAGAAATCTGGGAAAATAAAATTAATGATGTTTTGGGAAGTTCGGAAATCCCTGTTTTTTTTATAGGGAAAGAACAGCTAATTAAAAACAAAATGGCCGCTGGAAGAGAATTGGATATAAAAGACGCAGAAAGACTCATAAAATTTAAATCAAAAGGGGAAAACCCATGAAAAAAGATACAGATACGTTTCTTTGAAAAGGCAGGTTCTTTCGTTTTTCGGTTGGAAGGGACTTTCCACAGCAGTTTTGCAGTGGCGAGCGCAATAGTAAGGAGAGAGGACTTGGGGTCGCATCTTAAATATTAAGCCAGGTTGGATTGAGGTACGCTCGAAGCGAAACCCGACATTCTTTGAACTAAGTGGGGATGGCTAATGCACATTATTACGCGGAAACGGTTGAATGAGTTTGCGGAGAAGCATCCGAATGCCCAAGCGGCGCTTCATCACTGGTAGAGATTGATGAAAACGGGAAAGTTTCGTCCTTTGTTATAAATTGCGTACGACTTTTCCCTGCGCTGACCAAGTGGGCAAATTGACCGTTTTCAATATTGGTGGCGGTAAGGTGCGTTTGATTGCCGCCGTTCATTATACCGACAGAAGGTCTACATTCGTGCGGTATTGACCCACGAAGCGTATGGCAAGGGCAAATGGAAGGAGTAAATCATGGTAACGGAAATTAAAACTGCTGAGGATATCTGGCCGATGTTGGCGCCTGTGGTGTTTGTCCCTCATAGCGAGCCAGAGTACCAACGGCTTGTCGCCCTGCTTGATACATTGATCGACGTAGTAGGTGAGGATGAAAATCATCCTTTGGCATCGTTGATGGAAGTAATTGGCGTATTGATTGAAAAATACGAAGACGATCACGTTCCTGAACTGACCGTAAAACCAACCAGGTAAAAAGCAGGGGGGGCAACAGAAAGCAGGGGGCCAGGCCTTCATATTTCAATTGACAACCTCCATATTTGTCGTCAGGCAGGTATCCGTGACTGTTTGAGAATCCGGAAGTAATTGGAATGTATGATTGTATGAAACGGAATGTGTTTTATCCGGCAGGCAGCGCCATGCCCTACATACGCTTTTGGATTTATATTTTCGAAGGAAAAATAAATGTTAACCCTGACTTTTTTTATGGTTTTAGAAAATTTACTAAAAGCCTACGCGAAAAACTGAAGGAAAGGTATATCTTCTATATATGAATAAAAAAACAAATGCAATTTCTGTGATTGATAGCAATATTAAAGCCAGGACAAGCTTTGATAAACAATTCGAAGTCTTCAAATGGGAAGGAAATTTTGAACACTATGAAGTAGATTTCAAAAGCTGGCTGACCTATGATAATTTAATCTTTTCCAAGGGTGAATATATTTTAGAAATCAGATACAATAAAAGAGTTACATATGAGAAATGTCTGGAATATTTACCTGATAATGTGCGTTTAAATGGTAAATTTTTTTTTCAATCAAGCATTAGGTGCGACAATAAATACGATTTAATTGAAGCCGGGTTGAAAGATTTTTTTGAACAGGGCAAATCAATAAATACTGATCTTTTTGATACAAAAGAAAGTTTGGATGTTTTGATTTTTGGTTATTTTACTTACAAAAGATTTATAGAATTTTTAAAGAAACATTTTCCCGATTTTATCAATGAATGCAGGAAATACAGCAGCGAACCTACCGCTAAAATTATGGATATTTTCAAAAGTTCGAACCTTTCTATTGAAGAACTTGAGCTCGAGCTAAAAAATGCCATAAGTAACGAAGACTATGAAAAGGCTGCATTATTGAGAGATAAAATAAAGTCACTGAAATCTTAGACCTGTAATGGATGATATCGGATGCATTAGGAAGGCAAGAATCACAGGAAATTAAAAACCCGATCTTCCTGAATTTCCTGCTTTCCTCAGATTAGTTGGAACGAGTTAAGCATGGGGTATGTATCAATAATTGTGTATAAAGAAACGGACATACCATTTGCAACCGAAACAGATCGCAAATGGTATGTCACTATATCAGTAACCAAAACTAAGATGCCGCATTTTGGTATACGCACAAAACAAGTTTTTGGTTAGGAAATTTCAAGATTTATCAAAGAAATAATCCCAAAAGAACCCACTGCATAGAATGATACACACATTTCTCCTGCACTGATGATCATCACACATTACATCCAGGGTGCAAAATAATCAATGTGATACACATCGATTATCAGCCAGAATAGCTTCGTCCATGCAGTCGTAAATTTCTGCAACTTTTCAGGTTCGTTCTTGTATGCTTCTGCCAAAAGGTTAAACAAGTATTGGTGGATATAACCCCAGAGCGCAATATTCAGCCTCATGGGAATATACAAATCCTCATTTCCAAAAATCGGAACGTGCACAGCTCCGACCCATCTCACATAATTCCAGAATTCCTCGTCCCACTTGCATTCAACAATTTTCAGGATAAATATCTTTTGTCTGGCCCTTCTTACCTTTACATATTCATTGGAAATTTTGCCTGTATCGTCCATAAACCATCGTGAAAGCCATGGATCATTGATCAGTTTTTCCCAGTAGATATGATCAAGAATTTTCTCCAGATTTGGCGCTACAAATTCCTCAACCGATTGCTTAATTGCCGCCGTATCTTTGTCAGTGAAATTCAGACAATTCGACATATACTCAAAACGCTTCATTATGTCCATGCTGGTATCCCGATAAATATTCCATGCTTTATTGAATGCCGGAACATCCAGGATAGGGATTGGCTTCCCTGTTGATTTTTTAGTTTTTGCTTCCATCGGAAAAGTCTTCATCCACGCTTCTGCCATTGCTGTTGCCATTTAGTAACACTCCTTCTTAATAAGTCAAAAAAATTATTCCCAATAGGTAATTCAAAATGCCAGACAACTATATTCTGTTTTTTACCTCCTTTCTTCATTCCTACATCCTTTTTTTTCTAAAATTTTATACTGTTAATTTTCGTTGCTCTTGTAATTAGCAACCATTGTGCCACATAATGGTAAATAATTTATTATATTTCGTAACTATCCATTATTAAATAATTAAAGGCTTTATTATTTTTTATTCATGCCTTTAAAATTTCCTTTAAAACATTTAAGAAATAGAAGAGTATTGAAATTTTTTCGGAAATTACTCTCAAACGAGGAAAGCCGAACGAAATAATTTCGTTATCGTATAAATACTGTCTATCTTGGTGAATCAACACCTTCAAGGGGAAAGATTCGTTTCGAAAATATCTTCCCTCTTTATTCCGTAATATACAATAATCCATGCTTGATCTTTTTTTATTCTGAGATATAATCCAGCAAAAGATTATGAATGAAAACCAACCTATTCAGGAAATACACAATGTTAAAAGAAAAGATCGGTTTTATTGGCGGCGGTAAAATGGCGGAGGCCCTTTGCAAAGGCATTATTAAAGCCGGCCTTAGCAATGGCAATAATATGATTGCAAGCGATGTCCTCTCAGAACGATGCCGTCTTTTAAAAGAAGAAACCGGCATACAAACCACACAAAACAATCATGATGTTACTGCTTTTGCAGATATTATTATTCTTGCGGTAAAACCGCAAATTCTTGGAGAAGCGCTTAATGATATGAAAAAAGACATCATGCCCCGCCACCTGGTTATATCAATTGCAGCCGGTATTCCTCTACGTTATATAGAATCAAAACTCCAGGAAAATGTTCGTATTATAAGAGTCATGCCTAACACTCCCTGTTTGATCGCCTCTTCGGCAACTGCCTTCGCATTAGGAAAGCATGCGACGGAAAACGATGGGAAACTGGCATACAACATATTTAACGCCGTTGGAAAGGTTTTCCGGCTTGAGGAAAAATATCTGGATGCGGTGACAGGACTGAGCGGGAGCGGGCCTGCCTATGTATATATGTTTATCGAAGCCTTATCTGACGGAGGCCTAAAAATGGGGCTTCCACGGGAAATAGCAACTACCCTTGCGGCGCAGACGGTATTGGGCGCAGCGAAAATGGTGCTGGAAACCGGACAACATCCCGCGCAGCTAAAAGATGCCGTTGCCTCGCCAGGAGGAACAACTATTGAAGGAATAAGCAAACTGGAAGAAGGTGGATTGCGCGCTGCCATTATTAACGCAGTAGAATCCGCCGCATTAAAATCTAAAAAATTGGGAGAACTGTTATAAATGGAAATAAGCGCTATAGAAAAAGAAAAAGCTGAACTTGCAGTCAATACATTAAAGATGCTTTCTGCCGATGCAGTTGAAAAGGCAGAATCAGGACACCCCGGATTACCAATGGGATTCGCGGACGTTGCTTTTGTTCTCTGGATGCAGTTTTTACGATTTAACCCAAAGGATCCGCATTGGCCTAACCGGGACCGGTTTATCCTCTCCGCAGGACACGGCTCGATGCTGCTCTACTCCCTGCTTCACCTCTTTGGGTATGATCTGCCACTGGATGAAATCAAACAATTCAGGCAGATGAACAGCAAAACTCCTGGACACCCTGAATACGGCCATACTGCCGGTGTGGAAGTCACCACCGGCCCTTTGGGCCAAGGATTTGCAAATGGTGTGGGAATGGCAATCGCAGAAAGGTTATTCACCGAACGGTTTAATAAAAATGGCAGCAAAATTATCGATCACACCATTTACGGAGTGGTAAGCGACGGCGATTTGATGGAGGGAATTTCCTCCGAGGCTGCTTCCATTGCAGGACACCTTGGACTCTCTAACATTATCTATATCTACGACAACAATCATATCACGATAGAAGGAAGCACATCCCTTGCTTTTACAGAAGACGTGGCAAAACGATTTGAAGCGTACTCGTGGAGGGTTTTTAAAATTGACGGGCATAATCACAGTGAAATTGTAAAGGCCATACAAGCCGCACAGAATGAAAAAGAAAAACCATCGCTTATTATCGCAACAACCCACATTGGAAAAGGAAGCCCAAATAAACAAGACACTGCGGGTGTTCACGGAGAACCCCTGGGAGAAAAAGAGCTTAAATTGACCAGGGAAAATATCGGTTGGTCTAAAAATCCGCCTTTTTACATTCCGGATGAAGTAAAGAAACTCTGCGCGGAACGCGTAAAAGAGCTGAAAGGGGTTTATGATAATTGGCAAAATACCTTTAAAACCCGCTCAAAAGAAGATCAGAATTTTTCCAGTCTGTGGAACGCTTACATGAAGAAAGAAATCCCCGGCAACCTGGAATCGAAACTGCTTGAAACGATTAAAAAAGATTCCATTGCAACCAGGGCTGCCTCCGGGGATATGATGCAGGTGATCGCGCAGCAATTGCCCTCTCTCATCGGAGGCTCTGCCGATCTTCATCCTTCCACCAAAACATTTATCAAGGGATCACCTGCCCTCAGCAAAAACTCATTTGAAGGGAAAAATATTCATTTCGGCATAAGGGAACACGCTATGGGTGCCATACTCAACGGAATGGTCCTTTATGGCGGCATTATTCCTCATGGCTCCACATTCCTTACCTTCTCGGATTATATGCGGCCTTCCATCAGGCTCGCCGCGTTAATGAAACTTCAGGTAATTTATGTATTTACTCATGACAGCATATTTCTCGGAGAAGACGGCCCGACCCATCAGCCAATTGAACATGTGCCTTCGCTAAGGCTCATTCCAAACCTGCTGGTAATAAGGCCATCGGACGCAACCGAAACGGCATCGGCATGGGTGGCGGCTCTCAACCGCAAAACCGGCCCGACTGCCCTTATTCTTACGCGGCAAAACCTTCCGGTAATTAATCGTACGGCATATTCTTCTTCAGAAGGATTAAAACATGGCGCTTACACATTAAAGGATTCCAAAGGCGCTCCTGACATAATTCTCATGGCATCGGGATCAGAGGTATCAATTGCGCTTGAAGCCACACTGAAATTACAGGAAAAGGGCATCGCTGCCCGTCTTGTAAGCGTTCCTTGTTTTGAATTATTCAGGGAGAGTTCAGAATCATACAAAAACACTATTCTCCCTTCATCGTGTGCCAAACGTGTCGCCATCGAGGCTGCGGCAAAGGGAAGCTGGTATGAATTTGTGGGCCGTGACGGTCTTATCATCGGAATTGATCAATTCGGCGCATCAGCGCCCGCAAAGACCCTTGCGGAACACTTTGGATTCACCACACAAAATATTTTAACCGAAATAAAGAAAAAGTGGGGAATTTAAGTACGGATAATTAATTATGATGCACGATTCGTGATACACGATACACGATACACGATGTAAAATTACTTTCTGCTGTCAGCAGGAAAGATCATATGCATCAGGCATTACGGATCGTGCTATCATGTATCTTGAATCGTTTTTTTGTTTCGCCTGTCGTTATAAAATGATTAAAATAGGTACCTCCGGTTTTTCATTTCCCGACTGGATAGGCACTGCCTATCCTTCTCACATAACCAAAGGAGACATGCTTCCGTTTTACGAAAGAGAACTGGGATTCAAAATAACGGAGATAAACGCCACCTATTACGCCATCCCATCTCAGAAATCATTTGAAGGCATGATAAGAAAAACCTCGCCGGATTTTGAATTTACCGTCAAAGCACACAAATCTCTTACTCATGAAATACGTGACAAGAGAACAAGAAAATTGATCAACAACAACGATGCTTTTGACCATTTCCTCTTTGCAATAAAACCTTTACAAAAAGAAGGGAGGCTGTCCGCCATCCTCGCCCAATTTCCGTATAGTTTTCACCCGACAAAGGAAAACTATGACTATCTCTTATTCTTTAAGGAAAAAACAAAGGATATCCCGCTTGTGATAGAATTCAGGAATTTTTCCTGGCACAGCAAAAACAGCCTTTCTTTTTTAAAAGAACATGGGATCGGATACTGCATTGTTGATGAACCAAAATTGAGGGGACTTATGCCGTATAATCCTACGATAACAACAAACCTTGGATATTTCAGATTTCATGGCAGAAACAGCAACTGGTTTAAGGCTTCATTAGAAGAAAGATACGATTATCTCTACACCCCCGAAGAATTACGCGCTTTTCTTTCAGATATTACCTTTATTGATCATTACGTACCTGCTACCATTGTAATGTTTAACAACTGCCATGCGGGACAAGCGGCGCGAAATGCACTTGAAATAATGGACATGCTGAAAGATATTTAATCGCAAATATAAGGTTTTGACCATCTGTTGGTAGAACAAGACAAACTGCCCGTTTCACGATTTTATCACCAGTCATTGCACTACATAACTCTTTTAAAATTTCATAATTGCAAATTATTTTGTATTAGTTTACAATTCTTCTTACATAACAACATTTGTCTGAGAAATTGTTATTGTATAAGAAACCATGAAACGGAGAGAGAAATTACTTGCGACTTTTCCCACAATATTCTCCACTAATAATAATCTGCCTGATGCTATTGCAATCTCTACCAGGTTTCTGCGAAGAACCAACTACAGAAACCATCACAAGCAGCGAGGAAGAACATTCCCTTGCCTCCGGTATTGCAAACTTCATGGAAGATGTTTCTGCTTTGCATGATAATATCCGGGTTAGTCCGGTAGCAATTAAACCATCATACCAGGCAACTGAAATCTTTGACGATAACACATTTGACGCCCCTCAAGACGAGGTTGAAGATTTTTATACATTGCATAAAGCGAAGATTGAACTCGATACGCCTTTTTACGATTTTATAAAAACAAACCTCAATTATAAAACCGATATTTATGAATACGGGCATGTGCAGGAGAGGGATCACGTTAACCAGTCGTTATCGGGCAACGTTGAATTTAACTTTGCCAACGATTTTAATCTGAAGTTAATGGATCAAATACGCCGATATGTAATCCCTCCCGGTTATCAAAGAAGGTTTTCCGAAGATGTTGTAGATCTTGATGTTCCCATAGAAGATCAGGGGATAAACGTCTTCAGAGACCGAAGAGACATTACCGCCAATATTGCCAGAATTGACATTGATCTCCCCGATTTTTTTTCATATCTTGATTTTTCAATCCATTATTTTAACCGCGATGTGAGTTATCAGCGAAGCCAATTTAAGCAGAATGATTTTAATCGCGATACCGTCGGCGCAAGTTTTGAATATGAATGTCCTTATATGCCCGTTATAGTCACATCCGGGTTTGATTATTCCATCCTTCGGTATGATATTGCCAAAGACAAGGATAACACATTGCAGGAAATACCATTTGGCGTAACATGGAATATAAATAAGAGAAACGAAATATATTTAACGACAAAATACAAAATCACTGACTACAGGAAAAACAGCCGTTACGAAAATTTTGAAGGATGGGAGGTATTGCTCGGGGACCGCTATGACATTAATCCCCTTTCTTCCATAGACGTATACTGCGGAAGAGGGGTAACAGAAGAACGTAAAGAGGACAACAATTCTTACTTTAACACGAAATTCGGAATAAAGTATACGAGAGAACTCAAACGTCTTACAGGGTTCCTTGATCTTCAATATTCCAACCTGGACTTTTTTGAATCGAACGAACAACTGGGCGGCACAGAAAGGGTAGACGGTTTCAATGTAGACTTTAATTTAAAGTATGATTTAAAAGAGTGGTGTTTTGCCGAATTTGATTATAAATACAAGCGACTGGACAATACCTTTAGTTCAGGAGACTTAACAAAAAACACCGTTTCACTGGGATTGGGATTAAGTTTTTAATTCACATAATAACGACGAAAGGGATTGCAGAGAAGAACTGCAATCCCTTTTTTATTGGTAGCGGGGACAGGATTCGAACCTGTGGCCTCCGGGCTATGAGAGTTGGGTATGGGGTCACCCATTAGAAGGCTTTTGTCAAGCGAAAAAGATTTCCCCTAGCAAAAAATCGTAGATTTTTTGCCTTATTAAATGAAAAAATTATAATGTCCAAAAGCATTCATTCCATTGACCGCACCCGTATTTTCAGGTTTTTTAGTTACGGATTATAGAAATCCGCACCAGT
>VGXV01000012.1 GCA_016873165.1 Planctomycetota bacterium | reverse complement strand
TGTAATCCGTCCACCAGCCAATACCAGTTGTACGTCGACTCTACCGCAATCCCTTGTATCTTCTCCTGAAACGGCTCCAGTGTCTTTAAGATCACACCAAGATCATTGGGGAGTTTCTTGCCAAATATCCGACTATCTTTCTTGTCTATCACTCCTACGTAACTATTATCCGAATGTAAATCTATCCCCACAAAATAACTCATAGTCTGCTCCTCCTTTCTTACCGTTTTCACCGTTTATTTCACGATGCCCTTATGATACAATTTGGCATCGATTTGTGAAGGAGCCTTCTATATGATTATCAAATCTTTATCGTTGACAAATCCGTTCAACTCTTTCGATCATCTGAGAAAGATGCTGGTCACCTTTCAGTCTTTCTCGTAATCGTTTTCTACACTGGCTCACGGTACTATAGTCTATCCCCATCATTTCTCCTATCTCAGTTCCGCTGAGTCCGCCAACCCGGTAGAACAAATCCATCGCTACTTGTCTTATTATACCTCGTTCCTGTTTTATTTCATCAAAACTTTTCTCTGTTTCCTTGCAGAGCGCAGCAATGATTTCCTCTTTTGCGGTATATTTTTTTAACCGCCGTACCGCCGGAATCTCACGTGATTTCGCCGGCAAAAATTTCTCTCTCGCCCACTTGATAAACGTATCACTTCCCAATATGCTTCCCCCGATAACTTTTTCTTTTATGTCAATACCTGTCGATATATCATTACAGATCGTCTCCCAATACAATTTCCTTCCTTTTTCGTTGTCCCCTCCATATTGCTCTAGTACCCTGGTATACTCAATAATGCTGCTTCTTCGGGCATCGTTGATATAGCCCAAAAGGCTGCTCCACGGGTAGTTCTTCAAATATTTCTTCTTTTCTAAAAACGGTAGCTTTCCTTCTTGTTTCGTTCTCACCGAGTTTACATGGATATATCGGGATACAATATGCAGATAACTTTTCTTTTCCACGAGAATGCTCTTGTATCTTCCCTGATACAAATGGCCAGTCCTCTTATGTCTTCTATTGTAATGAGATGTGTAGGTAATGTTAAACCATCTCATAAATTCACTGAGATTGGCAAGGGGTGTTTCTAACAGCAGATGGAAATGATTATCCATGAGGACGTAGCAATACAGGATGATATGATACGTTTTCAGTCCGTCATTCAACAATTCAAGAAATACATTTTTATCATGGTCATCTCTGAATATCGCCTTCCGCTCGTTGCCCCGGCAGGTTACATGATATAATGCATCTTCGTATTGTATGCGTAATGGTCTTGCCATTACAAAATTATATCAGATATAAACGATTTGTCAACAATAAAGATTTGACCCCTTTTCTCTCTTTTCTTCTCACAAGAGTATGTGCCATCTTATTACCGGAAAGAAAAGCAGGTACGGCATGGGGAGGGTGCGAAAAGACAGGCATTTTTGTAAGTATAAGAGGTTGTTATAATTATAGTATAGGTATAAATTATATTGACTAATTTTTAATATATGCTAGACTGCTTGAATATTTGCGGACGATTAGGCGTTCTAAGGGTTGTGTAATAGTTCTCTGCCAAATTAATTTATGGAGAAAGAAATGAAGGATGAATTTGCACCTTACAAGAAGCTACTCATCTCGCTAAGGGAAAAACTGGTTGGAAAGGTTGATTATATGCAGGAAGAGGCATTGAAAAAATCCAGACAAGATGCCTCGGGAGATTTATCAAACGTTCCAATTCACATGGCAGATGTTGGTACAGACAACTATGAGCGGGAACTTATGATAGAACTTATCCAGAACGGAGAAGAAAGCGTACGAAGCATAGATGATGCGTTGGAAAAGATAGAAGAAGGCACCTTTGGCGTATGTGAAGCATGCGAGAAAAAAATTAATAGGGAAAGATTGAAAGCGGTTCCTTACGCACGGCTTTGCATAGATTGCCAAAGGGAAGAGGAGCTTGGCAATCTCTAGTCAAGTATGATGAGAAGAACTACTTTGTTTGTTATTACTATAGTGAGTGGTGTTGTTGCGGATATTGTTTCAAAGTGGTTTGTTTTTTCTCAATTAGATAGGTTTAAAAAGGTAACGTTAATCCCGGGGCTTCTCAATATAATAAGAAGCGAAAATGAAGGGGTTGTTTTCGGGATGTTTCCTGGAAAAGCCACTATTTTTATCTTCCTTTCTTTTCTGGCAATTGCGGCAATTGTATTTGTCTATATTAAATCAGATAAAAATATTTTTGGCTCGAACATTGCTTTAGGGCTTATTCTGGCAGGCGCTCTCGGAAACTTGTGGGATAGAATGTGGTTTAAATATGTAAGGGATTTTATTGATTTGCACCTCGGGCACAAGTATCATTGGCCTACCTTTAACGTTGCAGATAGCTTGATTTGTGTTGGCATTTCACTGATGTTTTTTTCCTCTTTTTCTTCTTCAAGGCATAAAAAATCAGAGTAACATAGCTATTTTGTCGTTAGCTTGCGATAACATTCCAGTAAATCAAGGGTTATTTTCCCTGGTTTACCTGTGCCGATTGTTCTGCCGTCGATTTTAACAACAGGAATAATTTCCGCCGCAGTGCCTGTCAAGAAACATTCATCCGCAATGTACAAATCATACCGTGTCATTAATTTTTCCTTCACACAAATTCCCATATCTTTTGCGAGTTTCATAACACAGTTTCTCGTAATACCTATTAATATGCCTGCGCTTTCCGGAGGGGTTAACAGGGTATTATTTTTTACAATAAAAATATTATCCCCTGAGCATTCTGCCACATAACCATCCTTGTTAAGCATCAATGCCTCACCTGCCTTCGACTGTATTGATTCAATTTTTGCCAGGATATTGTTCAGATAATTAAGCGACTTGATTTTTGGATCCAGACTGGAGTAATGATTCCTTATGGTAGTGACCGTCACTATTTCAAGTCCGTTTTCATAAAGAGCTTTAGGGTATAGTTCTATCGTATCCGTGATGATAATAATTTCAGGAGTTGAACACTTATTGGGATCAAGGCCAAGCTTTCCGATTCCACGAGTAATAACAATTCTTATATAAGCATCCTTTTGATTATTTGCTTTTAAAGTATCTTTAATTGCTTTTATCATTTCTGATTTTGTAATGGGAATTTTAAGGTCAATGGCTTTTGCAGAGCAGTAAAGTCTGTCAATGTGTTCATCCAACGCAAATATATTTTGATTGTAAACTCGTATGCCTTCAAAAACTCCATCTCCATAAAGCAATCCATGGTCAAAGACCGATATTTTAGCATCTTCTTTTGGAAATAACTTACCGCTTATATAAACCTTTAATCCCATTGTAGTAGTATCTGCTCCTTTCACTTGCTGTTTAATTTGTAATGCGACCGTCTGTTATTTTAATAATCCGGTTTGCCTGTTCCGCCATGTTTTGATCGTGTGTGACAATCACCACTGTTTGATTCATCGTTTTGTTTAATTCCCATATCAGGTCTCTTATTTCGTAGCCGGTTTGTGTGTCAAGGTTTCCTGTAGGTTCATCGCACAATAATAATTCCGGTTGATTAATAAGCGCCCGCACTATTGCTACCCGTTGTTTTTCACCACCAGACAATTTAGATGGCTTGTGCGTTAATCGGTTGCCTAAGCCGACTCTTTCCAAGAGCGAAACAGCCCGATTATGGAATTCTTCTTTTGTTTTCGTGTTTTTTGTAAATCGTTTTCCAATAAAGCATGGTAATAAAACATTTTCCAATGCGGTAAAATCAGGCAAGAGATGATAAAACTGGAAAACAAAACCAAAAACACGGTTTCGCAATTCGGCTTGTTTTGAAGGACTTAATTGAGATACATCTTCCCCTTTGTAAAGTAAAGAACCGGAAGTGGGCGTATCCAAAGCGCCCAGTATATGCAGTAATGTACTTTTTCCGGCGCCGGAAGCTCCTATGATTACAACAATTTCACCCTTTTCAACCGACAGACATATTTCATGCAAAACAGGTAATATTTGTTCGCCGCTCCTATATTCTTTGTATATGTTTATAGCCTGTAATAGCGTATGATTGTCTGTATCGTTACCGGTTAGATTGGACATTTTCGCGTTAGAAGGTGAACTGTTCGGAGGTAAATATATCATACATGTAACTATAATTCAATTATTAATTTAACGTGTTTTATGCGGCAGAATCGATTCCTTTGTTGGCAAGAGTGTCCGCGAGAACATTTTCTTCTCTGGAGACGTGATATATTTCCCATGATGGAAAAGTTTTAAAAAGTGTCATAAGTTTTTTATAGAGCGGTATGAGATTGGGATTTTTCACCCGATAGATGCCCTTTACTTGCCGTACCAGCAATTCGCTGTCAGTTTTAAAAATAACCTTATCAGGCTGGTAAGAGGCAGCTTTTTGCGCGGCAAGAATCATCGCTTCGTATTCAGCTACATTATTGGTAGCTTCTCCAAGAAATTTGCAGATTTCTTCAATAATGCGATAATCGTAGTCAAAGATTGCAATGCCGGCGCCTGCCTTTCCCGGATTTCCCCTCGATGCCCCGTCTGTGTGAATGATTAATTCATTCAATTTTTTCTTCGGCGATGGAGGGTTATGACGGGCAGGGGAGGGGGTGCCGGATTTTGTCACTTCATGGTTTCCCGAAATATTTTGGAAAAAATCATCGATCATTTCCTTTGTGATATGCGGATTTTCGAGGATGAGACGTTCTCCGTCAACGTATCGGGATATAAGCGATGACAATTCTTGCAACGGTATTTTTTTCATGTTGGTCCGGCGGTATTTTTACGGATTTTTAACAGATCACATTCTAAAATCTAAAAGCAAGAATGGCAATTATTATTTGATTTTTTTGAAAAAGGAGTGCCCTTTTTTGTTTGCCTATTATATTCTGTTTATTATAATGCACCGGATTTGGTTATTTATATAGGGCATTGCGGTAAAAGTATGTTTTGAAAACCACATACATGGAGGAAAGAAGGGCAATGGGTTCAACAGCATCATTTGAAAATGAAATTCAGTCAATAAACAGGATGATAGAATATTTAAAAAAAGCGCCAAATGTAATTAATGCCACAGATTGGACATTAAGGCGTAATGCAGAGAGGTTTGCTTCATTTACGAAATTTGGGAATATCGCAGTTCATTCTACCGTAAAGAACCGCAGTGCAAAATTTACCGTGTGTATAGGGAGTCCGGAAGTCTGCCAATCTCTCCTTAATCCCCAGCAAACAGAAATCATGAATAACCTTGCAAAAACATTAGCTGCTGTTGAAGGATATATAAGAAAAGCGCCGTTTGTAAGAATTAATCGGAATATGGGAGACAATGGTGAATTTTCACCCAATTGTAATTTCTTTGGTTCTATACAACGTCCGGAAATGATTCGTTTGGCATATATGACATGGTCGACACTGTTTCCCGCAAAGCAGGAACCGGAGCTTAAGCAATATATAATATATATTCCCGAGTGGCAGGAAAATGAACGGCAAATATTGGTTTTTCCTGAAATAAGCACTACGGTTGTTTTAGGGACCGATTATTATGGCGAGTCTAAAAAAGGATTTCTGCGGATGGCTATGTGGAATGCGAAGCAAAGAGGGATGCTGGGTCTTCATGCCGGCACAAAGATTCTAAAAGCGAGGAAAAAAGACGGAAGCATAAAAAAATACGGGATGCTTATTTTTGGATTGAGTGGCACGGGGAAAACAACTCATACATGTCACACACATGATTTGAATCATGTGGGTGAAGGTATTGAAATATTACAGGACGACGTGGTATTTCTCAAAAAAGACGGGTCCGCGTATGGTTCTGAACGTGGGTTTTATTTAAAGACGGAAGGTCTTGATGCCGTTTCACAGCCCATTATCTATAAGGCGGCGATATCTCGTGAGGCCATTTTTGAGAATGTCATGGTAGATTATGAAGGAAATGTTTTTTTTGATGACGATACCTTAACGAGTAATGGACGCGGAATTATGATTCGGAGCGATTTGTGTCCGTATATTTCAGATAGTATTAATTTGCCTCCTGTTGATGAAATGGATGGCTTAATCGTTGCGTTTATTACGCGCAGGCATACTGTTGTTCCTTTGGCGGTGAAACTTACTCCTGAGCAGGCAGGTGCGGTATTTATGCTTGGAGAATCGATTGAAACATCGGCTGGCGACCCGAAACGGGCAGGAGAGTCCGTTCGCTCGGTGGGAACAAATCCGTTTATCATAGGGGATAAATCTTATGAGGGAAACTGGTTTTATGATTTTGTTAAACGAAATGAGGGAAAGGTGCAATGTTACCAGTTAAATACCGGAGGGTTGGGGGAGATTATTGAAAAACTGCCGGATGGAAAGAAGGTTACAAAACGTAAAGTAAAGAGGGTAGAGATTGGAGAAATGTCAACGATTATTCGAGGCATTGTTCGCGGAACAATTATATGGGAAGATGATAAGTATTGGAATTTCAAGGTGCCTGCATACGTTGAAGATATGGATATTTCTGTGTATAACCCTGAGAAATTTTATGATAAAGAAAACATTGCAAAACAGGTGTCCGATTTGAGGCGCGAGCGTATCGAATTTATCAAAGGATTTGATAAATTACATAAGGAAATTGTAAAAGCCGTGGAAACAATGTGAAAGAAACTTATGCATCAACCTCAACGGGTAATTCCATATTTTGCATTGAAGCTTGTACCAGAGCTTCCCTGTCAATATCATCTTCAGGCTGTTTAATCCTCTCTGCGTTTCTTTCAACAAACCGTATGCCTTCAGTTCTATATTTTTTCTTTAATTTTTCACACTTTGGACAATCTTCAGCGGTATATATGTATTTCATTGTTGTCATCCTTTTTATGTATATTTGTTTAGGTGTTTTCTTGTTATAAAAAGTTACTGAGGTATTTTACTAAATGAAGGAATAGTTTCAAGGGTATTTTCTTGTATGAAATAAAAATATAATTGCAATAGTTATCATGAACGTAGGGTGCGGTAATGATAATTATTTGACTGGAGAAGTTTTGTGTGTTATATTCCACCGATACATTGAAGGGATGATAGGTATGAGATTTATTGGATTGCTTATTGCTGCGGCAGTAGCTGTATGGGTTTACATGGATGCCAAAAGTAAAGGGTACAAAACCCTCTCTGCTGCCGGTTGGATGCTGGGTGTTTTTTTGCTTATGATAGTGTTTTTGCCGTTATATTTATTTATGCGGCCAAAGCAGGCACGGCAAGTGGAAATATTAATGCCCTGTAAATACTGCGGGAAATATTATGAAGGAAGTCCTGCGTATTGTCCCAATTGTGGACATAAAGTCGGAGGATATTCTTTTAATGAGGAATAAACTATGGATTTAAATGAAAGAATCAAAGAAGATTTAAAGTCTTCCATGAAAGCGCAAGATAAATTAAGGACTTCTGTTTTGCGTATGATACTTGCGGATATAAAAATTGCCGAGACGTCTGGCAAACCGAAGGATCAGATAGATTATGTTGCTGTTGTAAACGGCTATCAAAAAAAATTAAAGAAGACCAGGGAAGAATATGAAAGACTTTCATTGCCGGAAAAGGTAAGAGAAATAGATAATGAGATTGCTATTGTAGAGGAATACCTCCCCAGGCAACTTTCTGATGAAGATATCAAGAAAATTGTCAATGAAGTTGTTGAGGAAAACAAATTTACCGGAAAAGAATTTGGCGTGGCAATGAAGCTTATTATGTCCAAATGCGGCGGAACAACCGATGGAAAGAAAGTTCAGACATTTCTAAAGCAAAGACTTGGTTGTTAAACAAGTACATGTCTTTTTAAGTTTTTTATACCCACAAAAAAATTTTCTTCAAAATTGCCAATGCAAAATGAACACTGGAAAGAAACACTTCAGAATTTAACAATCGATGAACTGCGGAATGTGAGGTCTTTTGTAGAAGAATTGATTCAAAGGCTGGAGACCGAAGTAAAAGCGGAAATAAAGGAAGAAACAAAGAAAGAAGTAAAAGAAGAAGCGAAGGAAGAATCTGATCCTGTCATTGTTTACCCGCCTGAAACACCTGAAGAAACAAGAGAAAGACGCACTGAGAAACGTTTTGATTTAAAGACGAATGGCACGTGTTCATTTCTGGACAAAGGCCTGAATGATTTTTCAAATGAAGAAATACCAATCACCATTAAGGATGTTTCTCAGCACGGAATCCGGTTTGTCACAAATCGTCCCGTATTGCCTTCAAATCATTTGATTGTTAAATTCAGTTTATCTTCTGCCGGCACTACCGGCAATCTTTACCGAAAACCGCAAAAGAAAATATATGTGGAGGTAAGGAGGGTGCTGATGCGCGCCACTCAATCCGGCGGAGAGTATGATATCGGCGCGTTATCTATTGATGAAGGCACTATAAAGGAATTACAGGAAGAAACGAACGGTTTTGAAATAATAAAAAAACGTTGTAAGGTGAAAGAAGACCTGAAAATAATGGTGCTTTATGTCAAGGAAACTCAATGCAGGGTAATTGAAAACATATTGCTAAAGCAGGGTTACATTGTTTATGCGGCAAACCAAAAGCATAATGCAATGAGTATGCTACGCAAAAACAAATGTGATCTTCTTGTTACAGAATTTGAATCAGCAAAGATGAATGACTATGAATTGTTAAAAGACGTGAAGACGGAATTTGCTGGTTTAGGAATAATATTGGAAATAGATTTGATAGATACATGGATGGATCTTTTGTCATTTTGCCTGGACGGGTATCTCCTGAAAGGTTTTAATGAAAGAGAACTAAATATTGTCGTTGAATCTGTTCTTAAAAAAGTGCTGTATAAGAATATGTTTCGTCAATATATAGAAAATGGAAAACGCACGAACCAGAATTTGCTGATTATCTGCCGTGGAGATATCATAAGAAAACAATTGTATGAGATTTCAAATCAAAAGGGCTTGAAATCGTTTTTTGTAACCGATACGGAACATGCGTTTAATATATTAAATATGAACAAAATTGATTTTATGCTTTTAGATACTGCGATTACCGGCGAAAAGGGATTGGATTTTGTTACAAAAATAAAAAAGGATTTTCCGCGGATTTCAATTACGATATTTTCAGAAAACATTCTGGAACGCAGTAGTTATCTGATGGGGGGAGTAGACAATTTTATTATGAAGCCGGCGAATGATATGCAAAAATTAAAACAGTACTGGGATATGGTTATAACACAACGTGATTTCTGCCTATGAGTTCGTTCGTGCAGGTGCATTCTACGGATAACACTTGTGATATCCTGCTTTTGTCTCTGTAAATGGTGATTCCTTTACAGCCGCTTTTGTATGCTGCCAGGAAAACTTTCTCCACTTCCTCTGCGGTTGATTCTTTCGGAAAATTAATAGTTTTGGAAACGGCATTATCGATATATTTTTGACAGACAGATTGGATTTTTACGTGATATTCCGGCGAAATGTCCCGTGCCGTTGTAAATAATCTTTTTATATCAGCAGGAATATATTCGATATTCCGCACAGACCCTTCCTTTTTAACATCTGCTAAAAGCTTGTCAGTATAAATTCCCATTTTTTTGAGAACTTCTTCAAAAAGCGGATGAATTTCCGGTAATCCGCCTTCTACGAGCACGTTTCTGGTGTATGCAAGAGCAAACAGAGGTTCTATGCCGCTGGAACAATTGGCAATAATGCTTATAGTGCCTGTTGGCGCTATTGTTGTTCTCGTCGCATTTCTATATTTAGGGCCATTTTGTTCGGCATAAACACTTTTTTCGTAATTGGGAAATACACCGCGTTCTGATGCCAATCTCGCAGACGCCTCATTCGCTTTTTTTGCAAAGAAATGTAAAAGTTCATTGGTAAATTTTATCGATTCTTCCGAATCGTAGGGAATGCCGAGTTTTATGAGAAGGTCAGCAAATCCCATGATTCCCAGTCCTATTTTTCTGTTGCCTTTGGTTAACCCTTCAATTTGAGATAATGGATACTTTGTTGCGTCAATAACATTGTCAAGAAAATGTACGGAGAGATGAATTGTTTTTTCCAGAGAATGCCAGCTCATTTCGCAATGTTTATCTTTGCGGGTAGTCATTTGCGAGACGTTGATTGATCCTAAAACACATGCCTCATACGGCAACAGAGGCTGTTCTCCGCACGGGTTTGTGCCCTCAATGTTTCCAAGTGAAGGGGTCGGATTGGCTGCGTTAATCGTGTCGATAAATAAAATACCCGGTTCGCCGTTTTTCCATGCGGATTGTATGATTTCCTGAAAAAGCTCTTTTGCCCGTATCGTTTTGATGATTGTTTTTGTTCGCGGGTTAATGAGGGGAAACGTTTCGTCATATTCCACTGCCCGCATGAATGCATGTGTAATGCCGACAGAGATGTTAAAATTTGTCAAAACCCCTTCAGAATTTTTTGCATGGATAAAATCAAGAATATCGGGATGGCTCACATTAAGCACTGCCATGTTTGCGCCTCGCCTGAAGCCGCCCTGGTTTATGGCCTCTGTTGCTTCATTAAAAACCTTCATAAAAGATACGGGGCCGCTGGCCATACCGCACGAAGTGCTTACAATATCATTTTTTGGCCGTATGCGGGAAAAGCTGAATCCTGTGCCGCCGCCGCTTTTATGGATGATAGCGGCTTGTTTTACGGTGTCGAAGATGCTTTCGATGGAATCTTCCAAAGGCAATACGAAACATGCCAGTAGTTGTTGCAGATGCCTGCTGGCGTTCATTAATGTGGGTGAGTTGGGGAGAAACCGCTGGGAAACCATAAGATGGTAAAATTGTTCTTCCAGACCGGAAATATCGGCATTTTTATTATAAAGTAAATCAACCGAGGCAATATTTTTTGCGATCCGGCGAAACATGTCTTCTGGTGATTCAATTGGTTCTCCGGAAGCATTTTTTTTCAAATATCTTTTTTCAAGCACCAATCTGGCATTTGGGGATAAGAAAAAGGTGTCTTTGTTTTTATCCATCTTTAGCGGTAGATACAATTTTATTGATTTAAATAATTATCATACAATCACCGTAGCTATAGAAACGATATCCCTCATTTTTGGCAACTTCATATGCGTTTAAAATGTGTTCCCTGCCTGCAAAAGCTGAAACTAATAATAAAAGAGTAGTCTTCGGAAGATGAAAATTGGTAATGAGTATATCAACGTATTTAAACTGATATGGCGGATGAATAAACAAACCGGTGTAGCCTGACAATTGATGTGCAGCGCTGTTCAACGCAATTGTTTCAAGTACCCTGCATGAAGTGCTTCCTGTGGCAATAACGCGTCCCTGTCGTTTTTTTGTGTGCATTATTTTTTGAATCAGTTCTTTTGGATATTCATAATATTCTTTAAGCATACAATGGTTGTGTATTTCCTCCGTTTTAATGGGCAAAAAGGTTCCTAAGCCGACGTGAAGCGTTACGAACGCTATATCTGCTCCGAGATTTTTTATTTTTTCCAAAACGTTTTTACTGAAGTGCAATCCGGCTGTTGGGGCTGCAATGGCGCCCTCTTTTTGGGCAAACACTGTTTGGTATCGTTCGGCATCCAGAGCAGAAAAATCGTTGTTTTTTTTAGGACGTTTAATGTAGGGGGGCAATGGCATTTTTCCTACCCTGTTCATAATCTCTTTCATATCCGCCCCGTTTTCCATCTGTAATATCCACGAATTGTCTTCGTGTTTCCCAAGCAAATGGGCTGAAATGTCTGCATTATCGAGATAAATCCTTTCCCCTTTTTTTAATGCAGCATTTGATTTTACTAATGCTTTCCAGCAATTCCCTTCCAATTCTTCTATGAATAGCAAATCCACATACGCCCCATGAGTTTTTTTCCCTGATATCCGGGACGGAATGACCTTTGTATTATTCAATACGAGAAGATCTTCGGGGCGGAGGTAGTCGGCAATTTCATAGAATCTGCGATGTTCTATCTTGCCGGAGTTGCGGTGGAGTACCATGAGCCGCGCGTTATCCCTCTTTTCCGTAGGTTTTTGGGCAATAAGTTCTTTTGGGAGATCGAAATCGTAGTCGGATAATTTATTCAACATTATACAGTTTTCAGGCGTTCGGCATTTGGTAATGAAAGGAGAAAATTACGAGAACATTGGTTTCATTGGTTCATATTAAAAGACATTTGAGAAAATAACAATTAAAAAAACAGGAGGCAATTACGGAAATTGATAAAAAGGAAAAGTATGAGTAGATTTTTTTTCAAAAAAATATTTTTTCTATTTATACCACATATGGTACTTGATGAATGTAATATGACAACTATTTGCATAGGTAATTAATATTGCAAGGTTTACGTAAAAAAAAGCAAAAATATTAGTTGACAAAAAAATAAAAAAAGGTATTGTCATATCCATTTAGTGGTATAAAGTGGTGAAAAGTGGGGAAAACATATGTTCACCGGAGAATACCGACACTCAATAGATGCTAAAAACCGCCTTGCCATTCCGGCTTCTTTACGTGATGTTATCAATGAAGAAGTTGAGGGGAAAGGGTTTTTTATAACGCGGGGCCTCGATACATGTTTATTCATGTACACCCCTAAAGAATGGCAAGGCGTTGTTTCAAAAATAGAACAACTCTCTTTTACTAATAAAAAGGCGCGGCAGTTTCAACGTCTTTTTTTCTCCAAGGCACAGCGCATTAATGAAATTGATCCTCAGGGGCGCATATTAATTCCTCAGTACTTAAAAGAAATTGCGAATGTACAGAAAAATGTTGTTATTGTTGGGATAAGCAACCGGATTGAAATTTGGGATGAAAAGAACTGGAATGATTTTGAATCGGAACATGACGGGGAATTTGAGGAAATTGCGGAAGATTTGTTTCAGTTGGGTTTTTCTTCAAATGATAAAGGCTAAGCATATTGACATGCTTTTTTGAAGGGAAGAACGCTTTTTGTTTACTTATGAAGGTATGAAATTTGATATGTGTCTGGCAAAATCAAAATCATAGCATTAAAATTATGAAAATATCGTATGTCTAGTATCGACGACAGTCCTCCTCATGAACCGGTTATGGTTGAGGAGGTCTTGGAAAATTTGTGTTTGCATCCTGGCGACATTATTCTTGATTGCACTGTGGGAGGCGGAGGGCACGCAATCAAGATAATGGATAAGATTAAACCTGACGGCTGTTTAATCGGCATTGATAAAGATTTTGAAATGTTGAATATGACAAAACAGTATTTATCAAACAGAGGATGTTCCTTCAGATTATATCATGCAAATTATTCAGATGTTGATGAAGTTCTGAAAATGGCAAATATCGATAAGGTTCATGGCGTACTTCTTGATCTTGGTGTTTCTTCGTTACAGTTCGATATGGCGGAACGAGGGTTTAGTTTTTCGAAAGAAGGTCGGCTTGATATGAGAATGGATCGTTCGTCTTCATTTACGGCACAGGATTTATTGCGAAAAATATCAGAACGGGAGTTGGAAGAATTATTAAGAAAATACGGAGAAGAACGTTGGTCAAAAAGAATAGCACGGCGGGTAATTAAAGAAAGAAGTGAATGCGAGTTGAAGTCAACAACGCAATTGGCAAAGTTAATAGAACGTACCGTTCCTGTGAAAAAAAGCAGAATACACCCTGCGACGAAGGTTTTTCAGGCATTGAGAATAGCAGTAAACAGGGAATTGGAAAATTTGGAAATTTTCTTAAATAAGATTCACAATTTTATGGAAAAGGGCGCGCGTATTGCCGTTATAAGCTTTCATTCGCTTGAAGATAGAATTGTGAAAAATAGTTTTATAGAAATGGCGGATAAAAACATATTTCACATAGTTACCAAAAAACCTTTAAGGCCGGGTGCTTCTGAAATAGGAAAAAATGTGAGAAGTAGAAGTGCAAAACTCAGAGTTGCGGAAAGGATTTAGCATGGGCATGTTTAGATGGTTGGTAATGTTTGCCATTGCAATAGCTATGGCGGTGATGGTTGTGTGGGAGAGGAATAAAATTATTGAAATGGGGTATCAGATAGCACAACTTCAAAAGGATTTTATTGAACTGACGGAGAAAAATAAAAAACTTGATTATCATGTGCTGAAATTAAAATCACCGGAGTTTATTGTTGGCAAGGTAAAATCCTATCAACTGGCTCTTTTGCCACAGGAAGGTGTTCCCAGCCAAATAGCTGTCAGGAAAACAAAGGAAAGTGTGGTGGTTTCTCCAAAAATAATTATGGCTGATAATTTATATACGCAAAAAGAACCTATTGTAAGAAATTGTTCATTGCATAATTAGAGAAAGTTAAAGATATTTTATTGCCTTCCTCCCGAACGCTTTCGGGGAAAAGTATCTTTTTCTCGAAAGCGTTCGTAAAATTTTAAACATTTTTCAACTGTTAAGGGATAACGACTAATATGTATTTTAAATGTATGCATAGATTCTGGACCAATCTTATCGGAGTTTTTCTTATTTTGGCTTTCATTGGTTTGGCATTCAATCTCAGCCGCATACAGATTATTGAGCATGATAAATATGCAAAATTGGCAAAAGCGCAACAAAGCAAGAAAGTAAAGTTATTTGCAAGAAGAGGAATGATATTAGATAGAAACGGCAGGAAGCTTGCGGAATCATTACGGGTGGGTTCTGTTTATGCCGATCCTTCCGCAATTAAAGACGCTTCTGAAGTTGTCCATTATTTGAGCAAAGTCTTGAAACTCAATTCCTCAAAATTATTGAAAAAACTCAACAAAGATAAAAAATTTGTCTGGATTAAGAGAAAAGTCAGTGATGAGGAATTAAAAGAGATCAGTAAGTTGTCTTTACAGGGGGTTTACATTGAACATGAATATCATCGGTTCTACCAAAATGGTCAATTGGGAAGCCATATAATTGGTTTTACGGATATTGACGAGAAGGGGCTGGAAGGCATTGAACTGTCGTGTAATAAAATATTAACCGGCGATCCGGGCTATAAGATGATGCTCCGTGATGCGCAGCAAAGCCATATTTTAACGCCTGACGTAGAGATGCAGTTTCCACGGCATGGAGATAATGTCATGCTTACGATTGACAGCGATATCCAGCGTTTTGCAGAAGAAGAGTTAGATAATTTGTGTAAAACATGGCTGCCGGTTTCTGCTTCGGCTATTGTGCTGGATACAACAACCGGAGAAATCCTCGCCATGGCAAACGTGCCGGCATATGATCCGAACAATGTCAAAAAATACCCTTCGAGTGCAAGAAAAAATCTAACGATTACCGATTTTTACGAGCCCGGCTCAATAATAAAACCTGTTGTGCTGGCAGGAATTTTTGAAAATAAACTGGCCGGCCCTGACGATATAATCGATTGTGAAAATGGCACATACTCAATGGGGAAAAGAACCTTACGCGATTCTCACGGTTACAATAAACTTACTGTTTCTGAAATTATTACTTATTCAAGCAATATTGGAATGGCCAAATTGGGCCTGCGTATGGGAATTGAAAGAATGTATGACCACCTTGAACAGTTTAATTTCGGAAACAAGTTTGGCATTGAATTATCCGGGGAACAGGAAGGGATTTTTCGTCCGCTAAAAAGCTGGTCAAAGCAGTTTTCTTTGGTATCGGTTTCAATAGGACACGAAATTACCGCAACCCCTCTTCAATTTGTTACAATATTTGCCAGTATTGCAAATGGTGGTTTGTTGTTAAAACCAAGAATAATAAAGTCGATTACTGATAATGATGGCAATGTAAAAGAGGAATATGAAGGTCCGCAGATTGTCAGGCGTGTAATGAGCGAAGAAGTTGCACGTGATTTGTTAAATCCCATATTAGTCGATGTTGTGAGAAATGGCACGGGCAAAAAAGCTTTTTTGCCCGAATATGAAGTTGCCGGGAAAACAGGTACCTCTCAGAAAATTAACAAGGCGGATGGCCGTTATTCGCATGATAAATATGTTTCTTCGTTTGTTGCATATGCGCCGGCAGAAAAACCCCGTATCTGCGTGCTGGTTATGGTCAACGAGCCAAAGAACGGAGCTTATTATGGCGGGACTGTCGCCGCTCCGGCAGTGGGGGGAATCATCAAGAAAACGTTAATGTATCTTGGCGTGGAGCCCGCACAATTACAACAGATGGCAATGCATTGATTATTTGTGAAATAAAAAAAAGAAAAGGAGGGATTTTGGCAAACACGTAAAAAGTGTCTCGATAATAGTACCAGGTATGTTTGTGGTTACCGTATTTAGCGAAGATAAGAGGTGGAATGATGATACCGAAAGATTTAAACAAGAAGAATTTCATTTTATGGTATAGTTTATATGCTTCCCAAAAAGAGCTGGAAATGGTGAGGGCTAGTAACAGGGAAGCGCTTCACAGGCTTTTGAAGGAATATGCAGAAGAAGTTGACAGGGTTGACAAAACGAAGCGTTTGTATGAACGGATTGTTCAGCCGCAGAGTATTAGAACCCAAGGCTTTGATGGTGTTCTGAGAATAGATTATTTTTTCGATCGGGAAAAAAATAATTCGGTATAAAAAATAGTGAAAATTACAAATGAAATTAAGTGAGATTTGTTCAGTTTTAGAAAAATATACATTAAATTCCTTTACGGAAAAAGAAGTTTCAGGGCTAACGCATGATTCCCGTAAGGTGAAAAAGGGGTATCTTTTTGTTGCCATAAAAGGCCATAAATCTGACGGGCACGATTTTGTAAGCATGGCCAGGGAGAAAGGCGCTATTGCTGTGGTTGCAGAGAAAGCCACTGATTGTGTTGCAGATATCCCACAAATTATTGTTTCGAATACGCGACGGGCGCTTTCTCTTCTGAGTGAGCATTTCTATGACTATCCTTCTTCAAAAATGACAATAGTAGGTATTACCGGAACTAATGGCAAGACAACTACTTCGTTTCTTACGAAATCTGTTATAGAAGCTTCAGGTAATAAATCAGGGTTGATAGGAACCATTCATTATCAAATAGGGAGCAGGATTATACCTGCAAATGAAACTACGCCTGAATCGGTTGACATACAATTCTATCTTTCAGATATGCTGAACAATAATGTGAAATATGCGGCGGTTGAAGTGAGTTCCCATGCTCTTTCCCAGCATAGAATGGACGGAGTGCGTTTCCGTTCCGCTATTTTTACAAATTTGTCTGCTGAACATCTCGATTATCATGAAAATATAAAAAAATACCGGGAAGAAAAAGTTAAATTGGTGAGGGGGTTAGATAAAGATGCATTTGCGGTGTTAAATGCCGATCATAATACGAGCAAGTATTTTGAAAAAAATACGGTTGCGCAAATAGTATGGTATGGAATAAAGAAGGAATCTGCAGATGTAAGGGCTGAGATAATAGATATGAGTGTCGAAGGAACAAGGTTTTTATTGATTTCTCCTTGGGGCAAAACGGTTGTTAATTTAAAATTAATAGGGAAGCATAATGTTTATAATGCCCTTGCAGCGGCGGCAAATGGATTCTGTCTTGGTTTTGATATTGAAATAATAAAAAAAGGTCTCGAATCTTTGGCTAATATTCCTGGCAGGCTGGAAAAGCTGGAGTATGGGCAGGAATTTGATGTTTTTATCGATTTTGCGCATACGCACCATGCATTGCAGGTTGTTTTAAATACTCTCCGAAGCATAACTGCCGGAAGGATTATATTAGTATTCGGATGTGGTGGTGACAGGGATAGGAAGAAAAGGGCAAAGATGGGGCATATCGCAGAAAAATATTCAGATTTATTTTGGATAACAAATGATAATCCCCGTTCTGAAGATCCGGCAGGCATAATAAATGAAATACAAAAGGGAATAAGGGGAAATTCGTGTTATAAAGTGCAGCAGGATAGAAAAGTTGCAATTGAAGAAGCCCTTTCTGAGGCAAAGAAGGGGGATGTTGTTGTTATTGCGGGAAAGGGACATGAACGGTGTCAGATATTAAAACATACTGTTATTCCTTTTGACGATCGTGAAGTGGTAAAGCAGGTTTTATCTTGCAGCATGGCATCTTAAGAGTAAATGGAGTGGTTAAAGAAATGGATGCAATTTCTCTTGAAGAAGTGATAAAAGCCGTGAATGGGAAAGCGATATTGAATGCCGGAGATTTAATGGTGAACGGCGTTTCTGTTGACAGTAGAAATGTTCGCAAAGGTGATTTATTTTTTGCGATAAAAGGTGAACACTATGACGGACGTCAATTTATTGAGCAGGCTTTTAAAGGGGGGGCAATTGGTGCGGTGGTATCAAAACAAAGTGAAATTGATATCAGTGGCAAGTGCCTTCCTCTGATTTTGGTCAATGATGCGAGAACTGCCTTAGGCGATTTGGCAAAACATTACCGCAGTAAATTAAGTACAAAGGTTGTTGGCATTACAGGAAGCAATGGCAAAACTACCACAAAAGAGATGGTGTATCACTTGCTTTCTCATTGCGGGCCTGCGGTGAAACCGCAGAAGAGTTTTAATAATTTTATTGGCGTTCCCGTAACGATATTTGAAATGAATTCAAAACATAAATACGGAATACTTGAAATGGGAACAAATGCCCCTGGTGAGATATTGCGGCTTTCAGAGATTGGTTCGCCTGACATAGCGGTAATTTTAAATGTTTCAAAAACGCACTTGGAAGGGCTGGGGAGCATTGAAGGTGTTGCATCGGAAAAGGGGGATATTGTAAAAAATCTGAGAGAAGGCGGAGTGTTTGTATTTAACACAGATAATCCATGGTGTGGAAAAATTGCTGACGGGTTTGCGGGGAAAAAGATAGGTTTCGGCTTTGGTACGAATGCGCAGATACGATGCACAGAGGCAAAGAAAAAAAATGCCGGGTATGAATTTGTAATCAATGGACAATTGAAAATAAATATTCAGGTCCCCGGGTATCATAACATCGGTAATTGTTTGGCTTCGTTTGCTGTTTGCCATGCCCTCGGTCTTGATATTAGCAAACTTCAGGATGCTTTTCTCTCATTTAAGTTGCCTGATATGAGAATCGATTCTCAGCAGATAGGCAATATAACATTTATTAATGACGCTTATAATGCGAACCCGGAATCTATACTGGCAGCTATGAAATATTTTGAAGAAATTGATTCGGCAGGCAGAAAGATATTTATTTGCGGAGATATGCTGGAACTTGGAAGAGAATCGGAGGTCTTGCATAGAGAAGTCGGAAGAAAAGTGCCCATGCTTAATTTGGACATGTTATGGACTGTGGGGAAATATGCAGCAGAGATTGCAAATGCTGCGAAAGATAGTGGTATGGATGTGAAAAAGATTGCAAGTTTTTCGAATCTGGAAGACATAACAGAATATGATATGGGTGAATTTAGAGAAAAGGATGTGATACTGATTAAGGGTTCCAGAGGGATGCATATGGAAACGATCGTTGATAAATATAAAAAGTTTTTATCGAAACAGGCGCTTGTCCGTAATTGATTTTGGGTGAGAGGATATTCATTGTTATACGGTTTATTATACTCAATATTTTCGCTTGAAATATTTAAATACATTTCTGTTCGTTCTTGTCTGGCTGCATTTACGGCTTTTTTGATTAGCATTATTTTTGGCCACTGGTTTATCAGGAAATTTCGTGCATTAAAGTATGGGGAAGACACTACGAAGACGGATTCGGAAGAATTACGAAAAATGCATTTTGCGAAAAAAAATACGCCAACAATGGGAGGCATTGTTATTAATGTTTCAATATTAGTCGCGACGTTATTTTGGTGTAATATTTACAATGTGTATATTCTTTTATTGATGTTTACATTAATCTGGTTTGCCGCAATTGGTTTTATTGATGATTATATTAAATTAACGCAAAAAAATTCGCCCGGTCTTACCGATATATCAAAGTTATTATTTCAGTCTGCCTTGGGACTTATTCTTGGGCTGGTGTTGTATTTTTATTCCAGCAAATTTACGTGGGGCACTCAGTTGATTGTGCCGCTAATGAAGGATTTGAAGCCTGAGTTGGGGCCCTTTTATGTCGTAATAGTCACTTTTTTTATTGTGGGTATGTCAAATGCCGTGAATATAACGGATGGTTTGGATGGATTGGCAATAGGATGCAGTATTATTGCCGGCATTTCTTTTGCCATCATTGCGTATATTTCCGGCAGGGTTGATTTCAGTGAATATCTGGAAATTCCGTACATTCCCGGAGGCGGTGAGTTGAGTATTTTTTGTGCCGCGCTGGTAGGAGGCGGAATGGGGTTTTTATGGTACAACTGTTATCCCGCACAAATTTTTATGGGAGATACAGGATCTTTGACGCTGGGAGGGGTGCTGGGATTAGTAAGTATTATAGTAAAACAGGAAATAATGATGATTGTTATAGGGGGCATTTTTATCGCTGAGGCAGTATCCGTATTGGTGCAGGTCTATTTTTATAAAATGACGAAGAAAAGAGTTTTTCGCTGTGCCCCGCTGCATCATCACTTTCAGTTCGGAGGATGGCCGGAGTCAAAAATTACCTTTAGGTTTTGGATAATAGCTGCGTTATTGGCAGTATTCAGTTTTATGCTTTTGTAATTTAATCAGGAGAGATATTTTGAAATCGTGGCAGTGTATCGTATATATTGTCGTTGCGCTACTTGGTTTTAGTATTGTCACTGTTTACAGCACTGATATGACAATGTTTGCAGCAGGAGGGGCTGGTTACCAATTTACCAAACACCTTGTATGGATTTTATTGGGTTTGGCTGTGTTGTTTGCCATGTCGGTTATTGATTACCGGCATTTGCAGAAACTGGCATATCCGATTATTGCGGTGTCGGTGATTTGCCTTTTGGTTGTGTTAGTGCCTGGCATCGGAACTGTTACTAATGGAGCGAGAAGGTGGCTCAGAATCGGCAGCATGGCGGGTATTCAGCCGTCTGAATTTGCAAAACTGGCAATGATTATATTTATGTCAAATTATATAGCCAAAAATTATAACAACATGCATAGCTTCAAGAGAGGGTTTTTAATGCCGCTGGGGTTTATTGCATTGGTAGGCGGGCTGATACTCATGGAACCGGATTTTGGCACAGCAGCGTTTATCGTTATATTGTCAATGTTGATGTGTGTGGTGGGTGGCATGCGGATTATTTATGTTTTTTTTACTCTGTTGGCGGCTGTGCCATTTATCTATGAGTTGGTTTTTCATGTTCCGTACAGGAAAATGAGATTTACTTCATTTCTTGACCCATGGCAGGATCCGCTGGGAACAGGGTATCATGTGATTCAATCATGGATTGCCCTTGGTTCCGGAGGGCTGACAGGTTTGGGGCTTGGCAACAGCAAGCAAAAACTGTTTTTTCTGCCGGAAAGCAGCAGTGATTTTATATTTACCGTTATTGGTGAAGAATATGGTTTTATTGGGGGAATGACAATTATTGTCCTTTTTTCCTTATTGTTATGGCAGGGATTAAAAATTGTAAGCAGAACAAAGGATTTGTTTGGTTTCTTTTTAGGACTGGGTATTACGGTAATGTTTGGTTTGCAGGCAGCCATGAATATTGCAGTTGTTTCGGGTATTGTGCCAACAAAAGGCATCCCATTGCCGTTTTTAAGCACAGGTGGTTCTTCTTTGTTATTTTCAATGTTTGGCATTGGGATATTGGTTAGCATTGCGAAACAATCTTTAAAGTGCGATACAGACAAGCTATCGGCTGATGAAGTAAAAGAAGAGCAATCTGTGAATGAAAATTTTCTCCCTGTGAGAATTGCCACTAAAATAATTTCAAAGATAGCAGCATTTTCATGGTGATTGCTAAAAAAGGATAACAGTTAAACAAATGTTTGCAAGTATGCGCCATCCATCTGTTACTATTAATATCTCACGGATATTTAAAATAAATGTTTTTGATTATCAATGGCAATTGTTGAAAGCAGGGGTTGAAAAATGAAAATATTATTTGCGGGTGGCGGTACAGGCGGTCATCTCATAGCGGGAATTAGCGCTGCGGAAGAAGTTCGGAAGAGATTCCGTAATGCGGACATCATGTTTTGCGGCACAGACAAAAAGTTTGAAGAGGAATATGTATTGCAACGAGGATTCCGGTTTAAAAAAATACACGCAAAAAAATGGGAAAGGTCTTTCAAGGGGGTTTTTGCATTTCTTAGAACGACATTTGTAGGGGTGATTGAATCTCTTATCCTGCATCGGAAATTCAAACCTGATATTGTGGTGGGATTGGGGGGATACGCTTCTTTTGCTCCGATTATTGCGGCAAAATTACTCTCTGTGCCTTCTCTATTGCTTGAACAGAATGTGGTTCCCGGCAAGGCAAATTTGTTTTTGGCAAGATGGGCGGATGAGATATGTTGCCATTGGAGGGCTTCACTCAAATGGTTTGCCAAGGCAAAGAAGGTGCATGTTACGGGGACTCCTATTCGTAAAGGGATATTGTCTGGAAGAAAGATGAATTTTTATGAAAAATTTGGATTGGACTTTACAAAAAAAACAATTATAGTGACCGGCGGCAGTCAGGGTGCACAGGCGATTAATGAAGTTATTTTAAAAAGTTTGCCAAAATTAGAACAGTTTTCAGAGGAAATACAAATAATTCATTGTGCGGGTGAGCATGGATATGAATCGGTAAAAAAAGGATACGAATCAACAAAGATTAATTCGTTTGTGTGTAGTTTTTTAAATGATATGGATGCAGCGTTAAATATAGCAGATATCGTTATATGCAGGGCAGGCGCAACAACAATTGCTGAAATTACCGCAATTGGCATACCAGCAATTCTCATACCATATCCATATGCTGCCGATAACCACCAGTATTGGAATGCAATTGAGGTTGAAAAAAACGGCGGTGGGTATTTACTGCAGCAGATTGATTTAACACCGGACAAGATTGTTGAGATTATTACCGATCTTCTCAAAAACAAAGAAAAATACGACAGAATGAAAATGTTTAGTAAAGAAATGGGATTGCCGAATGCCTCGGTTTGTGTTGTGGATATGATAAGCAGATTAATCAATTACAGGGAGATACGATTGGTATTACTCACCAGATAACAAATATTTCGAAAAGTATTTTACCCATAGAGAAATCTTACATCGTACAATAAAAAAATGGACAACTACATTAACAACAGGTATTTGAATTATAAGCCTTTGCGCGGAAACCATATATATTTTATCGGGATTGGCGGAAGCGGGATGAGCGCGCTGGCACGTATTCTTGTGAGTGAAGGGTGCATTGTCGCAGGTTCTGATATTCGGACGTCTCCGCTCATATCTTCACTTGAAAAAATAGGGGTTACGGTTAACTCAAAACAAGATGGCAGCATGATGCCGGCTAAAACGGATATGGTAGTTGTTTCCGCCGCGATTCAGGAGGACAATCCCGAGTTAAAAATTGCCAGGCAATTGGGTATTAAGGTAGTGAGATATTCTCAAATGCTTGGTTCTTTGATGCAGGAGAAAAGAGGGATTGCAATTAGCGGCACTCATGGGAAAACAACTACCAGCGCAATGATCTCTACTATTTTAAAAAGAGCCCAATTGGATCCTACATATGTTATTGGCGGAGAGGTTCCTGATATTGGTGGCAATGCATATCTGGGGCAGGGAAATTTGTTTGTGGCTGAAGCGTGTGAATATAACAGCTCGTTCCTCGACCTTATTCCGCATGTAGGGGTAATTACAAATATAGATGAAGACCATTTGGATTATTATGGGGATATTGAGAAAATAGTAAATGCCTTTGGAGATTTTGCCCGCCTTGTTGCAAAAAATGGGTTACTGGTTGTTAATGGTAATGACGAGAATATTGCTATCGCTAAGAAAAAAGCTAATTGCGCTATAGAAACGTATTCCCTCACAAATTCTTCTGACTGGTATGCGGCCAAGACCATTACAGCGGTTCAGGGGATGAATAAGTTTCGGGTTTACAGGAGAGGCATATATTTTGATGATCTTTGCTTAAAAATTCCCGGGACCCATAATATACTGAATGCGCTTGCTGCTATTGCAGTTTGTACATTTATTGGGGTTGAAAGAGAGGCTATTAAGGCAGCATTAGAATCCTTCAAGGGCGCGAAAAGGCGTTTTCAAATTGTTGGTGTAAAGAATGATATTACCATAATTGATGACTATGCGCATCATCCAACGGAAATATATGTCACATTGAGAGCGGCACGCGAAATTTATCCGAAAAGAAGGATATGGTGTGTCTATCAACCGCATCAATACAGCAGAACACGACATTTATTGAAAAAAACTACAGAATCTTTTTATTTTGCGGATAAAGTGGTGCTGGCAGATATATATGAGTCACGAGATAATGATTTTGAAAAGACCTCAATTAGCGCATTGAAATTGTATGAAGAAATTTGTAAAACAGGAGTCGATATACAGTATTGTCCACAATTGGAACGTATTGTAGATATGCTTTCTTTAAATGCAAAACCCGGAGATGTTATTATCACTATGGGGGCGGGTGATATTGGGAAAGTGGCTCATGAATTAACGGAAAGAATAGGAAACATCCGTGATAAGTAATGCTGGCAGGCAAAATAGTTATTTATTACGAAACGTAATAATAAATACGTGTTTTTTATTATCTGAAAAAAGTTTTTATTAATAATAAGGCGGGTACTGAATGAGACCTCGAAATATTGCTGTATTAATGGGAGGCATTTCTTCTGAACGTGAAGTATCTTTACGTTCCGGTAATGCCGTAGCGAAGGCTTTAAAAGATGCGGGGAATAATGTTATTTGCATTGATGTGAAAGATGAATGCATAGAAGATATTGATCATAGGGAAATTGATGTTGCATTCATTGCCTTACACGGATATTTCGGGGAAGACGGGGGTGTTCAACAGCTTTTGGAAGCAAAGGGAATCCCTTATACAGGTTCCGGAGTGGATGCCAGCAGGATTGCGATGGATAAATTAGAGGCGAAGAAATGTTTTTTGGATGCCGGACTTAGGACACCGGAGTATTTCCCTGTAAAAAAAACCATGAAACATGGTGATATAGAGCAAAAGATTAAGGAGTTCGGTTTGCCCGTGGTAATAAAACCAACGAGCGGTGGCTCAAGTATAGGTGTATCCATAATTAAAAATGATAATAATCTTCAACTTCAAATTGAGAAAGCATTGAAATGTGAGGACGATATGTTTGTTGAAAGATATATATCGGGTAGGGAGTTGACGGTGGGAATACTGGATAACAGAGCATTGCCAATTATAGAGATTATTGTATCGGAAGCGTTTTTCGATTATAATGCAAAATATAAAAGTGATAAGACACGCTATTTTGTAATTAAAAAGACTTTTAAAGATGAAATAAACAGACGAGGCAGTTCTCGCTGTGAGTTTGGTTTTTTGGATGCAGAATTGTATGATAAAGCGCAGGAATTGGCCGTTGAAGCACACAATGCTATAGGTTGCAGGGGATTTTCAAGGGTTGATATGCTGCTTGATAACAAGAAAGATTTATATTTATTGGAAATAAATACAATTCCGGGATTTACAGAAAAAAGTTTACTGCCTATGGCGGCAAGGGCAGCAGATATTTCCTTCACATCGTTATGTGAAAAAATTGTCGATCTTGCTTTACAAAACAGTTTTGTTAGTATAGATGGGTCGATTAAAAATTAAAAATTTTCTAAATCACATATTTCTATTCAAGTCCCTTGTTCCTTCTATTTCTGAAAAGCTTCACTGGTTCAATCGACAGCTATATCCCTTTTTGTTAAAACTTATTGGAGTGATATGCATTCTCATTTTCACAATATGGGGATTAAAGAAAGTATGGAACACACTCGCTGATCTGAGCATATTTAAAGTAAGCCCCGCAACGTTGACATTTAATTTACCTCCCTGGATGAACGACCGTTTCTATGAAGATATAAAACATGTCGAGGCATTCCATGGCCAGTACGGTATCTATGAAAAGGATATAACTCGTAAAATAGCCAAGGTATATGATGATATTGTTCTGGTGAAAAAAGTTGATGTAATACAACGTATATTTCCAAATAAACTTAATATCAAGTTTACGATGCGTAAGCCCTTTGCTTTAATAAAAAAGGGAAATATTACATATCTAGTTGATGATGAATGTGTATTGCTGCCAAAAGAATATTATAAGTTCTCTGATGTTGATTACATAAGTCCTTACATACAAAGCAGGAAATTATCCCGTCTCCCTTTGCTGGGAAAAGAGTGGAATGACAAGAAGATTAAGGCGGGAATAGAATTGGTAAGATTCCTCCGGGCAAATAATATTCATAAACTTTTCAACATTGTGTCGGTGGATGTAACAAATGTGCATAGTGGAGGATATTCCGGGAAAAGTGATATTATTTTATGGACGGAAAATAATACCCAGATTCGCTGGGGTAATTCTTCATTATTTAAGCGTCCGGAGGAACTCACAGACGAAGAGAAATTGCAAAATCTTTTGAGTATTGCAAAGATTGAAGGAACAAGCTTGAAACAAATGGAATATATTGATGTGAGATGGAGCAAGCCTGTTGGCAAACGGTGGAGAAATTAAACGGTGCAAGCAGGTTAAAAATATTTGACATTTCACGCTGTAATGATAAAATTTAATGAGTTTTTTTAAGTGATTAAATATTTATAAGTTAAGATAAATTTATATGCCGCTTAAAGTAGTGTTGATTTTGGTTGCTTATTTTGCAGATTAACTGAATATTGCAAAAATTTTGGCGTCTAACAATATAAATTAAGGGGTGTAAAATATAAAAGAACCGTTAAAATTCAATAAGATTAGAAAATTATTATAGAAAAACAAGAGTTGCCACAGTAAACACACATCAATAAAATGCGGAAGTGGTGGAATCGGCAGACACGCTAGCTTGAGGGGCTAGTCCTTTTACCGGGGTGGGGGTTCAAATCCCCCCTTCCGCACCATTCTGTATTCTCCCGCCATTCAGGTATAGTTTTGAGCAGGTAAACAGCAAGGATAAAATGTAATTTGAGTACACATCTTTTTTGTAAAAGGCAGGAATTAATGTTTGAATGTTTTCCCCTTACGGAGAAGTGATAATGAATAAATGCATACCGGTAGTTATCACGATTATTTTTGCACTTTTATCTGGTTGTAAAGAAGCGCAGATAAAACAAGCGGATTTTATGCCATTTAAAAAACCCGTTTCGCTTTCAACTACCACTGAAAAAGTAGAAAAAAAATCATGGGAATATGAAGTGATGCCGGAAGTGAAAGAGATGAAAGAGAAAAAAGAGGAAATACCCGGTGAAATTATCTATCCCTCGGAATATAGAAAACCGGAATCATCACTTTATAAACCGGGATACACCGGCGCAAAGATTGATATTGCACTAAACTTTGATGATGCAGAAATCAAGGATGTTGTGCAGGTTATACTGGGGGAGATTTTAAATGTAAATTATGTTCTGGATAAGAGGGTTGGGGGGAAAATAAACCTCCATGCCAGCGGTGAAGTATATAAGGAAGAGTTGCTCTCCATGCTCAATTCACTCCTCTATATTTATAACTTTGCTATAATGAAAGATGGAAATCTCTACAATATACTTCCGCAGGCAGAAGCCCGGCGTGAAACAAGCATTATTATTCACGGGGATAAAATTCCAGAATGGAGCAAAGACGTTATTATTCAAATTGTGCCGTTAAAATATGCCGACCCCAAAAAATTGAGTGCGACGGTGAAGCAATTTATGTCGAGTATTGGAAATATTGTTACCCATGAAGACTTTCCTTATTTAATGATTATTGATAATGCTTCCGTGATGGAAAAATTGCTTACCATAATAAAAATCTTTGATGTGCCTTTTTTGGCGGGAAAAGCCATGAAGTTTTATGAATTTAAATATGTAGATGCCAGAAATATGCAAAAAGACCTTGGGAATTTGGCAAAATCTTTGGGAGCAAAAGTTGGCGGGGATGGAGAATTTGATTTTGTGCCGTTTTCAGACACGAATAAGTTAATAGTGATCACAAAACTCCCGGAACTCTTGCCTAAAATAGACATGTGGATAAAAAATATCGATGTCCCGCCCACTAAATTAGATGAGGAAATGAGGGTGTATATTTATAAGGTACAGCATCAGAAGGCAGAGACGATTGTTCCGATTATCACCCAGGTGTATAGTGAAAAGATGGCGGCGCAACCAAAGAAGCTGGGCATGGATATAGTGGAATCAATGAAGGTGCTTGCTGACGTGGAAACCAATTCTGTTATTGTTAAGGCATTTCCCAGTGATTATAAGGGAATCAAAACCATTATTGAGGCAATTGACGCAACCCCGCAGCAAGTGTTTATTGAAGTATTGATTATAGAAGTCGATCTGAAGGATACATTGGATTACGGAACAGAGTGGTCATGGTCAAGAAGCAATTTGGAAATATTTGGAATGGGAGATGTTGCAAGGACTGCCGGCAATGCAACGGCGCAGTTTACGAACACATTTGCGAAAGGAAACTTTGATATCCTCATGGATATTCTTGCTACCTATTCTGATGCAAAAATACTTTCTGCGCCGCATATATTAGTCCGCGATGAACAACCGGCAAGCATTCAGGTAGGAGAAGAAGTGCCGATTCTTACCGGTTCAGGTCAGCAGACGGGCACTGAAGTTGTCTTCGAACAGGTGCAGTATCGCGATACCGGTATTATCCTTACCGTTACGCCGCATATTGCGGAAAATGGTTTTATTACCCTTGAGGTAAATCAGGAAGTAAGCAACGCTCAGGAGACGACAACAGGGGTGAGTGATTCTCCGACATTTTCCACCCGCCAGGCACAAACTTCACTGGTGATAAAAAGCGGTCATACGATAAGCCTTGGCGGCATTATTGAGCAAAAAAATGAGAAAAGCATAAGCAAAATACCGCTTTTGGGCGATATTCCCTATATGGGAAATTTATTTAAGCTGACATCGCTTTCCAATAAAAGGACAGAGTTGATAATGTTAATAACGCCATATATTGCAAATAATGCGGAGGAAGCCGATTCTTTAACAGCGGCATTTGAGAAAAAACTGCAGGAAATTAATTTTCTGGTAAATCAGTAGGGAAATGAAGATGAAAATTGTTTTGTTTTGGAAAAGAAAAGGATTTACCTTGCTTGAAGTCATGGTTGCATTGGCAATAATAGGTATTTCGATTGGTATTTTCTTTAGTATGGTGGGTAATTCCTCAAGAATAAGAGGCAAAATTGACGATCATGCAAAGTCGTTGCTGCTGGCAAGGACAAAAACAGAAGAGTCTTTTTTGGGAATACTTGATGTTATCCCTCTCAAACAAAATGAAAAAACAATATACGAGAGCACTACTGCAAATGGTATTAAGTGGAAAGTTTTGGAAATTGATAAATATAAGGAAGCTACTATGGAACTAATGAATGTGGGGCTGAATGGAGATGCGGAGATAGAATTGCAATTGCCTCCCGAAGGTTTTGTGGTGGTGAATACGGACGTAGAAGGCATTAAGATTGATACGGCATCATTCGTTGAGCAGAAGGAAGATAATGAAGCAGAAAACCGGGAAATGGAACAGCAATAGAGTTTATAATGTATTGAAAGATGATTGTATGCAAGACAAAAGAGGGTTTACATTATTTGAACTATTAATAGCTCTATTTGTTGGCACAGTGCTTGTTATGTCAGGAGTGTATGCTATCAGGATCGGCTTATTTTCAATGGAAAGAGAGGGCGCATGGTTTAGTGATTCTACGAGGGAAAAAGCGGCCTTTGATTTTTTCTGGCAACAGGCATCTTCCCTGTACAACCAGAAACTCCCAAAAGAAAACAGGCTTTTAAGTGATACTGCTAAAAAAAAGAAGGATAAAATGTTTGTTGGCGAAGATGATTTTCTTGTTTTTGTTTCCCCTCTTTCTTTAAAAAAACATTATACACAGGGATTGATAATTGCAAATTACAAGGTGAAAATCAATGATAATGGGAAATTGGATTTGATTTACGTTGAAAAACGGTTGAATCCGAAATTATTAATGGATTTGGCAGAGGGATTCAAAACGAATTTCCGCATGGAGGCCAATGCTGTTTTGTATGAAGATTATACGGTTTTTTTTAATGATTGCGAATTAATTGCATTTGAATATCTGGTTTCCGGCAAGGAGTCAATGAACGATAACGAGGACATTGAAGATATTGAGGGCGAGGATGAATCTCCTCCGCCGGCAGATAAGTATAGTGCTAATATTAAAGAAGACACAAAAGCGATATGGAAGGGAAAAATTATAGGAAAAATCCCGAAGGCGATAAAATTAACGGTGACAAAAAATGGGGAAGAACAAGTATTTATAACACCAATTATGGTTATGTACTCGTTTTTAGCCTATGGACGATAGTAATTATTGGTTTTATCGCATTAAGTTTTACACGTAATACCGGTATTGCTATAAAAACCGAATTGGCTTTCACTGAGCGGACAAAAAATGTTTATGCTGCCAGGGGGGCATGTATTTATGCGGTAAAAATGATATTGACTCCCGCGAAACAGGTAGAAACGAAAGAGAGAAATAAGAAAAGAAACAGGAAAATAACAAGAAACAAAAAGAAACAAGGCGAAGGCCAATGGATACCCGGTAATGAGCCATATTCAGTGCAGATAGGAGAGAGAAACTGTGATGTGCATATTAGTGATGAAAGCGGGAAAATAAACATAAATAAAATTACCGATGAAACAAGGCCAAGTTTTATTAAATTCCTTTTGGCTCTGAAAGTTGAAGAACATGTTGCGCAAATTATAACAGATTCTATTTTGGATTGGGTGGATGATGACGATTTGCACCATGTAAATGGAGCAGAAAAAAATTACTATATGTCATTACCTGAACCGTATGAGCCTAAAAACGGATTATTTGAATTAATAGAAGAATTAACATTGGTGAAGGGAGTAACCCCCCAAATATATGAGATGTTACGAGAGCATGTGACCGTTTATGGAGCGGGGAAAATTAATGTTAATTTTGCTTCTAAAGAGGTATTGCTTTATGTGCCTGATATTACGCCCGAAATAGTTGATGCAATTATTCAATACAGAGATGAAAACGGGAAAATCGAAAAATTCAAAGACCTGAAGGAGGTATTCAGAGAGTTTGGCATTGTAGGTTCATCTTTTCAGGAAATAACGAAATATTTAACCGTATACGATTCAAACTTTTTGACGATTACTGCTCTTGCTTCTCCGGAAACATCGGAAAATTCTTTCAGCTCATATAAAATAATTATACAAAAAGGGAGTGGGGATTTTAATATTATTGCGGTATATCCCGATTAATTTATGAGTAAGATTCCGTTTGTTGGCATATTTTCTCCCAGCGGCACAGGTTTATCGTTGCATGGAAATGATCTTGTTATTACGTACGTTTCCAAACAATTAATTAAATTATCTTCGGAGACGTTTATTGTAAAAGATTTTTTAATTAAAGACAGTCAGCAATTAAAACCGATTTTAGTGCAGCAAAAGAAATTTGACGGGGAAATTATTCTCTCGATACCCAGAGATTTATGTATTATCAGAGAAATCGAATTTCCCTATGCAAATATCAGAGAGTTACGGGAAGCATTAACGTACCAGTTAGACAGTTTTATTCCATTCAATAACGAGGATGTTTATTTTGATGTTCACTTGCTGTCTCATAACCGGCACAATTCAAAGGTGCTTATTGTTGCGGTAAAAAAACAAGTATTGGATGACATATTATTGCGCCTGAAAGCGCTCGAAATAATGCCGTCCCGCGTTATTATCACCCCCTTTGCATTTGTCCCCCTTATTGTTGATAAGCGGGGTGTAGTTGTCATAATCAATAAAAATAAAAAGGATTATTGTTATAACCTGTACGATAACAGCCTATTGAAGTTGTCATCGGTTGTGAGGAATGAAGATGAACTCACAAAGCAATTAAAATCGAACGCTCCTGATGAGGCGATGTATACAAATAATAATGACGGTGAGATTATACTGAAAGACATTCCTGTTCAAATAAACCGGATGAGTGAATATTCAGAGTCATATGGTGCGGCGCTTTATGGGATATCCGGTTATCCATGTAATTTAAGCTTAATTAAATTAAGAAGAAAACAATTAAATCCTCAGATATCTGCAATGTGTTTTTTGATAGGGTTTTTAATATTGTTTATTTTTTTAATACCCTATATTCAGAAAATTAATAATATTGCAATGCTAAAGACGGTGGATTCAGGAATCAAATCAATTAAAAAAGATATAAAAGCTGTTGAAAAGACGAAGGAGCAGATGGAACTATTGGAAAATACGGTTGCTAATGTCAATAAAATCAGCGAAAAGTATATTTCGAGAATAGATATTATTTTAGAATTGGCGAAAACTTTGCCGAATGACGCATGGACAAAGACTATTAAAATAGATGATAACCTTTTTGAAATAGAGGGCGATGCGGTGTCTTCTACCAATTTAATACCCATCCTGGAAAGTTCTCCTTTTTTTTCAGCGGTTGGTTTGGCATCGCCGGTTACTAAAACACAGAGCGGCAGGGAGAAGTTTCGTATAAAGGGAAAAGTAGAACGGCAGTGATGTATGGAAAGACTTATTGAAGTATTTAGAAGATTTAAAGTACGAGAAAGAGTTCTGCTGATTGCTGCAATTATAGTGCTTTTTTATATCGGCATTGATAGAGTAATAATCACCCCCTTTTTTGCGTCAATAAATGAAACGAAGCAAATGTTGGAAACAAAAGAAAAACTGCTGGAGAAAAGTTACGTATTTATTGCGAATAAAAAACGATATGAAGAACGATTGAATGAGTTGGAACAATATTATGAAAAAATGAAAAAAAAGTTTTTATATGAAGAAACGGAAGAACTTGCGTCTGCAAAATTACAGGAAATAGTAAATGATATCGCAAAAAAGAACGGTTTGATTGTATCGAGAAGTACCGCGTTAAAGAAGAATATAATCAATAAGAATCCTTATCTTATCGCATTATCGATTAATATAGAAATAAGCAATATAGAAAGTACGGAAAAATTACGGGATTTTTTATATGACATCGAATATGATAATGCCAAAACACTTTTTATTGATAATCTTAGAATTAAGGCATTGGGTTTAAAGGCGGTAAAGGGAGCAATTTTTAATTCAACGTTAACAGCGGTGGCTTTCATAGAAAAAAAATCATAAAATATATGAAACCTGTTAAAATAAACACACAATATTTGCAAACAGTTGCCAAAAGCCTTGCGGAAAAGATGAGGCGCTGGAAAAATTATTTGCCGTTAATAAATCTTGTATTGCTTGCCGGCGTTTTAGGGATGGTTGGCGTATGTGTGCTTTTGGTATACAAACCTCAGATGGAAACGGTAAAACGGGCGGTAGTTCCTGAAAAGACTACTGACGACAAAAAACAATTAGCTTTTTTAGACATGGAGAAAAAAAACATAGATCATTATGAAACGTTATTATCCAACAATCCATTTTCTCAGGACCGCAATGATTGGAAGCCGGTAGAAAAAAAGAAGAAAGATACAAAAGCCGATTCGCCATCTAAAGAAGAAGCCGTATCCGTACCTGCATCAGCAAAAACTGAAGAACAAAAACCAAAAGGTAGCCCAAAACCTATTAAGTTATTTGGCATCTTAATACTTGGAGATGTTAAAAAGGCGCTGATACTCAATCCGGATACGACAATAAATAAAGATGCTTATATTTTTATAGAAGAAGGTGCGAAGATTGTTGACTACAAGGTAAAGAAAATAGAAAAAGACAAAGTTAAGCTCGATTGGTACGGGGAAGAGCATATTGTTGTGATGAGGGCAAACATTAGAAAATAGATAGTAATGAGTACGTTCAGGTATAAACTATTAACCAGTTCCAGCAGCATAGTAGAAGGCGAGAAGGAAGCGGAAAACAAAACAAGCTTAATAAGCGACCTCCGGAAATCCGGCCATATTATTTTAAATATCCATCAGGTTGATAAAGGGAAAAAATTTGAATTATTTTTTAAACGTGTAAGTAAAAAAGCTGTTTTGCCGTTTACCCAGGAATTGGCAACACTGCTGGAAGGCGGCATCCCAATCGACAAAAGCTTGTCTATTTTATTGTCGGGACAGGAAAAAAATGCAATGAAGGATGTTATTGAGGATTTGCTGAACGGAATTAAATCGGGAAAATCATTCACCGAGGCGCTCAAAAATCATGAAAAATTATTTTCCAGCATTTACATCAGCATGATACGTGCGGGAGAGGAAGGTGGAGTTTTGCCGCAGGTTTTAAAGCGATTGGGAAATTTTCAGGAGAAGTTGCAGAAAACGAAGAGTGAAATCATTTCTGCAATGATTTATCCTTTATTGTTAAGCAGCACAGGACTCTTGTCGATCGGAGCGCTCATTGTTTATGTTATCCCTAAATTTTCTCAAATTTTTGAAGGGATGGGGATTTCTTTGCCATTCTCTACGATGGTGCTTATGGGAATGAGCCAATATGCCATAAAATACGGATGGATTCTTATTGCTGTGGCAATGACGGTGTTTTTTATATACAAAAGGGTGATGAAAGATAAAAATACTGCCGCTAAAATAGACCATAAAAAGTTGAAACTGCCCCTGATTGGCAATTTGTTATGGAAAATGCAAATATCCCGGTTTGCGAGAACGATGGGAACGTTGCTGGAAAACGGCGTTCCTTTGCTCAGGTCTTTGGATATCGTCAAAGATGTTCTGTCCAATAAACATCTTTCAGAGATTCTCAATGATGTGAAGACAAATGTAAAGGAGGGTTCCGGAATTACCATTTCACTTGCGGAGAGAGGTTTTTTACCGGAAATCGCAGTCCATTTGCTTAAGGTGGGTGAAGAAACAGGGAATATGGATCAGATGCTCCTTAAGGTTGCGGATAATTTTGATGCGGATGTCGAGAACCGGATGAAACGGCTTGTGACAATGGTAGAACCTGTGCTTATATTGCTCATGGGGGCGGTCATTGGCGTTATTGTTATCTCTATGCTTACTGCAATCCTTAGTGTGAATGATATGAAGTTTTAAATGCAACTATTCAGCGCAAATGTTACACCCCTGGTAATAGACAGCGATAAGAGATTGAAATGAAAGAATGCTTTCTGTCGATAGTGATTCCTGCATATAATGAAGAGGAACGAATTCTGCCTTCCTTGAGGAGCATTTGTGCATATCTTTCGAGGCAGGATTATTCTTCCGAAGTCATTGTGGTGGATGATGGTTCTGTAGATAATACAGTAAAGAAGATAAATGAATTTTTGAATTCAAATGAGGGTATAATCCTAATAAAAAACAATAAAAATAAAGGCAAGGGGTATTCTGTAAAACGCGGTATGCTGGCTGCAAAAGGGCAGTATGTTTTTTTTACTGACGCAGATCTTTCCACCCCGATAGAAGAAGTTGACAAATGTTTGCCTTACCTTAATGCCAAAGGCTATGATGTGATTATCGGATCGAGAAGCATTCCCGGCGCTGATATAATAATACATCAACCATGGTACCGGGAGAAAATGGGTAAAATCTTTAATTTCATTATCCGGCTGGTATTAATGGGAGGTTTGATAGATACGCAGTGTGGATTTAAGGGATTTAAGCGGGATGTCGCGCGAAAGGTTTTTGATAAGTGCAGAATAGCAGGTTTTGCGTTTGACGTTGAGGTTCTCTATCTTTCAAAAAAGTTTGGTTTTAAGATTAAAGAATTACCAATCCGATGGCGAAATTCCATCCTCAGTAAGGTAAGTCCTGTAAGACATTCATTGCAAATGTTCAAAGATCTTATCGTTATAAAAATAAATGATATAAAAGGCTACTACGGATGATTTGTTTTCTTGTGAAACAGCACATCACCCGGAATTAATACTTCATTGCCTTTGGGCGTTTTCCATAACAACTCCATAATAGCTCCACCGCCAATATCAAAATATTGAATTCGGATGGCATGATACCCTTCTTCCAGTGGTGTTACCCCTGAAATATAGCGCACTGCGTGCGGTTCTCCATTATCTACAACAAGGTTTTCGTCAATATAAACAAATGAGCCGTCATCGGACTTTGTTGCAAATTGATACACCCCTTTTTGCTTAATATATAAATAACCTTCCCATTCTATTCCGAAAGGGGAGCGATAAGGTTTTTTTGTCTCGTCATTGTATGTGAAAGAAATGGATTCTTTTTCAATGGATGAGGAGAATGGTTGTCCTATGCAGTCAACATTGTAATAATACTGAGCCTTTAATCCTGGCTCAAGTTCATCTTTTGACACATTCAGGGTGAGTGGGGTAATCTTTTTTTCCTGAATTTCATGCGCAAAAGCGCTATCATACAATCCTTGTTGTATATATGCGGTGAGCCATACGCCCGGACGCAAAATAAATCGCTCGTTTTTGTAATTTCCCTTGAGTTTCTTCTTTAAATCTTTTTCTCCTTTTTTATCCACTAAAATAACGGGCGCGTTTGGATTATCTACAACTCTTCCCCAGAAATTTGCATGTTTGTACTCTCTGAAATACCAGGGAAGCGGCCAGTAATCCTTTGAAACTACGTTTATCACCATATTTTTCCCGCTTATGCCTGACAGTGTTTCTAATCGATCTAATAAATTGTAAACATCTCTTTTCGTTTGAACATATACAAGTTCGTATCTCTCGTCATCATAATTTACAAAGTTTAACATGATGGATTGATAGCAAAAGAAACAAAAAACACAAACGTATATTGAAAAGAAAACTGCATAATGCCAGCTATGTGTAATAATTTTAAATAATCCATCAATAAAGATGCCGGCTAAAATTGCAATCGGAAGCGTAAAATTTATGATCAGCCAGGGAGTTTTATAAGGTATGAGTGAATAGATGACGTATATAAGCGCTGCCCATGCAGTAGTAAAAATGGCAAATTTGTTTCTGTATTTAAATGAATAGAAGACTCCGGCAATTCCCATAACCAGCATGGGAAGTTCAAATTTACGTAACAGGGTAAAATAATAAAAAAATGGTTTTGCGTGACCTCCCGAATGGGTGCCGGTTTTTGTCCATATCTTTAATGTGGTTAAAATACCATTTATCCCGCCATAATAACTAAAAAACGATGAGTAAAACAAAAAATTAATTAACAGAAAGAGACCAACGCTGATGCTGATCACATACCATTTTTGTCTGCAGGTATTTCCAAAAACACTGAAAATGTGTCTCGTGTTTTTGACTCTTATTCCGGCGGGAGAAAGCAGTATTTCATACCCGTAAGCGAAGAATAGCGAAATAACAAATACGGCAAAGGTAATTATGTAAGTTTCTTTTATGGTAATAATAAAGGCAATGCTTGATGCGGCGAAATAAATGTATCTTGACTTTCTTGTTTCCGAATAGAGAAAGAAGGAAACAACGGTTGCCAGGGTGAAAAAGATCAAATATGTTTCGTGGATGGTATCTCTCGAAAAGAAAGAATTGGAAGGAGAGATGGCAATAAGCAAACCGGCAGTAAGTAACCCCATTTTGCCAATTCTTTTTCGCAGAGGGTAGAGTATTGCGACAACCATGATGCCAAACAAGACCGGCATAAGCCGAAATGAGAAATCCGTCAGACCTAATACATAAAAAGGGAGCAGGCCAATATAATAGAGGAATGGTCCATGATAGTTTGCCGGGTCGTAGCGATAGTGATTCCTCTCGAACAAATTCCGCAGGAAAAAACTATTTACCCCTTCGTCGGAGTGAAGTGGTCTGAGGTCAATATCCCAAAAACGAAAAAGTGATGCGATTAAGATCGGAACAAAAAAAGCAATAATTAGTTGTGTTGTTTGTTTTTTCATGGATGTTTATATACTTTGGTTTATATTGATGTTTAAGGAATTTCAATGTTTACCTGCTCTCCATCAAGTGGCATAGTAATGATTTTCGCTCGTTCAGCAAGCCGCCATTCTCTATCAGTATTGCACGAAGTAAGCGTCCTTAAATGTGCTTCCCTTATAAGAGATTTCCATAATTTTCGTTTTAAGGTTTTTTGCCGCATCATCCGCAACATCGGCAAAATCACCGACATCCACCGACATCAGCTTACCGTATTGGAACAATCTTGCTTCATGTATTCCCTTGCTTTGCAGAAATTCCACCAGTTCTTCCAAACCTTTCTTGTTCTTTTCCATATTTTGCAAAGTAACAATCCTGAGATGCCATGTGTTGCCTTGTGGCGGAGCGGCGCCAGAGGAGGAAGGTTCTTCTGTTTGGGATGCCGTGCTTTCCTGTTTTTGCTGCTGCTGCTCTGCGGGGGCTTCTTCAGTTACCGGACTCATTTTGCGGAATTCTTCTGAGAGATTATTAATCGTTCCCAAAATGCTTTGGTTTATACGGCCCATTGTATCAATTGATTTGGCGAGTCCCGCGATGTCTTTGTTTTGTTTTTGGGTCGTCTGGGCAACAAGGTTTTCGATTGCGCTTATTTTCGTATCATAATCAGCAAAGCGCTGGCTATTGTCTTTACTTGACTTTTCCACGTAAAACAGCATAAATAAAAAGGCCACAATAGCTTGAGAAGCAAGAATAGCAGCCACTTTAATTGCAAACCATTTAAGATCGTTTCCTTTTACATTAATTCCCTTTGTCTTGCCAATAAAGGACATATTTTCTTGATTGTCCATGTAATTTCTCCATTGTTTAACTACACGTCTGTAATTCACACAAAAGAAAAGCTATGGTACAATATGCAACTACTTAAGTCAATGTGTTTTATATGTTTGTGTGTATGGAATGGAGTGTTTTCTTTATTGGTTATTTGACGAATGCTGCAATTTAATGTTTTCCCGTATCTATATTTATATTTCATCTGTTCGGATTTATTTTATAATAAAGTGTCTTAAATTAATTATCTAATGAGGATGGTAATATGTTCGAGGAAAGGTGTATGAAGATATTTTTGCAATGTTTGATATTTGGTGCGTTTTTCGTAATTGGAGCGGGATGGTCTTCCGGTTTACTGGCACAGGATGCCATTATGAAAATGCAATCTGCCGTTGTTTCTATTGAGTCTCTTGATAAATATGGAAAATTGACCAGGCAGGGAAGCGGTTTCATTATAAATGAGCGTGGCGATTTTATTACCATCAATAAAGTATTTCATGATGCACATAGTATTCAGATAAAAAATATTCAGGGAAATGTTTTTTGCGTAAAGAATGTTCTTGCGGAAGATAAAGAAAGCGGCCTTGTGTTGTTGGCAACCGAAGGTCATGAAGAGGGGATATTGCCGTTGCCACTGAACAGGACTTTTCCCGGGGCAAATGAGCAAATCATGGTAGTGAACAGCCAATTCGATGCGGAGCATCCGGTAGTAAATGGATTTGTTTCCGATAGCATTGAAATACCGTTGTTTGGCAAAATAATAAAGATAAAGGCATTGCTTCCGGCGGGTTATTGTGGAAGCCCGGTAGTAAATAAGGAAGGTGAAATCATAGGCATTCTCTCATTCCTTTCTCCCGATGGGTTTGGTTACGCTCTTTCCTGTGAACGGATTGAAAACCTTATGCCGGTAAAAGAGCAGGCGCTTTCGGAGTGGATAAGGTCTCGGGTCGATTCCGAATGGGAATTTTGCAGAGAGGGAATTTCCCATCTTGTTACTACAGAGTACGAAAAGGCCATTTCCTCGTTTCAACAAGCCACCGGGAAAAACCGTAATCATGTCAATGCATACATCCTAATCGGTTACTGTAAAAACAAGCTTGGACAGTATTCTGACGCAATAAAGGACTTGAAACAGGCAATCAGCCTGAAACCGGAGTTTCCGGAAGGATACTTCCAACTGGGTCTTTCCTATTTCATGCTGAAACAATATCAAGAAGCAGTGGAACCTCTCCTTGATGCCACGCGTATCGATCCGCAATTATTCGATGCATATTTTATGCTTGGTTTAGCCCATACCGCACTTGAACAGCACCGTGAAACGGTCGAGGCTTACCGGCAGGCTATTCGCATTAACAAAAACGTTCCGGAACTCTATTTTCATCTGGGAATAGCATATCTGCAGATAGAAAACAAGTTAATGGCATTCGAGGAGTATAAAATCCTCAAAGATATGAATAAACATCTGGCGTCAAAACTGTATCAGATGATTTACCAATGATTCTATTTGAGAAGCGGAAGAATTTCCGGTTTGCTTATTTTATCAAATAAAGGGGTTTTGCCGTTACGAAGAGAATGCTATTCAGTTTCTGTTACAAGAAAAAACTGCTTTCTCGTCTACTGTTTTATCTTTCTGCCTTCGAATTCATGATTATTCTTTTTTCCATATCTTTTCCAAACCGAGTTTATCCAGGCCAAACTTCTCCAGGTCAATTTTTTCTTTTAATTTATTCAATCCTTTCTCCATTTCTTCCTTGCCGTAATAATTCATTATCGCGGTGAGTACGTATTTTGTATCCAATAATGGTTTTGGCTTATTCATATTTCCGGTAACGGCAACAGGCAGGACAATACTCCCTTTTTCATCAACGAGTGCATTCAACGGTTTTGCCTTCTTTGTCAATTTTTCCGAATGTTCCGGCGATAAGTGAACTTTACCTTTTAAATTGAGGTTGCCGGTATCAATATTTATATTCCCCTTTAATTTTGCATCCGAACCCGGCGCCTCAGGAACATAAATATTCTCCAGATCACATTTTTTCAAATCAAGTTTTTCATTGAGAAGAGAAACTTCACCCTCCAGAGAATCAAATCGCGTTACATTATACTTCTCCAGCACCTCCTTCTTTTTCTCTGCATACTTGTATAATTCTTTCATTCCCAGGAGAGAATCTATTATCGTTCCCATAAAATTTACGTTTTCTATTTCTCCTTGTAAAAGTTGAAATGAACCATTGGCACTCGTCACCATTCTCTCTTCATTGCCCAAAGAGCCGCCCATTTCAAAGGAACCCGAAAACAGTCCCTTCATCATGCCACGGTACTGTGTAAGACTATCAACAATCCCTTCGACTTTTACGTTATTGATTACGGGACTCGCATTCCATTTCATACTGGCAGTGTCATAGTCACCTGCCAGTGAAATATCTCCCTCAAATGTCTTCATTTGAAAGTCCTCTATTTTCAATATATCATTTTGGAAATTAAACTTCCCTTTCATTTCTTCAAAATCAATATTCTGCACAACCCCCTTTTTTATATCCGCCTTCATGTCGGCATTTATATTGTCTGCTTTTTTTTCTGCCAATAGTTCCAGGCTGAGCAATTCAACAAAATCTTCGGACTGCTTCTCATTTTTACTCTTATCCTTATTCTCCTGATCTTCTGATTCGGACAATGATGCAGGAAGTTTAAATGCAAGTTTCGGAGAAGATACCTGCATATTCACAAATGCATCATCCAAATTGCCTTTCACAAAATTCTTTATAACAATAGTACCATCCGGTCTGTATTCTTTAAGCAAAGGGACAATTGCGCCCCATTCCTTCAAAGAAAATTCATTTGTAGTATTCACCAAATCAACACGCGGATTTGTCAGACCTTCAATAGTTCCGGTGCTATTGATTGATGCATTCTGAATATTAATTACGAGAGACTCAAGTTTAACGGTGTCTGCAATTTTATTTGCTTTAAGAGATAATTGAAACGGAACCTGCTTTGGCTTCTGAAATATTTCACCATAGGTGATTGCCGCACCACTCATCTCTGTATGTCCGGATATTTGCATCGTGTCCATATTCCCCTTAGAATTCATCTCCATATTTACCGGGCCTGTGATTTGGAAATCTTGCGGCAATCCTTCTTTTAAGGCAGGATACATTGCAAACACCTCATCAAGCGCATTTATTTTTGATGAGAGGGTTAAATCCCATTGAGGACTTGTTTTTATATTTTTCATATTCCCCGTCAAAGAAACGGCATTACCATTCAGATTTACATCCAATTGTTGGAGAACGAGTCCCCCTTTGCTGTCTTCATATTTTATCTTTTCTTTGAGGGTAAAATTTACGTTTTGTATTTTCTCATTAGCATCTTTTATAGACATTGTCAGTTTTTCGCCCTTTATTTCTGACTCTATATCAAGTTCCGAATTAATAGCTCCCCTCATGTTTGCAGTCATATTAATAATTCCTTCAAGAGGATATATCACTAAATCTTCGGGAATATAGGGAGCAAATTTATTAAGGAGTATATTTTTGAAGAAAACGTTAATATCCATAAAAAGGCTTGCTATGTCCATGCTTTCTCCCAATGGACCCAATGTCCCCTTTATGAGAAAACTTTGCTCGGTTTCCCCTGGTAAATAAGCTGATAAATACATCGATATCGGCTTATTCAGTGACACATTTTGGAATTCTATCTCTAATGCATCAACCACCGTTGTTACCGGTTCATCGCGAACATAATTATCCAGAAAATGTATCTGCCCCTGGTTTATGATACATTGAGAAACCATTAATCCCGCAAGAAAGGGGTTATAATTATTATCATGTTTTTCACTATCAGGCTTCTCTCTCTCTCCTATTTTTTTCCCGCTCTTTTTCCCATCTCTTGCAGGCAACGTTTCTGTTTTTTCTGTGTCATTTACTATATCAGAAAAATTAAACTCTCCTCTTGAGTTCCGAACCATATGCACAACCGGTTTCTCTATGATCAGTTTTTTAATTTGTATCTCTTTCTTTATCAGTGGAAACAATTTCAGCTTTATGTGAAGATTTTGTAAAGAAAGAAAATCTTCACTCCCAAATTCCGGATTATCTGCTATACGCAATCCCTTGATTTCCACTCCCAGACCGCTGATTATGGTAAGTTTAACATCGGTAAAATCGAACTCCCGGTTCAAATAGGGTTTTGCCAGTGTAATTATCCTGCCCTTATATTTATTTAAATTAACGACAAAGGGCGCAACGATTATTGCTATGAAAAGAAAAATAAAAACAGATGAAAGGATAATAATTATTTTCTTCATTCAAAATATTCTCCCGCATGAAACTTACAAAAATAAAATGAACGACACAATTCGTAAAGCAACCATAGCGAGGGCCTTCTCTATTGATGAATTGCCGGTAAATGCGAAGAAATTGTCACAAAAAACGGAAATATACTTTATTTTGTTGCGTCTACCCGAATGTTTTGACAGGAATTGCTATTGGATATGAATAAATTAAACGTTTGTTGTTTGTTTTAATGGCAAATCTTTGTTTTATTGATGGGAACAGAAAACTTCCCTCCACCGGTTTAAGCACTTAAAATAATGAAAGGAATGAATAGTACTTAGGACTTTGGCAATTTTTAACTGTAGGGTGGATATTGTCCACCCTACATGAATTTAAAATTTCTTAAGTGCTACATTATATCTGCAAAAAACTCCAGAAAATCTTCATCAGGAAAAAATTGGGGCATTACCCTATGTATCGTCTGATTTACTTATACCTGCCCACTCTTCTTCCTTTAGCTCCCATTCTTCCATGATTCGCTCTCTTACTCCTCCAGTTCAATCTCTGCCTTCGTTGATCTCTCATTGTCGTAATCCTTTTCCAAAATCAAACTAAATTAACTATTTTTTTCCTGCTTTGCAGTATCATTCTCACGGTCTATTTTGTTCTGAGACTTCGGCTTGTTGCTGACTTCTTCCACATCTTCTTCAACGCCCTTTACACCCTTTTTAAACTCGACAATCCCCTTCCCCAAAGATTTCATTACTTCAGGAAGTCTTTTGCCAAAGATAAGAAGCGCCACAATCAGGATGATAATCCACTCCCAACCACCCGGCATACCAAACATAAATAACTCCTTATATAAAAATTAAAAGACATTAGGAAATATAACACCAGGCTATAGTAAAAAGCAATACATTTATTTACACGAAATCTTTAGAAATATAGCATAGCAAATATGTTATTAAATCACCAAATATCATATTTTTTTATCTCATTATAACCTTTTCATACCTTTTTCTTATTTATTTTTGAGAGGTCTTAATTCCCGAAGTGCGTTCACCAAAGAAGAAACATCCTCTGCCAAATCAACCTGGAATGCCATTTGTTTGTTCAGGATGGGATGGAAGAACTCAATTCTCTGCGCATGGAGAGCCTGCCTGTCAATTATAGGTTCCTCTTCCAGAAACCTTTCCTTGTCCAGCAAATCGGTAAGATAACATGAATCCTGCTTGCTATACATCTCATCTGCAACTACCGGATGCCCTATTGCCTGCATATGAACACGAATTTGATGCGTCCTCCCCGTCTTTGGCATTATTTTCACCAACGTATATCCCCGAAAACGCTCAATTACCTCATAAACGGAAACCGCGTCTTTCCCGATGTCCCTTCTTATCGCCATCTTTTGCCTGTCAGCTCTATGCCGTCCGATTGGCATATTTATTTCATCAGAATCAAATACCATCTCGCCCTCTACAACAGCAATATACTCTTTTTTTATAAGCCTTTTCTCAAACTGCATTGCAATATGAGAATGCACGGCATTGCTCTTTATTACAAGCATTACTCCGCTTGTATCTCTATCCAATCGGTGAACGATACCCGCTTTCAGAGGGCCATTAATCTGAGAAAGATTTTGGCAGTAAAAAGTAACAGCATTAACAAGAGTACCGGAAGGATGACCGCCCGCAGGGTGTACCACCATATCAAATGGCTTGTTGATAACCATTAAGTAATCATCTTCGTAAATTATATTCAGTGGAATGTCTTCCGGCACTATTTTTGTTTCTTCCGGCACCGGAACAGTGGCAGAAATAACATCGCCTTTTTTTATAAAATAACTGCTCTTGACGGCGCTTCCATTTACAACAATTGCGCCCTCTTTTACGAGTTTCTGTATATAGGTTCTCGAAAAATCCGGAAACCGGGAAGCAATGTACCTGTCTATTCTCTTATTTTCATTTACCCTTTTTATTTCTATAATTACTTCTTTAACCTGTGGTAGGCTTTCCTGCAGCATCATAAGTTATTTTATTATCGATAACCGATATCTCGAAAGTGATGCCCAAATACTGTCAGGGGCGGTATCAATCGCTTTGGTATAGCTGCGAATAGCATTTTCCTTTTGGCCTAATTTGTCGTAACAACGACCGGCATCCCACCCCTGTTGCGCCAAAAGAAAAATCTTGTCTGACAGCACAGCATCATTAAATTGGCCGCCGGCCTCCTGCAAAAGTCCTTTTTCCTCATAAGCATAGCCCAACGATTGTTTCACCATGAAAGCAATTGGGTGTCCGCTATATCTTTGCAAAAAATCATTATAGCTACGAATCGCCTCGTCATATTTCTTCAGGTCATAATAAATATTACCCATTTGAAATAAAATCCATGGCATTGTGCCGGAAGATGCGGAAGTCTCTTCCACATATTTGAAGGCTTCAATGGCATTGTTTAATGCCTCGTTTTTGTCTTTTTCAGTTTTTCCCGATTGAACAGCCTTCGCAAGGTCATTATTGATTCTCCACATGCTCTGCCATGCGGCTTCTTCCTTTCTTGACTTTGCTTTAACAAAAGTAATCGTCCCGGAAGCAATAGAAACGGCAACCGCAATGCCTATACCTATAAAGATTTTATATTTGTTTAATACCCCCAGTGTGTCAGTTTTTGTCTCAGTCATTTTTCTTTCTCTTTATAAACCAATTAAAGTCTCTGCCTCTTTAAAAATTTTTTTCACATCATCATCATCCAAACCCGCCGCTTTAATAATCAATTCAGCATAAGAGCGGTCCAATAAGTCACCAGGGGAATGGGAATCCGAGCCCATAACAAGCTTTGCCCCTACCTTTTTTGCTATTTTAGCAACATGACCATTTGCGTAAGAATGGCCTTTCCTTCCCGATATTTCAAGCCTTACGCCCCTTTCCTTCGCCAACTTTACATCATCCTCAGAAATAAGCCCGGGATGAGTCAAAACATCAGCGCCCGCCTCTATCGCAGCCCTGTTTGTGCCGGGAATAACCGGCTCTGTAATTGTTTCCCCATGCACCAAAACAATATGCGCGCCCAGTTCTCTGGCTCTCTGTACCATTGCCTTTATATGTTCCGGCCTGAGATGCGTTAATTCAACCCCCACACGCACCTTTATTCTGGCGATAGATGTTATTTCCTTACACGCTTTTAACACATTAGGAATTACAATATCAATGTTGGAATAGTCTGCATGATCGGTGATAGCCAGCCCGCGAAAACCTTTTATCTCACAACGGCGGATAAGCTCTGAAGGCAACAATTCGCCATCGGAAAATAGCGTATGTGTGTGCAAATCAATCATAAAGGTAAATATATTAATGCGCCCGAGACGATTCGAACGTCTGACCTACGGTTTAGGAAACCGTTGCTCTATCCTGCTGAGCTACGGGCGCACTAGTCTCTTAAAATTCTAAAAATTTATTAAGGGTTTAATTATATTCGTGATATGATGAAAAATCAAACAGTAATTTCTTTATAATATGCCATTAATTATGCTATGCTTAAATCGAAAGATTCGTCTTCAGAATTTATTTGAAGTCAAAAAATTTGGAATTAGAATAATAGCCCATTGGGGTAATCGTAAACAATTTAAACTATCACAAGAGGTACAAATCCATGTTTCTTCGCTCATATACAAAATACAAAATTTGCCTGCTTATATTTTTTATCCTGTCAACGGAAGGTTGCGGCGTACAAGACCCGGATAATTACAACCGCCAGGGCGTCCTTTTAGATAATCAGGGAAAACTTGATGAAGCACTTGTATATTATAACAAGGCATTACGTATAGATCCGTACAACAGAGACGCACATTGCAACATTGCGACTGTTTATCATAAAAAAGGGCTGCTCGATAAAGCCATTGAAGAATATAAAATAGTATTGGAGTTATATCCTTACGACCCGCAGGTGCTTTATAATGTCGGAGCAATACAAGCGCGAAATAACAATCAGGATAATGCCGTTGCCTTTTGGGAAAAGGCAGTTGAACTGAAACCCGATTTCACGGAAGCACACTACGCACTGGGGATTGCATACGCGCAAAAAAACCGTTTTGCCGACGCTATCAACGCATATAAGAAGGTACTCGAAAAACAACCGGACGACCCCGTTTCACATAATAATTTGGGCGCGGCTTACACGGAAATAGACAAACTGGACGAGGCAATCGTAGAGTTAAAGAAATCTATTCAACTTAACCCCACGATTCCAATGACTCACAAAAACTTAGAATTTGCGTACAGAAAGAAAGGTTTGAATGAAGAGGCCGACAAAGAATTAAAACTTTATGAAGATTTAATCCGCAACGCACCGCAAGAAAACTGAATATTATTTTACCGGATCATATCCTGAGCCACCAAAGGGATTGCAGCGCAATATCCTCCAAACTCCTAAAGCGATTCCCCGCACAGCCCCCTTCTTTTGTACCGCATCGATCATGTACTGAGAACACGTAGGTTCAAACCTGCAGGCATGCTGGAAAAGAGGCGAAACGGCAAATTTATATAGTTGAAGCAGTTTAATGATGATGAACTTCATTCGTAAAATTTTTATTGATTTGAAGAATTGCCTTCTTAAACCCAATATCAATATCGGACAATTTCAAAGAAGGTAAAAATGTGTTTCGCGGAATAATAACAATATCCACATTTATCACCAACATATTTTTATTTAACCGAAAAACCTCTCGTAATAATCGTTTTACACGGTTTCGGCATACTGCATTCCCGATTTTTTTACTGACTATCAGTCCCAGCCGGGAACACTTCTGAGCGCCAGGAGCGACATACAGAGTAATAAATTTATTTTTAAATACTTTTCCTTCATCAAAAACCCTGTCAAACTCCCTCTTTCGTAACAAACGCTCCGCTTTTGTGAATTTATAATTTATTGTCCCCATACCAAATCAATAATGTTTCATGTCCCACCCGAAAATTCTCTCACAAAATCCCTGCCCTATCTATTATCTATGAAGAATTAAAACATCTTGACATTAATAGCGCAATACAAATATAGTATGAAAGTTTTCTATACTATCATTCATCATCATTGAGGTTTAGCACATGAATATTTTCATGCAGGGGATGAGGCGTTCCGGAACGACTATTGCATTCGATATCCTATGGGAAGACGGAAGATTTAACTGTTACTATGAACCCTTATCTACTGCAATCGATGATACACTCGGGGGTGGCAGCAGAATGAGACAGGTAGATTTTTATGAAAATGTAAGGAAATGCCGTGCTTCTTTTATGAAAAAATATCCTCATTTTCATCTGGAAAAGATAAATAAGGAAGAATCCTTCCGTAAATCCATCAAAAATTTAACGTCATTAAAATTGCCGGTGATAGAAAAAGAAAATTTGCTCAATTACGGCGCGCCACGAGAACCAGCGCTTGAGTTTGAAACTGATTTGCCTGATTACGCAAGAGAATACATAAAATTCATGATTTTACAGGCAGAACATACCATGATAAAGTTTACCCGGATGTTTTCAAAAATTAAGGTGTTATGGGAAATCGACCCAAAAGCAAAATTTGTTCATCTTATACGTGACCCACGTTCTGTCACGGCATCGTTTTTTTTCGGGAAAAAACAAAAACTGCGCGACAATTTCTCAAACGAGAATAGTTTCTTCGAAAGCGGTCCGGAAGTATTGATCGGCGCAAGCCGCACATTATCCGACATACTGCTGAAAACTCCTGAATATTCTTATCTCAGCAAATGCAAGGCGTATATGAGGGTTATGCTTCTGTGGAAAATTATGTTTCGAAGAACTCACGACGTCGGACAAGCGTTATTCGGAAACAACTATTTTCTCTTTCGGCATGAAAACCTGCTTTCCGAACCGGAACAAACGGTAAAAACATTATATGAATTCATGGAACTACCCCTGCCGAAACACGTTCTTGAATGGGTACAGAAAAATATCCAGCGAACACCTTCTTTTTTCGCGCCAGACAATCCTCACTGGCGCAAAGCAGTAAAAGAAATTAATATGGAGGAAGAACTCAAAGCGGCAGGATATGAATATCTCATTTAATTATTTTCAAAAATGGAAAAACTTAACATAGGGATAGTAAGCTCATGGTGGAACCGGGGGCAAAGCACCGTGTCCCGTTATATCCGGTCTGTTCTTGACAATCTTGGGCATCACACATTCGTACTCGCCCGTCCTACAAGCGATACCGATGATCTGCCAAATTTTATCTCCACAACTGACGTATGGAACCAGAAAAACGTCACTAAGGCTTCACATTTTTTTATCCCCCTGAAAGAGTATCTGGGATGGACAGAAAAAAATTCACTCCGGATCATTTTTTTTGACGAAAATAATGAATATGAAAAAATTAAACATTTGCGTTCAACGGGAATAAAAACTTACGGACGTTTCGTCTGGGAATGTTTTGGAGAAAAACACGCAAAAAGTCTAAAAACCATATTTAAAACCGGAGATGTGAAATCTTTTTATCGATATGCAGGAGAATGCTTTGCCAACAAGGATATTGCCGGAGCTAAGGAAGCATTTACTATCGTATATTCGCTTACCAAATGTGAACAAACCCGGTATAAAAATTTTGGAATTGACAGCCCATGGATTCAGTGGGGCTGCCACCCGGAACTTCTTGAAGTAAAATCAAAAAAGCGGGAAGATGCGATTTATTTTTTCTTTCCCGGCGGTTTTCAGGGGGCAAGAAAACCCCTGAAAAAGACCGTTGAAGCTTTCATGAAGGTAAAAAACCCGGATATCCGCCTTATTATAAAAGCTCAGGGAACGAGAACTACCACCGAAAACATTGATGCCTATTCGGACTCACGGCTCATAAAAATTGTCAAAGATATCCCTGCAAAAGAATACTACGATTTATTCTCATCCTGTCACGTATGTTTGGCTCCAAGCAGATGGGAAGGATTAGGACAACATTTTTATGAAGCAATCTCTTTCGGATTACCCACAATCACCAATAATATCCCTCCTCATAACGAAGTCATCGAAAATGAAAATAACGGATTACTTGTAAAATCAGTTAAAATCGGTTATAAACAGTCGGGGATACCCATTTATGACCCTGACGTAAATGATCTTGCAAGGGCAATAGAAGAACTATCTGACATGAAAAAAATAGAAGAACTTTCAAAGAATACGATACGGTTGCAAAAAAAATATTCATGGGATACTACCACGGAACAAATCAAAAAAACTTTTGGATTATAAAAAAACAAGAGAGACACAATCATGCATATCGGAATAGTCAGTACCTGGTTAAATAGAGGCCAGGCTACCGTTTCGCGCTACCTTCGCTCCATTTTTGATGAACTCGGACATAAAACCTTTGTGCTTGCGAGGCCTACAAGAGATAATGACGCATTGCCGAAACACATTGCCAAATCAGACGTATGGGACCAGGAAAATGTTACCCATGCCTCCAATTTTGTCATTCCCTTAAAAGAATACAGAGAATGGGCGAGAAAAAACTCACTGGCGGTGATATTTTTCGATTCAAATATGCAATTCCCTGAAATTGCGGCTTTACGCGCGATGGGAATAAAAACGATCGGAAGATTTATATGGGAAAGTTTCGGAATACAACATCTGACCGGCTACAAAAAAATACCCCTGAAGCCGTTCCGCTGGAAAAATTTAGGAAGATGTTTTCTGAGCAATTCAAGAATACGCCCTTTAAAAGGCGCAAAAGACGCTTATGACATAATTTATTCACTCAACAAATGCGAATGCGTGCGATATGCAGACTTTGGCGTTGACAGCCCGTGGGTGCCGTGGGGATGCCACCCGGAACTTCTCAATTCCGTATCAGAAAAGCGCAAAGATGCGATCTATTTTTATTTTCCCGGAGGCTTTCAGGGCGGAAGAAAACCCATACGAAAAACAGTGAAAGCCTTCACACAGGTAAAAAATCCCGATATACGACTCATTATCAAGGCACAGGGAGAACGGTCAAATACGGAACATATCAATGATATCGCCGACAAAAGAATTATCCACATGAAAGAAGATTTAACGGCAAAGGAATATTATGATTTATTTTCCTCATGCCACGTCTGCCTTGCTCCAAGCAGGTGGGAAGGATTAGGGCAGCATTTTTATGAAGCTATCTCTTTTGGACTACCCACAATTACCAATAATATTCCACCTCATAATGAAATAATTCAGGACAGGTATAATGGCATTCTCGTAAAATCGCATAAGACAGGTTACACATTTTCCGGGATTCCCTGCTTTGACCCGGACGTTGACGGCCTTGTGCGCGCAATAGAAGAATTATCAGTTCCGGAGACCATCGGGGAATACACAAGGAATACTGTGGAATCTCAAAAAATATTTTCATGGAAAAATACGATACAACACGCAAAAGACGCCTTTGGCCTGTAAATACTATTTTGATTCAGATACCTTTTGGGGAGAAACAAGTGAATGGACGTATATTTTAGCACGGTTGTCCGGCAAGGACCGATTTCACAAGGCGGAGAATTGGTTCACATCGACTGGTCAACAAAAAAAGTACATGCAAAAGCAATTTTATCACCCACCGACCCCCTCATTACAGAAAAAGACGATGCTAATCCAAGGGGCAACTCAAGGGGTGGAAGAGGCATCGTTAAGATCAATAACACGATCTATGTCGCAACCTATCATAGTTTGCACCTTTTTGATTCTTTCCTTAGGCCAAAGGGAAAAATATCAAACAATTTATTTGTCGGATTGCACGAAATTTTTCTCAATGATAATGTAATCTGGCTTACTTCCACTGCAATAGATTGTATTATCGGCATTGATACACAAGGGAATTATATTGATTGCTGGTGGGCAAGAGAAGATGCAAACTTAAAGAAACATTTTTCACTCACTCCGTTAAAAATTGATAAAACAATCGACAACAGAATGCTTTGGTTGAAAGTATTGCCTGCACGGCAGCCAAGTCATACGCATTTAAATGCGGTTGCAGTTCATCAGGAACAGTTATACGTTCTTTTGAACCGGTTTGGCGCCGTTTATAATACAACAACGAACCGTTTTGTGCTGGAAGACCCATCTATTGCCGGGTGTCACAACCTTGTATTTTTTGGAGACAAAATATTGATTAACGATACCAAGGGAAAAAGGGTTATGGTGTATACACAGGACGGCAAATTGGTGAGATCTCTGAATTTGTTAGACTTTCCTGAAATAAACGCTATATACCAGTCTGCAAGCCAGTTTCCTCAGGCAAAGTCATCTTCTTTCTTTCGTGTATTTAACCTTTTTTCCAATTTTATGAATAGAGAACATGAAATAAAAAGTCCGCTGTTTTTACGCGGCCTCAGCCCTGTCGATCAGTCTCGCATCCTTGTGGGATTCTCTCCCGCAACCATTGCGGAATTCGATATTGAAAAAGGAAAACTCTTAGATATATTCTCATATTCACAAGATATCGCCGTATGTGTGCATGGTTTACTGGCTTGTAGTTAATAGATAATTTTAAGAACGATATCCCGATGCAGAAAAAACCATTTATTTATATTGCCTCATTAAGAAGGACGGGCGGCACGGTGCTCAGCGAGGCATTAACCATGCTGCCATACTCATTTATCTTTCTGGAACCGAATTTGGGGAAGAACAAATTTCGGATACGGGAGAATGATCTTAAATTGTTTTTGCAATTGGGAATTAATCTTGAAGAATTTAAGCAAAAATATCTGACCGAAGAAGACAATTCCATTATCAAGGCCTTAAAAAATGATTTACTGCCAAAACTTGACACCCACATCCATCAGATAGGGGTAAAAGAGATTCATAACAGAGGCTGGCAAAATTATTACAAGGTGTTTACGGACATGAGGATTATCCTGACGGCAAGAGACCCCAGGGATATCTATATTTCTGTTTATCACAGATTACAACAGGGAAAGGGAAGCTGGAAAAAAGAATTAACTCCGGAAACCTTATCGACACACCTTAATAATGAGTTTGACAGACAAATGGAAATGTATAAAAAAGCAAAATGTATTAAGGTAAAATATGAGGAATTGTGCACAAATAGGGAAATATATCCAAAAATAAAGGCATTTGTAGAAAGTGAAATCCCTGATACCGGTACAATAGGGGGATTCAACGCGGCAAATGTTAAGAGGAAAGACGAATATGACCTGCACGGCAGCATTATTACGGACAAAAGAGTGCATCGATGGCAGCAGGAACAGGATAAAAGGTTAGTTGCAGAAGCAACCAAAATTGTTGATTTAATGCCTCACTACTGTGATTTCTGGGGCTATAAAAAATAAAATACCTTCTTTTTTCATCTCTTTACCGCTGGTTCCCAAACAGGAGTTTGGGATCGAGCGGACGAAATATATTTCTTAAAAATACAAAATTGTTACACATATACTCTTTTTTAAAGACCCGATATGATCGTTTCCTGAAAACCTTTGACCAGTATTGTTTGGTGCTCAAATGGTTAGTGGGGGATTCCATCTGGCGATTCAGAAAAGAATCATTCCTCATCCTTTTTACCAATTTTATCGGGATATCATTTCAGGTATGGACGATTGGCCTTGCCATTTATTACGCCAGAGCAATGCAAAGCGGCAAGACTATCAAACTCCTGCACTATGAATTCAATGCACGCACCTCCAATTTACTTCTCATCTTATGCGGATTGTCAATATTGTTTTCACTTTTGATCGCCGCATGGTCTATTTATTTTTCAAAGTCAAAGGGTTTGAAATTAAGGAGAAGATACGAAGAATTTTGTGCAAAGAGGATTTTTCTTTTATTTGGTTCGGGCTTTAAAATCGGAACCCCTGTTGAACAGGATTTCAGTGATGACAAAGTTATCGTTCGTCTGGCAAGGAGGGATTCAAGATTTTGCAGCAGGGCGTTATGGATGATTCTCGATACTATTATTCCATTGGCCACCTTTATTGTCGCAATTGCCACCTTATTATATATCAATTCGCTCCTGACCCTTTTAAACTTTACCCTAATGGGCATCTCTGCCTTTTTTCTTTATAAAGTAAGCGTCTATGCCGCGAGAAATTCTGCGTCATTTGAAAAATTTGCAAAAAAAACAAGCAAAGAATATTTACGGATTATACAACACCAAAAGGCATGGGTAGTTTCGGCTTCAGAGAATGAACAATGGCTTGAAAAAAACTTCTTTTCCTCCGGTCCAATTAAAAAATTCCATGATGCCTATGAGGGCAGGTTGAAATCATTGGAGTACAGCCATTTGATCAGTAATATTGTTCTTGCCACGGCAATTTTCTTAATATTGCTCATTTTGGGCAAATCCATTATTTCCGAAGGAAAGGGATGGGGAGAATTAATTGTCTATTTGATCGCGTTACGCTTTATGTTAACCAACATGAGACAGGTAAACAGGAAAGCAACCGGAATCAACCGCCTTTATCCGCAGATCAGAAGATATTTCCAATTTCTCAATGCAACTATCATTACTCCAATGCCAGGGATAGCGCCTCCGGCAAACTATACTATTAATACACCCGCTCCGCCTGCAATAGAAGGTTCTCTGGAATCCTGGGAACTAAAGAAAGGAAGTCGGATCAGTCTCCTGAGCCCCATTGCACTGAATCGCTATACATTGGGGTTTTTGACCGGCTGTATGCTTGGGCATTCTGCGGAAAAGACAAAAAACGCTCTTGAATCCATGTGGTTCGTAACGGCTGATTACGAATTTCTCCCGAAACGTTCCTTACGGGAATCCTTGAGATATTCAAAAAAATATACTACTGATAATTTACAGAAAGATTTAGAGAAAATAAGCTTGTGGGAAAAATACATCGAACAGTTGCCGGATAATCTGGACGCTTCTTTACCTCCGGATATTTGGAGAAGAATAGACCCCGACCTGAAATTTTCGTTAACACTAATCAACGCCCTTCAATCGAATTGCAACTGGATAATGATTGAGGAAAAAGGGCTGAGAACACTGTCCGATAAAGCCCGTAATTATTTCCTCGACCAGTGTTCAGATAAAATAATTACAATAGTCTTCTATAAAGATCATACCGCTGTGGGCAATTACCGCGAAGATATAATCGCGGCAATTGCGCGTGGTGAAATTATTGGCCTGGGTTCAATTGACTGGTTTAAAACAAATCAAACTGCCATCAAAGATATACAAATACCGGACTATAAGAAGACCACCGAAAAAGAAGTCGATGATTTTGACCTGGATGATGACCTGGACGATGATGATCTATAGAATCTTTATTCTTGGTAAAATAAAATGAAACATCCTGATTTCTTTATTGTAGGCGCTCCCAAATGCGGGACTACTTTTTTACACAGCCACTTGAAAAACCATCCGGAAATTTTTATGCCCGACAGAAAAGAATTACATTATTTCGGGACGGATTTATATCATCCCGACTTTGTCAGGGATAAAACACTCTATTTATCTTTTTTCCAAAAAGTAAAAAATGAGAAAAGAGCAGGAGAAGCATCCGTATGGTACCTTTATTCAAAACGGGCGGCATACGAGATTAAAGAGTTTTCACCTTCGGCACAAATTATCATTATGCTAAGAAACCCTGTCGATATGCTATATTCCTTACACAGTCAATATCTTTTTAACGGATGCGAAGATATAACCGATTTTGAAGAAGCGCTGAGAAAGGAAGACGAAAGAAAAAAAGGATTATTCCTGCCAAAAAATGCGTATCCCGTTGAAGGGCTTTTCTACCGGGAAACGGCAAAGTACACGCAACAGGTAAAAAGATATTTTGAAATATTTGATAAAAATGCTGTTCATATAATAATTTTTGACGATTTAAAGAATGATCCTCAAATGTCTTTAAGAGACACATTCCGTTTTCTGGGAGTAGATGAAAATATCCGTGATGATATAAAATTGGTCAATCCAAACAAACGTGCAAGGAGCATTTTTCTGAGAAATGTATTGCAAAATCCTCCCCCTTTTTTGCTCAATATGTCAAGAAAACTAATACCGCATCCGGTGCGCAGCCTTATGAGAAAAAGCATGTGGAATCTGAATATTCGCCACGAAGCCCGTATCCCCATGAAACCGGAATTACGAAAAATATTGCAGGAGGAATTTAAACCGGAAATCAAACAGTTAAGCGACTTGCTTGGAAGAGATTTAACGTATTGGTGTTCAAATTAATCTTTTGCAAATTCAATGAAAATCGCCGTCCTTACCCGCACCCAAATTCCCTTTAGCCTGAAAATATATCGCGATAATATTAAGAAAGAACTATCAGACCTCGGGGTAGATTTCATTTCTTTTACGGAATCCGACCCCGTTCCTGCAAACTGTGATATTGTCTGGGAACCTGGCCTTGCAGGAAACCATACGCCGCCAGATATATATAAGAATATCAGAGCGAAAATAGTTGCAACCGTTCATGGAGCGGCGCTGTTTACCATGAAATGGAATGAAGTGAACACCTCTTTTTTGCAGGCAATCAGATGCAAATTGAAAAACCGTACAACATTATCCGCGTGGAAATGGTTTCGGGAAAAGACATCAGCAGTCATTACCGTTTCCGAATTTGCCGCACGGGAAGTGTCCCATGTTTTTACCATTCCGCGCGAAAAAATATACCCTATTTATCACGGCATTGACCACACGACATTTAATCAGGACAACACCGTTACAACCGAATCTGAAAACTATTTCCTCCATGTTTCACAATATCATCCCAAAAAAAATGTTGACAGAATTATCCGTGCATATGAAAATCTTTCCAATAATGCAAAACCTGAACTTGTCATGATAGTGCCGGATTATAAGACCAAAATTCATAGCAAAGGAATACGACATATTCATGAAAAGTGCGCTCCCTCTGAATTGGCAAAATGGTACAGAGGCGCCCTTGGGTTTGTATTTCCTTCCCTGCATGAAACGTTCGGCATGCCTGTTCTGGAGGCAATGGCATGCGGTTGTCCGGTAATAACATCAGACAGCACAGCATGTGCAGAAATAGCAAATGACGCCGCGCTCTTCGTAAATCCGCGTTCAGAACATGATATTGCCCATGCAATGCAGCGTCTGAGAGAAGATGTCTCCTTACGTGATACATTAAGAAAAAAGGGACTAACCCGTGCGCAAAATTTTTCATGGCAAAAAAGCGCAAAAGAACATTTAATAGTCTTTGAAAAAGTATTGAAATGAATAAACTGCAAACTACCATTATTCCCAAAATCCCCATTAATAAAGGGAGGCCAGGGGGTTGTCCAGTATACAACAAATATAACCTTTTATAAGATTGATGAATACAAAATATCTGCAACCGGTAATAATCATGGGCATGCACCGTTCCGGCACCACAATGCTTGCCTCGCTGCTGGAACAATTGGGATTATTTATCGGCGCAAGAAAACAGGAAAATGACGAGTCGTTATTCTTTTTCAAATTAAACGACTGGCTGCTGCGTCAGGCTAACGCATCATGGGATAATCCGCACAATTTTAATTTTATAAATCCTGTCTTTAAGGAAAGAGTCCTTTGTGTTCTAAAACAACACTTAAAAGGCACGAGAAGGCTTGAATATCTGGGCTTTGGAAATTTTCTGCGATACAAAGACATCCGGCATATCGACTTTCCCTGGGGCTGGAAAGACCCAAGAAACACCTTTACCATTGATGTCTGGAAAGACATTTTCCCCCATCCAAAACTCTTGCATATTTACCGGAATCCCATTGACGTTGCAAACAGCGCGATGAAAAGGGAGTTGGAAATCCAAAACAACTACAAGAAAAACTGGAAAAATATATTAAAAGAACGTTTCGTATTCGGAAAGGTCTTGTATCAGGACTCTGTACGGCTTCAGAACATACACGAAGGGATTCAGCTATGGAAGGATTATGTGCAAAAAGCATTTTCTCTCAATGAAGAATGGAAGGAAAACATACTCCATATCCGATACGAAACCTTCCTCGATTGCCCGGCAGACACACTTGAAAAAATTGCGCGCTTTACCGATCTGCCCGCCGAAACTTCCTCTCTCCATGCCGTCTCGAAAAATGTGTTATCCGGCAATAAATTTACCTTTATAAAAGATAATTCCCTGCGGGAACTTTATTTGCAAATACAGAAAGAAGAAATAATGCAAAAGCTTGGCTATGATACTATCATTGATAAATAACTCCCTGTTTAAAACCTTCCTCTCATCTCCATTGCCGTCAACCTTTTTTGGTTCTTGACACAGGAAAATAAACTATTATTAATAGGCGAATATTTTTTGATTGGAAATAGAGGTACGGACAGGTTAAACGAAGCAGCCCATCAATAATATTTCCATTTATTCGATAGGTGCATTGAGAAGTCAATTTTTTGAGCTATTATTTTGATAATGAGGACAGAGGGAGTCCAATAATGTCAGTGATAAGTTTAAGGCTGAAAGACGGGGAGATAAAGAGAATCAACGAACTGTCCAGAATGGAACATAAGGATAAGTCCACAGTTGCGAGAGAGCTGATAGATTACGGCTGGGAATGCTCCCGGTGAAACCATAGATGGATTGTCTGAATTCGGAGTTGAATCTCCCATTGATTATGACGATTATCTGAAAGGATTTGAGGCATTCAAATAAACAAGACGACAGAAGAGACATGGAAAGGGGTCACCATCTGGGCTATTGACAATATTTAAATGATATGTATAACGCGAGACCATGGCAAAACCGGCAGGAATAGAATCTGAAAGCGCTTTTTACCATGTGATGAATCAGTTATCTGGTGGATTTGGCATAAAAGGCAATGCCTTAATCCACCCTTATTCGGGAACTGAACGGATAAGATGCAAACAATAAATGGTAGTGCCAAGAACTTTCCGGCAAGTCCTATGTCTTTATTTAGTAAATATTTAATTTCTTTGACTGTCAAATATCTGTTTAACCCATCTTTCTAATACACACCTTGCAGAATCTCTTCCAACTTCTATTTCCAAATGATCGCAAATATCTTTCCATGAAGTTAAATTCTCTTTTCTGTCAGCAATGTCCGGTTAAGAAATTGCGAAAGAGCGCCAATGTTGTTCTTTGAGATTATGAGTATCTGCCTGATGCCTGTCAGTAGTTGGTAAATCAACGTCGAGATTGCGGGCTTCGTTTTGTATTTTAATGCGCAACTCCCTGACCATTTTAATACTCACCTTTTCTTTGTGATGGTTGTAGCAATAGATTGCAAGAAGCAGATAAGTTATAAGGCCACTGAGTATTTATGCCATTAGCCCTTGTTCGCTCCTTGCGATAAGGTGATAGACTTTGAGATGGCGTTTCCACCAGCCGAAAAATATTTCAATATTCCAACGGAGCTTATAGACGGTTGCGACTTCTTCCGCAGAGAGGTCAAATCGGTTCGTGGCTATCCAGTATACCTTGTTATCAACGCGGTAGCCAATACCCCGCAGTTGCTTTTTGGTCTGATTGACTCCGGCAGTGCCAAGAAGCACAATTGCATCGTATATGTACTTTGGCCTTTCTGCAACCTTTGTGATAGTCGGCCCAGTGCATAGAGAGAACAGCATCAATGAGTGAGCCGTCAATAGCAACAAGATTTCCCAACTCGGCATGTTCCCTGGGCAGGATGCTCGCTGCTTTAAGCTGGTGTTCAAAATTCATTTGCAAAGGTCTATTTCCCCGTGCCTCAAGCGGAGGCATACGGATAAAAACGTTTTCGACAGGCTGCCATAATTCGCGAAATGAAGGTACGTTTTGCTTTTTGTCGTGAGGGCGAAAGGTGCGCGGCATTTTTCGTAACTCCTATATTTAATGATTTTTACGAAAAATTCGTGCGTGCGCTTTTTGCTGATTTATCAAGTAAATTATCTGCTCAAAACAATATGTTTTTCTCATTTTTTCAACACCCGCATTACGCAATTTCCTAACCAGACAATGCTGATTTTATTGTGAATAAAAAACACGAGAAAAACTTTCCCAATAAATCGGAAAAGTTTTCAATAAAACATTAGGTTGTCTAAAAACTAAACATATTAAATATAAAATGGAAGATATTGTTCTAAGGTAGTATGTCTTTTAGATCAGGTAAGATAAGACTTGCTATTTCTATGAAAAAATATTTGGCACATGTATTGCTCATGATAGTTTACAAAGTTTTTGCTATAGCAACAAAAATTGTCAGTTTTTTATAGGTATTGTGAAAAAGGAATTAATTATATTTTTTTGGAAAGGAGTCCAATATGAGTAGGATTAATACGAATATTAATGCTTTAAATGCGTTGAAGTCGTTGAATGACATTAACGGTCGCATGTCGGTATCTCAGCTAAGGCTTGCGACAGGCAAAAGGATTAATAACGCAGCAGATGACGCTGCCGGTTATACAATTGCCAAGAAATTTAATGCCAGGTCACAAGGACTTGGGCAGGCCCTTGCAAACATAGGATCAGCAAAGAATTTAATGGCGGTTGCGGAAGGACATTTAAACAACATTCTTGATATTTTAACCCAGATGAAGACAAAGGTAACACAAGCTGCAGATGATTCGTTAGGGACTGCAGAGCGTAGTGCTATTCAGTCAGAACTGTCAGCGTTGGCAACACAAATTGATCTTGAAGTTACCCAGGCGACATGGAACTCTAATTCGATATTTGGCACGGGAAATTCAACAACAGGGTCGGCAAGCAGCGTACAGTTCAAATTCCAGATAGGCGCCGGAGCAAGCAGCACGAATGATGTATTGAAGTTTGATTTATTGAGGAAGGCAAATGTAAGTCTTGAGTCGGGCAATACGAACTTTAAGGCTAATGGATTGAGAGTAAGTGTTGGTACAGCAGGCAGGGCGGTTACCTCAAACGCATCTGCACTTTCTTTGATGGGAAATATAGACAAGGCGATTTCTGATGTATCGGAGGCATTGAGTTATATAGGTTCCGTAGTCAACAGATTGTCGTATCAGGAAACCAGCTTGACGGTGGCAAGGACGAATACGGAGGCAGCAAGGAGTCGTATTGAGGATGCTGATATGGCATATGAACAATTAGAGGCGACAAAGCTTCAGATATTGCAACAGACTGCAAGCGCGATGTTGGCTCAGGCGAATGCAGGACCTCAAAGCATAATGCAGTTATTCCAATAATCTGAATTGAGGCAGATAGACGTCAGATAAATTAAAAAGGTTTCACAGGAGTGTGTCATTTCCCGTGAAACCTTTTTTATATACGTCTTCGATAATAAAAATACACCACTAAAAACGGTAAAACCTTATTCCCACTCAATAGTGCTTGGAGGCTTTGTGCTTATATCATATACGACGCGGTTAACACCTTTCACCTCATTAATGATTCGATGGGAAATGGTTCCTAGTACTTCGCCGGGAATGCGGTACCAGTCTGCTGTCATAAAATCTATCGTTTCCACGGCACGAACGGCAATAACATTTTCGTAACTCCTTTCATCGCCCATGACTCCCACCGTGCTTAACGGCAGGAGCACTGCAAAACACTGTGCAATTTTATCGTATAAACCGGCTTTTCGTATTTCCTCTATGACTATTTTATCCGCATTGCGTAGAACTTCTAAACGCTGTTGTGTAATTTCCCCGATAATTCTGATTGCCAATCCCGGCCCGGGAAATGGATGACGCCAAACCAATTCTTTCGGAAGTCCTAGTTCTTCCCCTATTTTCCTCACCTCATCTTTAAATAAAAATCGCAAAGGCTCCACCAATTCAAACCCTAACTCTTTCGGCAATCCTCCGACATTGTGATGGCTTTTTATGGTAACCGTGGGGCCTCCATGAGCCGGTATACTTTCAATAACGTCAGGGTATAAAGTTCCCTGGGCAAGAAATTTTACATTGCTCAGTTTTTGCGCTTCATTTTTAAAGACTTCGATAAACTCATGACCGATAATTTTACGTTTCTTTTCAGGATCGAATATCCCCTTCAATTTTTCCATAAATCTGTCTTGAGCCCTTACAACATGGAGATCTATTGAAAAATTTTCTTCAAAAGTCTTTATTACTTCTTCCGCTTCAAAATTTCTCAACAGTCCGTTATCAACAAAAATACACGAAAGGTGATTGCCAATGGCTTTGTTAATAAGTGCGGCAGTTACAGCAGAATCCACCCCGCCGGATAAACCACACACAACTCTCCCGTTTCCCACTTGTTTGTTAATATCGCTCACTGATTTCTCAATGAAGGAATCCATCTTCCAATTTCCCGAACAGTTACATATTTCGTAAAGAAAATTTCTTATCATTTGACTGCCATTTGGCGTATGGGTTACTTCCGGATGAAATTGTACGCCATAAAAATGCATGTTCTTGTGCTTTACCACCGCATAAGGACAATTATTCGTATGAGCGATTGATTCAAATTCCGCAGATAATTCGGCAACAATATCTCCATGACTCATCCATACGGTAATCTCATGAGGAAGGGTTTTTAAAAAATTGCTTTTACTGCTGATAGTGCACAATGTTCGTCCATACTCTCTCGCGGTTGTAGGGCTGACTTTTGAACCAAGCATCATGCATCCTAACTGCATTCCATAACAAATGCCCAAAATCGGTATGCCAAGTTTTACTATCTCTTTATCGCAAGTAGGCGCATTTTTTGAATATACACTGGCAGGTCCTCCACTCAGGATAATTCCTTTCGGACGTATCTTTTTTATTTGTTCTGAGGTGACAGTATGTGCTACTATTTCGCTGTATACATTGTTTTCTCTTACTCTTCTGGCAATAAGCTGTGCATACTGAGAACCAAAATCCAGTATTAAAATTTTTTCGGTGTTATTTTCAAGCATTCTATTTCCTGTCATAAATATTTTTATAAGACATACTTTAAAAAATGATTTCGTTTAACGCGGAATGAAACCATAGCAAGATTGTTGTAAGATACTAAATCAGAATCATTGAAAAATGGCAACAAAAAACATTCACTATGAAATACCCGAAAATGAGGAAACGATACTTTGCCCGCCAATCGGAAATATTTTAGAATTGACGCTGAATAACAAACGGGAAATACAACATTATAATTTTAATGTAATTGATATTCCTTTTCAGATATTACGGGATGAAACCCGCATTGAATTGTTAAATAGTGCATTTCAATACACACAACAAATCAATTCATTGGTATTGAAGGGGTTTCACGAAATCTATTGCCGTAATGCAAATGATACTGAAAAAACCGCAGTAGATCAATTATTCCAAAGAATTTCCGACAGTAATGATATAGTTTCTCGCCTTAAAGCGGTCAAAGATATTCCAATAATACTTACTGGTCATGAACCAATTTTTTATCATCCCGGAATTTGGATAAAAAACCATCTTGCACATTATCTGGCAAAAAATGTAGAGGGTATCGGTGTGAATCTTATCGTTGATAGCGATGCGTGTACTATGGGTTTCATATACATGCCGCTTCTTGCTAAAAAATCAGCGGTCATTGAAAAAGTACCTTTTGTTAAAGACAAAGAAACTCTGGCGTACGAAGAGATTTCGTTCGAAAATACAAATACTGTAGAGCAATTTAGGAATGAAGTCGTTGCATTGATAGATAATAATAACCACCCCAACGTGAAAACAATCGTTAGCGCCATGAAGAGCGGGTTTGATTTTTATTTTCATCAATTGTGGTATTCGTATACACAAGGTTACAAAGATATAACGACATTGCTTACTTCGGCAAGAAAAAGGATGGAAACCGAATTTGGCATTAATAACCTGGAAATTCCCGTATCCATGATGTGTAAGACAAAGGGGTTTTATTATTTTTTCTTGCACATTTTATTTCATGCGGATCAATTTGTAAAAATTCACAATAAAAAATTAAACGATTATAGAAGCATTCACAAGATTTATTCAAAAGCGAATCCTTTCCCCGATTTACAAGCGCAGGATTCATTCGTTGAATTGCCTTTTTGGTTGTGGGAAAAAGGCGGCAGCCGAAACAAATGTTACGCACACTACAGCGCTGATTCAATAATAATAACAAATGGCAATAAAATCGGATTTGAATTGAGAAAGGATGAAGATATACAGAAAATTGTTTCACAACTCGGTTCATTAGAGTTGGGATCTTCCTGTATTAAATTGCGGCCAAGAGCGATTGCCACAACAATGTTTTTACGGTTATTCTTTTCCGATGTATTTATCCATGGAATTGGCGGGGCAAAATACGATGTAATAACAAATGAAATTATTAAAGAGTTTTTTAATGTAAATCCACCCGATTACATTGCGACGACAACGACGCTATTTCTTCCCATCGAGACGCGCACCATTGATACAAAAAACTTGGAAACTTTGCAAAAAGAACTCATTGACATGCGTGCCAACCCCGAACGTCATGCATCTGAAGAAACAAAGCGGAACGCCTTATTTTTAAAAAATGTTGAAAACAAACGCTTGTTGATAGAAAAAATGAAACGAAATGACAAAGAGAAACGAAAACAATTATTCGATCAGATCAAAACATTAAACGTATTGATCTTTGAACAGATAACCAATGAGTTCATAAATAAGCAAAATGAACTAGAGGCAGGCAAAGAGAAAGTCGCTTATAACGAGGTTGTTAAATTCCGGGAATATCCTATCTGCATATTTCCTCTCAAGACGTTGAAAGATCACTTTGCAAACGTCTTTTCCGAAAATAAAAATACAGATAAACAATGGTGATAACGGCTATGACCGCGCCAATAATGATAAGATTTGTTTTCAAAGCAAGTACGGCATAAAATGCCTCTTTTTTATCAATCTCTACCAAAAGCACCCAGCTAACATCCCTGAGGTTTTCAAGGGGAGTATAGGCGCTGAGTACGGGCATATTACGGTAATCTTTTATAATTTTTATGTCAGTATGTCCCGCAAGCGCTTCTTTTGTTGCTTCTGTATTAATTTCAAGCTTTAAAATAGTGTTCTGTTTTAGGAACCTTGATTTTGATCGCATAAAATTATCTTCGCCAACAACATAAATTTCTCCTGTTTCGCCTAAGCCATCCCTCTGAAGCAAAATGTGATCAATTTTTGAGAAAGGTATTTCTACAACAACTAAACCTAAAAGGTTATTGGAAATATCATAAACAGGGGAAGCGCCCAGAAAGATAAAATCTTTTGTTTCTTCACACCATGTTAAATCGGAGAATTTGATATTGTTTAAACCTTCTTTAAATACCTCACCGATAGTAAATGAGCTAAAAACACCGGTTTTTAAATTTGTTCCAAGGTATTCGTCACGTTTTACTCCGAAAACAACATTTCCATCTTTATCAACAAGCAGGATATTCTGATAACCGTATTGCCTTTGATAATGTTCTAAAAGAGGGCCGTAATACGTATCCACCTGTTTGTATGAAGAAGAATCCAAGCCCGCCGATTTAAAGGCATTTGAAAAACGGGGAAGACTTTGGACTACGATTGGGTTTTTTGCGAGGACATGCACATCCCCGTATCGTTCATAAAAGAAATTTTGGATTTGCATTTTTTTAATCTCTCGAACGGAGATTAAATGATTTTTGGCCTCGTATTCCAGTGCGGGAATGAGTGTCCGATACGTCAAAGGCCCCATAATTACTAAAAATGTAAAAATAGCAATACTCGAAGCGACTAATATCCTGTACATTTTGATTTTACCATTTCATAAATTTAATTATAGATACGATTCCTAACGCACAAAAAACAATTAATCCACGCATGATACTAATAATTTTTATTTTGTCAAGTTTATTGATTAATAATAAAAAGCTTATAGATAATCACAAGCCCTGATATGTCTCAATCAAAAAGTTTATGTCCTCCTCGTTTCCATCAATAATTTCAATGGTAAAATGAGTAATCTGATTTTTTTTAAGAATAGAAATAATTTTTTTTATGTCCATATCATGTTCGGTAGAGAAATGAGAATGGGTGTCTCCCATTGGCGCTTTAAAATTCCAATTTAAAGGTGTTTGATTCGTATTTAAATGAACACCCATAACATTGCATTGGTTACAAATCGTTTCAAGGCCTTCGTAAAAATCAAATTTATTCAAGATTGCAGATGCCCATAAATGGCCGGTATCAATCCAAATGGGACACTCAAGATATTCCATATGTTCCGGTGTTTGATTTCCATTTCCGAGTCCTGGAAAATCATTTTCCATGCACAAAATATACGATGGGAAGTGATTTCTTAGGCGCTCCATATTTTTTTTAACCTTTTTTTGATAACTATGAAACTCCTCTGTTTCTAAGTACTTTGGATCCATCACACGTGTATTGTGCAGAAGATATTTGCTGTCTATCGCATCGCGCAAGACTTTACCATAGTTGGCGGGGTCATTTTTGATAGGCTTGTTGGTCATAAAAAACCCATGTAATACAGTAATATTACTGTTTAACGTCTCCAGAACATTTGCGGTGCTTTGAAAACCTTCTGTAATAAGGTCAAAATTATCTCCGGCCAAATTTATGAAATATTGAGAGAATAACGGGGCATGAACGGTATACTTTAATTCAAGTCTCTTGATCTTACTATATAACTCTTTTGAAGTAGAATTATGAAGCTGAATACCAAACGCAAATCCTCTTGATTCAATTATTTTTTTGCAATTTTTAATCTTTGTAAATACATCGGCATCGCGAAAACACATGGTGCTCATTTCAATCATTACTGTCATTTTTGAAATATTCCTCTCTGGAATTTGATAAAAGTATGGAATTCTACTGGGAAAATTTTTCTGTACGATTTTTTTTCTGGTAGATTTTTCAATAAGTAAATCTGCAAACGCATATATTTATACTATTTATAAGCTATGGCAATATATTAACTTATAGACAAATATACATTTTGGTGGTATTCCTTTTTAGAAGGTATATTATTTGCTATAAATACCTCGTAGTATTAAATACCCAAAATAATCTTCTGAAGAATTTGATTATGATACAAAACACAGAAATTTCAACAACGAGTACTCAGATCAATTATGGGTTCTCTACAAATTCTCTCAAAGGTTCGGATAATTCGTTATTTCAGGATATTATTCATCAGGAATTAAAAAGTCAAGCATCTCAACCGGCAGAAAACCCTTCCTCTCCACCTTTGGAAACGGACATAACTACTTTATCACAGATAGAACGTAATGCATTTGATATTAAAACCACCTCGGAAAACATAAAAAAAGAAAAAAACTCATTATCTTTTAAAGAACAACTGAAAATGTACAAAGAAGATCAACTATTATCAAAGCCGGGAGGGGATTATCTCGCATTAAACAAGGAAACAAATTCAATAGATTCCAATATAGATCAATCGAAATTCAGCGAGAGAGTAGGGAAAGATATACAAGATGCCGGAGAAAATTTTGTAAATGTTTTTAAAGATATGGGACTCGGCGCATCATTTAACTATGTTGACAATAATGGCTCTGTGCAGGAAGGAGAAAAGGTCGGGTTTTTGGGTACAATAATTAATTTCTTCAAAGACCTTGCCAGCGGATTAACATTTGGCAAATATACCCCGGAAGGGGAACTTGCTCCGACAAATACGCTTGGCGCAACAAAACACTTTTTCAAAAAAATATTCGTTGATGCTATATTCAAAGATGTTGTAGTAGGTATACCAAGGAGTGCGATTCACGTTGGCGAGAATACAATGTTTGCAGGCATTAATTTGTTAGAAACAATTCCGGATGCTACTATCGGCAATTTTAAAGCCGGCCAGGTGGTGACGAGTGAAATTTTTGATGATGCGCAAGTATTAGTTGACTTTGTTACTGATGTTATGCCAACGGGAGAGGCGACATCCCGAACTCATGCTTTTGCGTTTAAAGACGGTCTCAAAGGACTTCCTTTCATCCGCAATATCACAAAGCCGGAACATGAACCAAATGATGAAAACTGGAAGTATGTGCGAAATACCCCATTCAGAAAATCAATTGAATCGTTTGCAACAATAATTCCGATACGTATGTAATAAGTTTAAAAATATATTGATATTTTGATTATAGTATTGATATAATTCAGTCTCACAAAGCGCCAGTAGCTCAGCTGGATAGAGCATCGGATTTCTAATCCGGCGGCCGAGGGTTCGAATCCTTCCTGGCGCGCCATATTCATTCCGTCAATATACTTTATCGTTTATGGTGGGCGTAGCTCAGTTGGTTAGAGCATTAGACTGTGGCTCTAAGGGTCGCGGGTTCGAATCCCGTCGCTCACCCCATTTCCCACTTTACAGAATAATAGATGGTTTCATTCATTGCATGAATATTGTTATGATATGATGATACAACTTATGCCATTACAAAAGGTTTGAGGAACGCATTCTGTAAAGCGGAATCAAGTTGACTTTTATCTTATATTATATATAATAATTTTTTTCGTAATTACTGTCCAATTTTGATTTATGAAAGAATGCGCTGGCATTGAGCTTGTGTTTTTGCGCTCGTAGCTCAATTGGATAGAGTGGTGGACTTCGAATCCAACGGTTGCAGGTTCAAGTCCTGCCGGGCGCACCATTCTTAAATTTTTCAATAATCTTTTGCGCCCTTAGCTCAGATGGTAGAGCAACTGACTCTTAATCAGTGGGTCGGAGGTTCGATTCCTCCAGGGCGCACCAGTACAATATAGCTTTGTCGCAGTTAATTTGACAAAATCGAAAAAGCTATTTAGAATCAATCTGAATATTCAGATAATATATTTTTACGCCGAAGTTAGTAGGTTAATATTGATTTTATTGAATTGATGTCTGCGAGGGTGGCGGAACTGGCAGACGCGCAAGACTTAGGATCTTGTACCTTGACGGTGTGGGGGTTCGATTCCCCCCCCTCGCATAAACTTGTAGATTTACAAAAAGCGGGTGTAGCTCAGTGGTAGAGCATCACGTTGCCAACGTGAATGTCGTGGGTTCGAGCCCCATCACCCGCTCCATTTTTTAAATAGTCGATTAAAATACAGGATAACGAATCATGAATCTAATAATCGAAGATGCAGGGCCATGCAAAAAGCTTTTAAAATTTGAAATTCCTAAAGAAACCATAGAAAGCGAATTTGAAAAAAAGACGCAGGAAGCCTGTAGCGCTGTCCAACTCCCCGGCTTCAGAAAGGGTCGAGCGCCAAGAAAATTGGTTGAGAAACGGTTTGGAACTCAAATCAAAGAAGATGTAAAGCAAACAATCATAAGCGAATCGTATGAAAAAGCATTGGAAGAGAATAAAATAGAACCTGTAGGTAATCCGAAATTCGACCCGGACTTTGAAAGTCTGGATCTTGAAATCGGAAAATCTCTCTCCTTTGGTGTTACATTGGAAGTTTTGCCTGTATTTGAAGTAAATCAATACAAGGGTTTGCCATTAAAGAAGAAGGCAATTGATGTGTCGGATGAAGAAATAGACAAGACTTTGAAAGAATTGGCTCTGCAAAAAGCACAATTAACCGTCATGGATAATGGAAGCATCGAAGAAGGGGATATTATTATTTGTGACTGCAAGGTTGAAGTTGAAGGTAAAACAATCCTTGAGGATAATGACATAGAAATTAAAGCGCTTGACGGGAGTAAAATTGTAAATACAGAAATACCGGACTTGGCAAAGAAATTAAAAGGAAAAACAACAGGGAAATCATGCGCCGTTAATGCTACATTATCCGACTCTTTTTCCATAAAAGAATATTGCGGAAAAGAAGCAAGTATAAAACTCGTAATAAATGAGATAAAACGCCTAATCCCACCTGAAATAGACGAGAATTTTGCAAAAACCTTAAATGCTAAATCATTGGATGATTTAAAAACCAATGTCAGAAAACGTCTGGAAATAAATAAAAATATCTGGGTGGAAAACGATTTGAGAAAACAGATTCTTGATACGCTTTTGGCTCAAACACAATTTGATTTGCCAAAGGATTTTATCAACAGGCATGCAGAGGAAAGGTTGTATAAACATCAGTTGGATATGGTAAAGAGAGGCATTCCGTTTGAGGATGTTCAAAAACAGACAGAGGCAATAAAAAACGCTTCAGAGGAATCGGTAACGAAAGAACTCAAAGCCTCACTTATACTGGATTATATCGCAAAAAAAGAAAAAATATTTGTTACAGAAAATGAGGTTGAACAACGGATAACAGAAATAGCATATTCTTACAATACAGACAAAAAGGTTGTTCGCAAACAACTGGAAACTCACGGGAACTTATCCTATTTGCGGAACGAAATGCGGGAAGACAAAGCATTGACTTTTTTAGTTAAGGAAGCCAAAATCGAAGAAGAAGCGAAGAAATGATAGTTGATTTGTTAGAATAAAGGAGTTTTTGTGTATAAAGATTATTTATCGCATTTAGAAAACGGCGAGTTTCCTCATGTTTCACCACAAATGAGGCAGGGAGCCCTTTTTGTTCCGTATGTCGTGGAAAAAACCGGTTACGGCGAAAGACATTATGATATATTTTCACGGCTACTTAAAGATCGTATTATCTTTATTGGCTCGGCAATTGAGGATACTTTATCAAATTTAGTTATAGCACAGATACTTTTTCTTCAGAACGAAAATAAAAACCAGGATATTAATATTTACATAAACTCGCCGGGAGGATCGATTACTGCTGGCTTAGCTATTTACGATACCATGCAATTTGTACAATGCGATGTTGCCACTTACTGCATTGGTCAGGCATACAGCATGGCAGCCATTCTTCTTGCCGGTGGGACAAAAAGCAAAAGACACGGCCTTCCCCATACGCGTATTATGTTGCATCAGCCCTGGGGAGGAATGAGAGGTACTGCTACCGATATTAGTATTCAGGCGGAAGAAATTCTGAAGATGAAAAAATGTTTGAATGAAATTCTTGTAAAACATACAGGGCAACCTTTGGAGCGTATAGAGACAGATGTGGACCGTGATTTCTATATGTCTTCTTATGATGCGAAAGAATATGGTTTGGTTGATGAAGTAATCGAATCATTACGGGACAAAAAAAAATAAACATCGTGAAATTTATATCTTTTAACTCTTTTTAAGAGGAGGAGGGATGCTGATGCACAAAATGCAAAAACGTTTAATGGTTGTTTTGTTAATGTTTGCAGTAGCCTTCATTGTAGGCCAGAGCAAAGTTAGTTTTGCAGCAAAGCCAAAATTGCAAGGGCAGGTAAATATTAATACTGCTACCGAGTCACAATTGGCGATATTACCTGGTATTGGCGATAAATTAGCGAAGGAAATAATTGCGCATAGAACAAAAGAGGGCGCTTTTAAAATCCTTGAGGATATTAAAAAAGTAAAAGGGGTAAAAGACAAAAAATTTGAAAAATGCAAAGCTTTCTTAGTTTTGGAAGGTGAAACAACGATAGAAGTGGTAAAAGAGCAGTAACTTGGTTCAAAAACAAATACGCTAAATTTTTTGCAGTAACAGAAATTAAGGGGATGGTTGGATAGCCATCCCCTTTTTCATTTTAGTATTTTCTCTCTTTTGGTGCAAACGGTCCTATATTAACCGGAGCATAGTCAAGTTTTACTCCCTCTTTTGTGAAATAAGACAGGGTATGTTTTAACCAATTAGTGTCGTCTCTCCTGGGGAAGTCTGTGCGGAAATGTGCTCCGCGACTTTCTTCACGTGCCAATGCGCCCATTATGCACGCTTCCGCTACATCCAGATTCCCTTTCAGTTCTAATACCCAAACCAAACCTAAATTTACCTGCGTTCCCGTATAATTTAATTTAATCCGGTGGTACCTCTCTTGTAATGTTTTTATTTCACATGCCGCTTTCTGCAAGGCAGAGGCATTACGAAAAATTCCCACATTTGTATCCATCATTTTATTGAGTTCATTTTTAATGGTCACAGGTTCCTCGGTGCCCGTTGATTTCCCTATTTTATCAATGATTTGTTTTCTGAGATTTAACACATCATTAAGGCGTTTTTCTCCCTTTTTTCCCCCCGTGCTTTGCACATATTTTGAGGTGTTTTCTCCCGCTATAGCACCAAACACAATGGTATCCAGCAATGAATTCCCGCCCAGACGGTTTGCTCCATGGACACTGACACAGGCGCTTTCTCCCGCGGTGTACAATCCCTTTATTTTCGTTTCACACTCCGTATTGCAATCAATTCCGCCCATAGTATAGTGCTGCCCCGGCTTAATTGGTATGGGCGATTCGGCAGGGTCTATGCCGATAAATTCCATGCAGATATCACGAATACCCGGCAATCTCCGGAAAATCTTTTCCTTTCCCAAATGCCTTAAATCCAAAAGTACATAACTATCGTCAAAACCATAACCTGCTGAAATTTCTCTTACGATATTCCGTGCAATAATGTCTCTGGGCGCTATTTCCATATCCTTTCTGGAATCATCATACTTTTCCAGAAACCGTTCGCCTTTGTTATTCAATAAAAAACCACCTTCCCCCCGACATCCTTCAGTGATCAGAATGTTTTTTCCCAGGATAGTTGTCGGATGGAATTGAATGAATTCCATGTCTTTTAATGGCACACCAGCCCAATACGGAACAGCCATGCCCATACCTGTATTTATCAGGGCATTCGTTGTGTTGCCGTATATTCTGCCAGATCCTCCCGTAGCAAAAATTACCGCACCGGCCTGTAGCGCCTCTATTTTTCCGCTGATAATATCCATCGCAATCACACCAACACAAACACCTTCATCAATTACAAGATCGGTAACCAGCCATTCTTCGTATATCACCAGTTCTTCCCGTTCCGATGCGTGTTTGAATTGCATGACTTTTTGATACAGGGTATGTAACAATGCGTGTCCTGTTTTATCTGAGGCATAGCAAGCCCGTGGGAATCCTGCGCCTCCAAAAGGTCTTTGTGCAATTCTTCCTTCTGCCGTCCTGCTAAAAGGGCATCCCCAATGTTCCAGTTCATAAATGCGGTGTGCCGCATCCTTTGTCATACGGATAACCGCATCCTGGTCTGCCAGATAATCACTTCCCTTTACGGTATCAAACGCGTGTTTTTCCCAACTGTCATAAATTCCACGGAAATGATTTTCCAAAGGGGCATTAATTCCACCTTGGGCTGCGATAGAATGAGATCGTAAGGGATGTACCTTGGAAATTATGGCAACTTTAACGTTGTGGCGGTTCACTTCAATGGCTGCCCTTAATCCTGCTAATCCCCCGCCGACAACAATAACATCATGATACTTCATAATAATTCCCTAATCCAATCTGATAAGTATGGTAATCATTTTCATCTTTGTTTATAATTGTGCTCACAGAACCACAGTATAGAAACCGACAACTGCGATTATAAAAAGAATAAAAAGTGATATCCGCAGCATTTGTTTTTGGCTTCGTGTAAGCCCCGAGAAATCAATAATCGCAATCCTTATTCCATTAAGCAGGTGAAATGCTACCGTCAAAAGCAGAATATATTGAAAAATATAGCCAAATTGTGTATCAAACTTACTGATGGCATAATCATATGCATCTTTACCCCGAAAAACAGCGCTTAGCGTCCATATATGAAGAAATAAAAATATTGTCAGCAGGATGCCAGAAATACGATGTACCCAAAAAGCGGGCATGCCCATATTTTTGTTTCTCCAGAGGTCATAAAGAGTTTCTTTTAGTTTTTGTATAATCATTACATTCATTAACTCAATAAAAATAAGATCACAGTTCAAAATGTGACGGCAATTTCATACCTTATCAATTACCTGTTAATACTATATTATAGGAATCATAGTATTAAACCCTCTGCCTTTGCTTTTGCAAACCAAACAAGTATATAAACCCCTGCTCCAAATAAAACCATTCCTACGAACCATAAAACGTATCTGAATATATCACCGGATTTCTTCTTGAAATTATAATCAACAAAAATACCCCAGATTCCGTTCAAACCATGGAAAATTACTAAGGCAAGCAAACAAATGTTAAAGGCAATCCATCCCGGAGTACAAAAACGATGAACAATCTCATCGTAGTAACGGGAAGCATAGCGGCTTAGGCTGAAATGAAAGGTAAAGAAATGAACAGACATTCCCATCACCAATAACAAGGCAGTGATCCTTTGTAAAAACCAAGATAAAAATCCCTTACTTTCTGTATTCATTTTCAGAAATATTTCTATAAGATAAAAAAGAATATTGCTTCCTCTCAAAAGGAAAAATTAGTCATTCTTTTTGGGTAATGTTTAAAATTTAACTTTTTAACATACCATTGCAAAGAAATTGTGCGTGTTATAATTGTTTATTAAATAAAGAGTTAATATTATTTTTCTTTTGATGATGATATTCAGATTCTATTTGGCACTCACATTGCTCAATCATGATTATTGAAGTTGTTAAGGATAGAAAATTGTATCTTTATAAAACACATGGAGTAATCCAATATGAAAAACAGACTGTTGTCTTATGCGAGTGATGGTAGTTTACATGAAATTCCATGTAAACTTAATCCAACGGTTCAGAAAGATTTACAATATGTATTGAATTCTTTATATGCGATTTCTTTAATAAAAAAAGAATGTAGTCATAGTCGAAGCACAAACGTTTAAATGACAGTATTACTACTGTTATTACATACTTCTCCCTAACGAAAAATAAGTTTTGGAGGAGATTTGGAAATAGCCTGGTATTTTTCTTTCATGAGAAGATATCAGGCTATTTTTACTAAAAACAATCATATTTAAACTTAATTTTTTATTATCATTCCTCTTCTAATGTGCCATTTATATTAGTTTCGGAAGTGTTTCCCGAACTATTTTCCACAATTTCAAAACCACTTAATTTTACGGAATTATATTTTTTATTAAAATTCATTTTAATAAAATCTGACCACCCATATTCGGGAATAGTGTCGTATTGACCGACTTTGGAAAAATAGATAGTTCTGCCTTTTATAATAATCGTTACGGTAAATGGGTCATTATCATCATCTATGCCTTCATATACATGAAAAGGGCTATTTTTGGGGAGATAAATATAATTACCATCATTTTTACTGTTTTTGTCATTGCCAAAAGTAAGAGAAAGTTCAGCGCCATTATTCAATGTGCCGCTATATGTGCCATTAAATTTGGTGTTGCTTGCATAACTTGAAACAGACAAAAGAAAAATGAATAAAGAAATATAAAATACGTATTTATAAAATACTTTCACTGCACAACCTCCTTTATTTATCATAAGTTAAAAACTTTTTTTCTGAAGTGCTTGTAAAATCTCATAACAAAAGTCAGTAAGGGTGTTATCCCGTGCTCCCATTACCAAAACACCGTCCCCCGTTTTTGCCGTTTTTAGGATTTCAGGGATAATATCTTCTCTTTTTTCACTAAAAAATGCATTCCTGCCGCTTTTACTTATTTTGAAGATAAGGTCTGCGGAGGAAATTTCTTTATTTGCTGAACCGCCAATGTAATAGATTTCTGGCATAAAAAGTATATCGCTTGGTGAAAGAGATTGTATAAAGGCATTAATCAGCTCCTCTTTCATAAAACTGGCGGGAAAGAATCCATGGGGTTGAAAAATTGCAATCACCCTTTTACAACCTAGTTTTATTGCTTTTATTGCTGCCGAGATTTTTTCTGGATTATGGGCAAAATCGTCTATCACCTTTATGCCATTGTATTCTCCAACAACATCCATTCTGCGTTGGACGCCTCTAAAATTATACAGGGCTTCCGCTATTTCATTATCCTTGATGTTCAAACTCCTTGCTACGGAGATTGCAGCCAATGCATTTGATACGTTATGAAGACCGGGAATCTGCAATTCAAAGGATTGGCCATCAACGTCAAATGTCGAATGAAAAGGTTTATTAACAATATTGGAAGCAGAAATATCTGCCTTTTTATTGATGCCATACGTTTTCGTATTGTTACGGTTAAATTGTATTTTATTAAGTTCGGGGCAATCGGAATTAATAATAAGCACATCCTGTGTGTTTTGAGAAAACGTTTCAAACAATTTTGAGATACTTTCAATCGGTTTGTGGTCTTTCGACATATTTGTAATGAGAGAGATTTTCGGTGTGTAATAAACAATGCTTCCGTCGCTCTCATCCGCTTCGATTGTCACGATGTCAGAGTTGCCTACCCGCGCATTGCCCAGGTAACGTGGAGTAAGATAATTTTTAATACATCCTCCAACGATAATCGTTGGAGACCTTCCCGCATGATCAAGCACATACCCAACCATGCTGCTGACAGTAGTCTTTCCGTTTGTTCCTCCAATAGCTATTCCGAATTTATTATTAAACATATCGGCGAGAAGATTAGCGCGCTTTGTAATAGTTATGTTGAGTGAACGCGCCTTTATGATATCAGGATTTTCTTCCTCTATTGCTGAGGAAACAATTACAAAATCTGTTGATTTGTTAATACCGGAACCATCCTGAGGAGTCATGGTAATGCCGATGGAAGACAGTTTCGAAAATATCTGAACCGCAATTTGTTTGTCATAATTTCTGTCGGAACCGCTGACATCGTGACCCTGTTCTTTCAGCACCTGTGCTATGGCGCTCATTCCAATGCCGCCGATGCCAACAAAGTGGTAGGAATTCGGTTTTTTAACAGATTCTTGTTTTAGAGGGTGTTTCATAAGTGATTTAAAATATATCTTGCAATGTTTTGATAGTCAAAATATTTCTTTTGTAAATACTTCCTGTTGCGTTATATTCATTTCTTGACAATGGGAATTTGCACATTTAAAATCTCAACTCCTTTTGGAAACGTACGGCAGTGCGAAGTTACTTGCAGGAGGAATTGTTGAAATTGTAACATATGTTACATAACAAACAGAGATGGAATCAACGATATAAAACATAAAGTTCGGGTTACAAATTTGAACCCGCAATGTGTGATGATGAAAAGGTGAATGCCATTGATACGGGAATAGGGTTGTAACGTCCATTGTAGAGACGTATTGCATGCGTCTCTTTGCGGGATTGAATATTGAACAAGGAATAATGGTAACGGTTCACCGCAAAGGCACAAAGTTATTATTTGGAGGGCTCAGGTTTGCAACCCAATGGGGAGTATCCCAAATTTTTGCAAATTCATCATTAAATCGGAAATGCTTCCAATGTGGAGTTCGGGTTACCTGTCTGCCGGCAGGCAAACGTGAGCCTGCAATGTGGAGGAATGCGGTCCCCGGCAGGGACGTCCTGATTGTAAAATTTAGTTGTGTGGTATTGTAATTGATGTATTGTTGCCAATACGGAGTCTTAAACCATACTTAGAAAGGAAGTTGACCATTGGCTATATTAGGAAAGCATGTTATTCTGGAAATGAAGGGATGCAGTAAAGACATTATTAACAGTGTCTCCTCGGTGAAAGACATTCTTGCAAAGGCAGCCGAAGCTTCGAATGCAACATTAGTCGATGTCGTATGCCATCATTTCAGTCCCTACGGTGTTACCGGAGTCGCTATTTTATCTGAATCACACATATCAATTCATACATGGCCTGAGCATGAATATGCCGCGGCAGACATTTTTTTGTGCGGGAACACCAGGGATCCGCATAGTGCGGCTCTGTATATTTCACAAGCATTTCATGCGAAAGAAACCTTTACTATGGAATTGAAAAGAGGCGATTTTCATTCCCAAAATGCTGAAATGGTGTGTCAGCAGCAGTAACTATTGTTATTTTACTCAATATTAAACTTTATTACTAAAATACCCTATGGAAAAACCACCTTTAAATTGGATAGATGATTATTTCAGTGAATACGAACTTCATAAACTGGCGTTTAAAAACATTCTCTACCAGGCTGAATCGAAACATCAGAAAATAATCATTGTTGATACTCACAGCTTTGGCAGATGTCTTATACTTGATAATGAATTCCAGTCTTCAGAAGCGGATGAATATATTTATCATGAATCCCTTGTGCAGCCATCCCTTATAATGCATTCTGAGGCGCAAAATGTCCTTATAATAGGAGGGGGAGAGGGCGCCACCTTAAGAGAAACGCTTCGTCATCAATCGGTTAAAAAAGCTGTAATGGTTGACATCAGTGATGAAGTAATCTCATGCGCGAAAAAGCATCTTCCCTCTTTTCATGAAGGGGCTTTCGATGATAAAAGAACCACTCTTGTTATTGAAGATGGAAGAAAATACCTTGAAAAGGCAGATCAGCAGTTTGATGTGATTATTATTGATGTAAATGATCCCGTTGAAGGCAGCCCTTCAGCGATGCTTTTTACCAGAGAATGTTATCAGATTGCGGCAGGCAGATTAAGGAAAGACGGAATCATCGTCGTTCAATCCGGCGCTGTATCTATTACGGATAATGACCTGTTCTCCGGCATATTTCATACGTTAAGCGAAGTATTTCCTCACGTATTTCCTTATATTACGTATATACCTTCGTATGCATGCCTGTGGGGATTTATCCTTGCCACACATAATCTGGGAAATTTAGATATTACGGACGAGGAAATTGATTCCAGAATTAAAAACCGGGTACATTCAACGTTACGCTATTATGACAGCATTACCCACCATTCAATGTTCAATTTGCCAAAATATTTGCGGAAAGAATTAGAGGACTGCAAGCATATAATACGTGATAATGAACCTCTTATTAAGCACTATCCCGGTGTTTTGCCTGAGAAGGGTTAGCATCGCTTTCCATTTCCAGCAGCCATTGCTTGATGTGAAGTCCGGTGGCATATCCGATTAATTTGCCATTTGCTCCTATAACCCTGTGGCAGGGAATGACGGGTGGCAACGGATTTTTATTGTTTGCCATTCCTACTGCCCGCGCCGCTTTAGGATTACCGATCTGTTCTGCTACCCATTTATAAGAACGGCATTCACCGTAGGGAATTTCCTTCAGTTTGTTCCATACCTTCCTCTGAAAAAAGGTTCCGCTGCTTAAATCGAGCGAAAAATCAAATATCACCTGTTTTCCTTCAAAATATTTTTTTAAAATACCTATCTCGTATTTCAGGAAAGAATCATTTTCGCAAAGGTTTATATAGGTCGCGCGTTGATCAGGGAGGGGCAAATCGTTCTTTGAAGTTCGCGGAAAGGATATTCTGCAAATGCCTTTTTCTGTTTTTGCTATGTATACGTAGCCTATGGAGGTAAGGAATATGCAGAAATAAACCTTTTTCCCCTTATTTTTTTGATCCTTTATGCCCAAACGTCAGTCGGTATCCTTTTACAAATCCCATAATAATTAGAGTAAAAAAAAGAAGTGTCGCGAGAACAGAAATGGAAAGGGTGGTGATTGTCCACATCTCTTTTATAAAAGAATTCCACCAGGAATTTTTTAACAATGATACACCGAGTTTTTCGAGAAAAAAAAGGATGGCCGAAAGGATGGCAAATCCGGGTATCAGGTATTTAAAATCCTGTTTGTGCGGCGACATTGATAGGGTAAATACAATGATAGCGAAAAGGAACAGAATGTGTCGTACTTCTTTTATTTGAAATTGTCCGCGAAAGGAGTTAAAGGTAATCCAAACCGTATCGATAAGATACCGGACCAAATTAAAAAGTCCGTTAAATGAAAAAAGGATTTCATCGGGAAATGAATTGTTTATGCGAATGGGATCAGACAGAATTTTAGATATGAATATAATAAAAAACGCACAGCCGAAAAAAGGCGCGGAAGTGATAAAGAAATCAAAGACGAAGGGAATCTTTGGTTTTTCATATTTTATTCCTGTGTTATCTGTTCGGAACAAATTCAGTTCGCTAATAGTGGTTCCTGTTATAAGACATAAAAGAGCATGGCTGAGTTCATGGACAATTGACCCTGGCAGGAGAAACCCTTTAAGAAATTTGTTATTGATATGTTTCACCCAAAGCCCGTTTGTGGCAAAACTGAGAAAAACTATCATAATAAGGCATATTGCAAGTGAGAAGTATATCATAAGGTACTATTGTAAAACCGATGTATGCTTATATGAAGGATACTATCATTTGGACATCATGATCTGCTACCTACTTTGCCAATACGGGAGGCGAACAGTAATAGCAGGTGCGGCATAGAGTATCAGAGCGTTTGTTTCATGTCAATGCAAAAAAGAAAACATTAAAGGTCTCTCTAAAGAGGGTGATAGGTTGTAAAATTATCAAAAAAAACATAGTGAAATTCGATAAAAAGATTGTTATATTTATGAGAAATAACTTTTTCCGAAACCTGTTTTGAATGTGGGGGCATAGCTCAGTTGGGAGAGCGTCTCGTTCGCAATGAGAAGGCCAGGGGTTCGAATCCCCTTGCCTCCACCATCTCTCTATCGGGTGTTTATTATGCCCTTATTTAAATGTCAAAACTGATAACTTAGCCCTACAAAATATGTCCTCCCGGGTCTTGGCAAATCCTCCGATATGGAAACAGTCCCGGGGTCTTCATAATCTTTATCAAGCACATTAAATACCGTGCCCTGCACGTTCATCGTCCTGAAAAATTCCTTCCCGATAACAGAAAGATTTACCAAAGCATACGATGACATGTCATCCCTGCTGTCATCTTCCTCTCTGTAGCGTTTTCCGCTGAAAAAGGCGCTGAGATTTGTGTTTACATATTTACAGGGCTGCGCATTGATTCCGATATTGCCTTTATGTTTTGCCACAAAGGGCAGTTCGTTTCCATGATCATCTTCGGGATCCTGATACGTATAATTGAAAAATACGTAATTGCCCTGAGATATATTTATTTTGGTTTCTGCCTCAAATCCCTGAATATGGGCGTCGCCGAAATTATCATATTGCCATGTCTCCTGCGCATCATCAAGAGCGCGAAGCGTTATAAGATCTTTAATATTATTGTTAAAGTAACTAATACTGCTCGTGATGTATTTATTGAATGCATACGTCAATCCCATTTCAGTGGTACGGATGAGTTCAGGGTCCAAATCCTCATTCCCCAATATTGCGGGCTGATTTACCGTAAACATCTCCAGAAAGCTTGGAGCCCGAAATGCCTCTCCATACAGTAATTTCAGAGTCGCATTTTCCGTACATTTCCATGTAAATCCCAAACGCGGGCTCGTCGCCTCTCCAAAATCATTATATTCATCATGCCTTGCGCCTAAAGTGAGGCTTACGTTGTTTGTAATATCCCAGGTATCCTGTATATAAACAGACCAGATGTTCCTTGTTGTTTCTTCTAAAAAAGGATAGGTATCCGTAAAATCTTTCATGGAATCCAACGGGTCAAGGGTAAGCGGATCGAAGTTCGCCGAATATTGAATGTCCGATTGTTTGATATGCCGGTATTCGAATCCTAAGGTAAGAATATTGCTATCAAACAGTTCATAATCGAAAGGGATTTCGGCGCCAACAACTCTCTGTATGACTTTGCCATTGCCAATAAGACCATCTTTATACGTATTAAAAGTATCATAGGAACCATCGCTGTCCGTATCAAAAGACAGCGTTGTGCCTTCCGGCAAAGATTCGACATAAGAATCATTGTCGAATTGATCATAATACACCCTCGGTTTTATTGTGAATATTTCTTCAAATGTTTTTTTGTATCCCACTTCAGCAAATACATAATTGCTTTCAATATCCGATTCATCGGTCAGCGCATGTTGCGGCCCGACAAAAGGCCCACGGTTTTTATTATTGTACCACCCCTGAAAATAAACATCCTTATATGCCATTTTTAAATTCAGGCTATACTCCCTCCTCCAGTCTTCTACCTCTCCGGGAGCCTGCGAAACCGCAGGAAACCCAAAAGGTGATAATGAATTATCCAATACAGACTGACTGTCGCTTTCGATAGTGCCATCGTATCCATTCGTATCCCTGTAATGCATCATGCCGGATACTTCAACATTTCCATAACGTTTGCCAAATACAATGTTTTCTTCTAACGTATCATAACTTCCAAAACCGCTGTCCAGAAATATGCCGTCGATATCTGCCGCATCTTTCGTAATAATATTGATCACCGATAAAAAGGCATTTTCTCCGTATAATGCCGAACCGGGCCCGCGTATAATCTCAATTTTCTTAATATTTTCCAGAGGGAAGTCGTCAAAATTGCCAAAAGCGCTGCCGTCTAACGGATTATTGACCAAATGGCCGTTGATCATTACCCGCACCCTGTTTGCGCCTTCAAGACCTCTCACCGCAGGAACTACTGAGCCAAAATCCTCCGACTTTAATATCTCATAGCCGGGTATAGTTCGCAATAATTCAGAGAAAGTGCGATACCCGGAATAGTTAATCTCCTGCTCATTTAATACGGTTACTATGCCTGGGGCTTTGCTTATCCGCACTTCATGCCTGGTTGATATAGCTACGTCAGTTTCCGCCTGCAGCCATCGAATCTCTTCCTCGATCGCATCGGTAATTTGAATCTGTTCATTGCTTTTGTCGTCCATCAGATCTTCAGCAAAAGTTTGCGCTAACCCAAAACCTGTGTAAATTGCATACAATGACAGTATTATCACTTTTTTTATTATACATCGTAAATTTGCCAAATAATTGTTATTAATCATTTGTTATTGATGTAGAAAATGATAATGCATAATAATGTAACGTATAGTATCTCCTCAAAATTTACGGGATTATACAAATATGTTTTTTTAAAAGCAACTCTTTAAACAATTCTCTTTTACAAAAATACTTGACACAAAAATATAATTTTATAGTATCTTGTGTTATATTTGTCCCTCTTGTTCTTGCAATTTATTTGAACTAACTTTCCAGCCTCTTTTTTATAAATTTGTATGGGAATGTACGGAAAAATACAACACATATTGTCTCGTGCCTGCGACCATACGATTCCTCATAAAAAGCGCCTCCATACAATTTTATCTCTTGTGTTCGTCTTCCTTTTATCTATCAATGCCCGGGCGCTTAGCGCCGGACATAAATACACCATCTATTTTTATAACCCGGAAACAAATATCAACAATTTTGCTTCACTAAAAAAGGAATTTGATTTTTATCTTTCACGGTTTGGAGGATATCAATTCCAACCATTTAGCGAACGGGAATTGTTTGAAAAACTTATCACCAATAAAAAAGACGGCATTTTCATTATTTCCAGCTGGCATTACAAAAAATTAAAGGAGCGTATTCCTATTGAACCCATTATGGTTGCCATAACGAAAAACAAATCCACATGCAGAAGAGTATTTTCTACCACCAGGGTAATCAGCGATATAAGCCTGTTAGGCGGCATGAATGTCGCTTCCGCCAGCAGTGAAGATTTTACAAAAAACATCCTTGTTCAAATGTTTGGAGAAAATAAAGGCAACATTGCGGCCTCTATTAAAATACTATCCGTTCCAAAAGATATTGACGCACTGATGTCCGTTGGGTTTGGTATGGCAGACGCCGCTGTTACCACAGACAATAGCCTTACAAAACTTGCAGGAATCAATCGAAAACTCCATGACAAGTTAAAGCAATTGTTAATCAGTGATGAAACGTTGCTTCCGATTGTAGCAATACCAAAACCTCTGGATGAAAATCATCTGAAACTGGCAAAAATAGTAAAAGACATGGAAACCGTGGCTGAGGGAAAAAATAAACTCAACATGCTGGGTTTTGACGGCTGGAAAACACTCAATGAATCGGAAAAGGAATACCTGGAAAAGGAATGAATACAAACAAAAATAATCAAATAAACAAATACCCAACACTCTCTGCCACGCTGCTTAATCAGAGTAAAAAGCGCATATTCCCGGCAATTTTTGCTATTTTATTCATTGTCCTGACATGCTCTGCAAGAACTTTATTTTCGGAGACTGCTGAAAATGTCCTTATTATAAATTCGGACTTGTCCATTAAAAATTACTCCCTCGCACAGACAGGATTCAAATCAATAATACCAAACCCGAAAGGAGAAATAAATCTGGGCAGCAAATGGAAAGATACATCCGAAATAGAAAAACGGATTCGGGAAATAAATCCGGCTATAATATATTGCATAGGAATCAAAGCATACCTTTTTGCCCGGGAACTGAAGAACGATGCTACCCTCGTTTTTTCTTCAATAATTAATTGGCGTCGCCTCACATTGGATGAAAATACCTATGGCATATCCTCCGAACTGCTTCCGAATGTGCAATTGACAATGTACCACTATCTCTTTCCAAGAACGAGTAAAATTGGCATTCTATACAGCAAAGAATATAATGAGGAATGGATGAACCTGGCAAGGGAAGACGCTGAGGATATCGGACTTCGCCTTGTAGGAGTGCCAATAGGCAAAAAGACAAATATAACGTCTGCCCTGAAAAAACTTTTAAATAACGTTGATGCCATTTGGTTGACATCTGATCCAATGGTGCTGTCAAAAACGGACTCAGTCAGGGATATATTCCGGCAATGTGACGCAGCCGACATTCCCGTGTTTACCTACAGTGAGGCGTTTATTGATGCAGGAGCAACACTGGTAATTTCTGCAGATATTCCAACCATCGGCAAACAAGCTGCGCGACTGGCGCTTGACCTGCTTTCACAAAAAAAGAGAAATGAAAAGGTTAACACTCCCGCCGGATCACACATAAGCATCAACCTGAAAAAAGTACAAAAGAGCAATTTATTGTTAAACACGGAAGCATTGGATTCAGTAAACCAGATTATTCAATGAAAGGGAATATCATCGGGGAAAATGCCTAAGTATTATCCATTTTTTGACCGCACGTAATGCCCCATTCTTTTACCCTGTACTCGATCTTTCTGAGGGAAATTCCCAGCATCTTTGCGGCTTCCTGCTTATTTCCTTTCGTCAACTGAAGGGTCTGCATAATGAGTTCTTTTTCCGCTTCCTTCCATGGTGTGCCCGGCGCTATCGTTATGGAGGGAACATCGCCTT
>VGXV01000011.1 GCA_016873165.1 Planctomycetota bacterium | reverse complement strand
ATTTTTTTGGCATATGAACAAAACGAATGCAACGTGTCGGCAGACCATAGAGTTAAAAAAATGGCCCCTTTTTTCAAATCATAAAAATAAATTTTTTTTCTCCCACGTGCACACCACACTTTTTCCCGCCACTATATTTCCCTTTGCATAAGTCTTTTTCATATCACCGATTACCGATACCGCGATCTTTTGTTCTCCCTGTGCGCAACAATTCTCTTATCGTATTGTTTCAGATAAAATTTCTCATTTTTTTGTCCGACATCAACATACTTATTGTGGATAACATGTCAATTGTTCTTCTCCCCTCCCAACATGCCACATCCCAGCATTGCTTGTCTCTCAGGCAATACCCCCACATTTTATTACCCCAATAACCCCCTCCCCAATAATGTTTATTACCGGTGCATTACTTTGTAAATAATGTTAATAGCATAACTATTACTCGTTCTGCCTTTTTATTCATTCTTCTTAAATGAGAACATAATGACACTTGCATTCACTTTTTATCTTTGATAGACTTCTTTACGTTTTAAATATACCACACAATTTTACCGAGTTGATATTTTCCAGGTGAATGCTGTTGCAAATAATAGACTCTATAAATGGCATTAGACAAGTACTAAAAACTTTTAAAAAAAGTAATTTTCAAATTGGTTTTGTTCCCACCATGGGGGCTTTGCATGACGGCCATTTAAGCTTGATACGCGAAGCTCGAAAAGAAAATGATGTAGTTGCAGTGAGTATCTTTGTAAACCCTTTGCAATTTGGAGAAAATGAGGACTTCCACCACTATCCGCGACCATTTGAAAACGATCGCCTGTTACTTTCAAAAGAAAAGGTGGATATATTATTTTATCCCGGCAAGGAAGAAATATACCCTGAAACATTCAGTACTTCCATTTCTATAAAAAAACTTGAGAATAAGCTTTGTGGTAAATCACGTCCGGGACATTTTAGTGGAGTGGCCACAATTGTCCTGAAATTATTTAATATTGTAAAACCCGATGTTGTTTATTTCGGGCAAAAAGATTTTCAACAAACCGTTATCATAAAAAAAATGGTCTCTGACCTTAACGTTGATACCAAAATCAAGGTTCTTCCCATTGTCAGAGATAAAGACGGACTGGCGCTCAGTTCCAGAAATGCGTATCTCAATAATGATGAAAGAAAAGAGGCTCTCTGCTTATTTAAGGCATTAACAAAAGCAAAAATCATGATTGATTCCGGAGTTACGATAAGCGGAGAAATTGTTAATGAAATGAAATGTACTATAAAGGAATACAAGCTCGCAAGAGTTGATTATATTTCCATAGTTGATAAAAATACCCTCGAAGACGTTGAATACGCAAAGAGCGGGGATGTAATCGCCTTAGCAGTAAAAATAAGAAACACACGTTTAATTGATAATTTAATAATTCCTTCTCTTCTCTTTATCCTTTATACGATTACATTACTTTTGAAGGATTCAATATAATGTTCAATGACTTTGATTGCCGTTTTTTCGTTTCCGAGAAGCCATGCAGATTTAAACTCGATTGCCCCATCGATTCAAGCTGTCCCATATATGCTTCAATGGGAAAAAGGATTTTGATTATAAAATTAGCAGCCATCGGGGACGTATTGAGGACTACGCCAATTCTCCCTGTCTTAAAGGCAAAATATCCATCATCTTATATTACCTGGATAACTGATCGGTCTTCCATACCTGTTCTGGAAGAAAATCCTTATATCGACCGTTTGTTATTCGTTAATCTTGAAAATACATTACGACTTCAGGTTGAAAAATTTGATTTGCTCATATGCCTCGACAAAGATGCGACTGCCACCGGACTGGCTTCAATTGTCAAAGCCGACTCAAAACTCGGTTTTGCACTTTCCGGTAGAGGGCATATTTATTCTTTAAATAAGGAAGCAGGTCATTTGCTGCGATTAGGAGTCTCCGATGAACTCAAATTTCGCCAAAACACAAAAACATATCAGCAACTAACCTTTGAAGCGCTCGGATTACATGAAAAATATGGCGAGTATGTTATTACTCTTCCCGATAAATATAATGCTTACGCAAAAAATCATTTAAACAGCTTAGGGGTGAATGATGGCAGATTATTAATAGGTCTCAACACAGGAGCCGGAAAAAGGTTTGCCACGAAACGATGGGAAATCGGCAGTTTTATTGAACTCGCAGACAAATTGCAGAAAGATTTAAACGCACAAGTATTACTCTTAGGCGGACCCGAAGAGATCGAAAGAAACAAGGAAATCGCATCCGGCACAAAAACAAAAGTTATCGATAGCGGATGCCATCACAGCCTGAAAGAATTTATGGGGCTGATCAATCAATGTCATCTTATCGTAACCGGAGACACTCTGGCATTACATCTTTCCATTGCCTTGAAAAAACTTATTGTTACATTCTTTGGCTCTACCTGCCACCAGGAAATAGACCTCTATGGCAGAGGAAAATCGTTAGTCGCCAACGTTGAATGTTCCCCTTGTTACAAAGGAAACTGCGACACAATGATATGCATGAAAAAAATAAGCTCACATGAAGTATTCCACGCCTGCAAGGATGTTTTGAAAAAACAAACATCCTCTCTGCAATAGAAATACGTTATTATCCGAACCACTTTTTCTTTTGGCCGTAAACGGTGACCATATTTTTCCCATTTTTCTTTGATTCCAACAATGCCTTATCTGCATTGTCTATGAGTTCACTTCGTTTTATTTTATCAACAGATGGCGAAATTTGTGCTATGCCAAAACTTGCCGTGACATCATACCTTTTATTATTTTCCACAAAAACATGTTTTGCTATTTTTTCCCGCATCCTTTCGGCAACTATAATAGCCTCATCCACTTTTGTATCCGTCAATACAACTGCAAACTCTTCCCCTCCGTAACGCGCTAAAATATCATATTCCCGTAAACATGTTGCCAATAATCTGCATAATTCCTTTAAAATAAAGTCTCCCGCCTGATGGCCATGCGTATCGTTAAAATTCTTAAAATTATCCACATCTATCAATACCAGGCATACATTAGCATGCTTTCGTTTTGATTTATTAATCTCTTTTTCAAGAAATATCTGCAGAAAACGATGATTATAGACCTCTGTCAATCCATCAACATTTGCAAGATTTTCCAGGTTTTTGTTTTTCATTTCTAATTCCCTGGCTAATTTTTGCAGTTGTATTTTTGTATTCACAAGTTCCTTATTCATCTGATCATACGTCAGATTTATCACACTAAGGGCTGCGTTTGCTTCCATTAATATATCTTCAATGGACTTAGGTTTTTCGATAATAAATCCAAAATATTCAGCAACCTGCGCAATTTCACCATCAATGTTCTTTAATATATCGGCAATTATTTTATCATTAAAGCCAAGTATCATACGGGATTCTTGTATAAATTTATTATGAAATTCCTTAGGCTTATTTGAATACAAGATATTCACAATCAACCCGGAAAGATAGATTACATTGGTGTTGAGTTTCAACTTTTTATCATTGCTTTTACATTTCTCAGGCGAGTGATGATACTGGATAGGCGCTAGCAGAACAGAGGGAAATCCCCAATTTTTTGCGACTTCATACCCTATAATAACATGATCAACCCCTATAATCTTTTCTTCCTCCGCCAGCAATTCTTCCGTATCCGTTATTCCCAAAGAATACACCCGGTCATATAATTGGGGAAAAGTGCGGGCAACAATCAATTCCCCGATTTCTTTTAAGAGCGCGGCTATAAAAATCTCTTCGAGTTCACTCCTATCTATTTCTTCCATAATAAGTTTTGCCGCAACTGCCGCAGAAAGAGACTTTTCCAAATATTTTTCATAATTAAAATATTTTGTATCATTGTCTCCCTTCACAGAAAGAAACGAAAACGATAAAATCAGACTTCGTATCGCATTCGTGCCTATACGCGATACCGCCTGGTTTATTGTGCTAATTTTAAAAGGAAAACTGTAAAATGCCGAATTGGCTATTTTTAATACCTTAGCGGAAAGGGAAACATCTTTTGATATTAATTCGGCTATTTCCCTGATACTCGTGTCTTCTTTTGTGGAAATAGAAATGATCTTTGAGGCAACTGCCGGCAGCGTGGGAAGTGATGAGGAATTAAGAACGCTTTTTATTATATCATCCTTCATCATAATAATACTATTCCATTACACCAATTACCATTTTTACCATTAAACAATGTTTCTGATAAAACGATAATCAACTTTTTCATCAATAGCAAGTCAAATCTAATATCTGGACGCATATAATTTAAACAGGAGAATCTATCTTCAGATATGACAAAATAAAATCCACAATTTTTCCTGTTTCCGTATCAATAGGTAAATATGGCACATCAATCATTGGATTTTTGTCACTTATAACTGCAATTAAATGTTCATCATTCCCGCACACCATCTGATCACTGTTTTCTGTGCGAAAAACTTCTATTTTGGGAATGGGTTCCGTTTTATATCCTTCAAGGATAATTATGTCGAAATCCCTCAGATACGTTTCCACCATCTCCTTTAAAGAAACCCTTTTTGACGTCGTTCGAAAAAGCCCCATCTTGTTTTCCGAGACAATGATTACCGCATCCGCTCCTGCCTGTGAATGCTTCCAGCTATCTTTGCCTTTTGTATCCATATCAACATTATGATGGGTATGTTTTATGGTAGCGACCCGATATCCCCTTAATTTTAATTCTTTGATAACTTTAACAATAAGTGTCGTTTTTCCGCTATTCGATTTTCCTACAAACGATACAATCGGTATTTTCGCATACATAACATTAATCCATACGTTTCCGAATTTTCATATAATATTACAGAATGAGGCGCCAAGATATCGGCATATTATATGCTTCGATATCTTCTGTTTACCATAACAAAATTATAGTCATAATAAATACGAATCAACCTTTTATCGGTGAAAATTATCTTCAAAATTTCATAATTTTTCTTATATATTACACCCCCTTTTTGCTATAGTACCGTGCAGGTAAATTATCATTTACCTGCATATTCTTCGTCTTTCCCGGTCTTATTATTTTGACCGATTTTTTTGTTCCATTCTTCTCTTTTTAACGTATTCCGGAGGTTAATAATGCATGTTTTTTTGCTTTTCTTGTTAATTTCCCTGCCTATGGCCATACCCTCATTTGTCTGTGCGGCAGAAAGTAAAATAAATCCCATTGACAACACATTTCATCAATGGAAACTGGAAAAAGAGAGCAATGGAATTAAAATATTTTCCCAGGGCTACCCAGATTCAGGATACAAATCGTACATGGGAATAATGGTGGTAAAAACATCGTTGAATAGTCTTGTCAATCTTATCGAAGACTCTGATGCCAGCAGCGAGTGGAATCATCGATGCATAAAGGAAGAAGTGCTTAAAGTCATTAGCCCTACAGAAAAATATAAACGCATAGAATTTTCCACTCCTTTACTCTTTCCCAATCGTGATTCAATTATATATACCGTCAGAACACAGGATCCTGTTACGAAAACGGTTACGATAACATTCACCGGGAAACCTGATTACATTCCGGAACAGCCGTCATTTATCAGGATACCAAAAGTAACGGGAAGCTGGACATTAAGGCCTCTTAATCAGGATGATGTGGAATTAATATATCAAACCTACAGCGAACCCGGCGGCATGGTTAACCCCATTTTTGCAAACCAGGGAAATCAGAACTGGGTACTGCAAACATTAACAAATATGAAAGATATACTTAGCAAGAAAAAATACAAAAATGCGGATGGATTCGTTGAGGAACTAACTTTCAGGAAATAAATTTTGATCGAAACAGAAAATATACCGCCCCAAGCAAACATAAACCAGCCCACAAATAATCCCAGTTTATCTTTTCTTTCATGTAAATCATGGAAAACGGAACGAATATCATAAGGGTAATAACCTCCTGCAGTATTTTCAACTGCCCAACGCTCATCACCTGGTGTCCTATACGGTTTGCCGGAACCTGAAGCAAGTATTCAAATAAAGCGATAAACCAACTTACAAGAGCAGCAATAATCCACATTCTATGCGACAAATTCTTTAAGTGTCCATACCAGGCAAACGTCATAAATACATTGCTGCAACAAAGCAACATTATCGTAAGAAGATAATTTCTCATATTGTTTCCTTCATAAAAAGAAAGTTTATGCTCACTTTTTCGTATTAAATGCGATGATAAATATCGTATACACGAAAAAAATTATTCTGTACTCCCATCTTTTTAATTTTTTAACTATTGACAATTTGATATTTATTATTATAGTATATTTCACTTATACTAAATTATTCATTAAATATAAATATTTTGATTTATCAATAACCTTAGCGCCAAATGGAAATTCTTTCGTACTCTTTTTTGTTTAAAGACATCAATATAGATAGAGAAGTTTAGCATTTAATAAAACTTTTATCTATCAATTTTATAATCAGTTATCACATATTTTATAACATAATTTTAGAAAATAATGGTAGTGCTTTTCTTCAGGCTGAAGTCCTAAAGATTAGTTATAAATATTAGTATATTATGGGAGGAGGATAAAATTGCCAGCGAGAAATTACAGCACAAAAGAAAAAAAGTTTTTACAAATTATCAGAATTGGGACATTCCTTACATTCGTCGCAATTAACTTAAAATTTATTGTTGTAGATATCATCAAACCTCTCGAACTTTTTAATATTTTACAATTCGGGGGATACGGTCGTCATTTTGAATTCCATATGCCCAGCCTTCCCGATATATGCGGTGATATTTTAGCTATAATTCTTTTTGTAACTGCGTATCTTTTTATGAATTCCACCTCTGTTAGAGATAAAATAGGCGATATCGCTTTTGGTTTTTGCAATGCAAAAGGCACAGAGCAAGATTCTTTGATGAGGATGAGAGATTATGTTTTATGGGGAAAAAACATATTTTATCTTTCTACAGCAGGATTCCTTTTCTACTTCTTCTCCAAGTATGTTTTGACACCCTGTTTGGAAGTATTCTTTTTTGAAGAAACAAAAACGGAAACTTCTTTTCTTGTCTTAAATATTATCAATAATGTTATCAGGCTATTTGCCGATTTGATTCTGGTATATACGTATTGTAAATATATTGGCGCAAGCAAACATTTTAAACCAGTATTTTACAGTTTTTTCTTTTTACGAGACCTTTTATTCACCAACCTGCTTGGGTTTTTACACAAATATGATTTGGAAATTGTAGCGCCCACTTTAGACGTAATATTTCCTCTGTTACTTATATACGCTATTATCAGCTATATTATAAAAACCAAGTCCGAGGAAAAGTCTTACGAAGTACGCCATATTACATAAATAAATTAAAAATAAACACAATACAATATAATACCCGCAATCGAAGCAAGCCCGAAAAACATCAGTGAATAATAATACTGATCGCTTTTTCGCCGATGCCGTCTCGTATTAATAATAATACCAAAAATACTTGCGCACAGTCCTGCAATCATCATGTAGAGAAAATATTTCGCAACATCAGTATTCCATGTCTTACGTAAATTGACCTCAAGTTTTCTATCAAAAAAAGTCTCGATTTTTGGGCTTGCAATCCCTATAACGACAATCGCTCCAATTGCAGCTACCCAGCTAACAATAATAAATAACTGCAACGCTCTGATCCATACATCCGGTTTCTTTCTTCTGTCTTTAAATGTTTGAGTTCCATGATATTCCATCACATATCCCCCTATATACTTACATAGAATATAAAAGGCACAGTTTGTATATTGCCGAATTTACAAATCTCTTTTCCCTCTAAAATATTTTAAAAAAATACTTATTAATTATCAATGAATTCTATTAGAAATATTCAGACTTATTATGTAGTATGTTATTGCTTTTGTTGCTTCCATTAAGAAAGGGAACCCGGAACCTATTTTATATAAAATTTGACATGAAAAACCTATACACATTCGTTTTTATCATCATTACACTTTTATTATACCATACAATTACTCTGGCAGATTCACCCATTACGTCTACAGAATTTTACGAAGCATACATGGATGTAAAAATTGTTCAACGCGCGCATTTACAAAATGTGATGGGAATTGAAATTGCGGAATTCCTTTCTTCTCAGGACAATCCCATAGACCAAAAAGCCGCCGTAATTAACGCCCTCTCGTGGAAATTTGAAGGAAACAACAATGCCGAATTTTACATGTACTATCTGGCATTGATTTATCATGTGCCGCTGATAGAGCTGGACACCGATTTTCTCAGCGCGGATGAGATATTTTGTCTTGGTTATCTTATGGCAATGGACAACTTTTCCCATCCGGAAAATGCCTTGCCTATACTCGAAGAGGCGTATAAAGCACAAAACAACAGTTTTACTGTATCAATGATTTTCGCCCTTGTTAAATCGCAATTATTTCTCAATCTGGACTGGTGCGAAGTTTGGAAGAGTGTTGAAAAAGTAATAGATAATAAAGACCTCAAACCGGATTTACGCCCCGAAGCAACAAAGAAGATCACCGACTATATGATCGGTTACAAAGCTTATTGCCAATAATCGCAACGTCCGGCTTTGTTGATTCTCAAAAACAGTCACAACTATTCGTAAAATAAACAATTATTACAAAATATATAAAACGGAATAAATATCAGGAAAATTTTATATTTTGCAAAACAAGTCCCCGGTTGTCCCTGCTGTTTGATGTAAATAATGTGATCCCCAACTCCTTGCCAAAAGAAGACCGGTGTTATTGATTACCGCATATTGCGAAGAGATTTTCCGGGAGTTGTATCCAAGTAAGACGGAAAGGCTGACTACGCCGATAAAGAAAGCGGTATCCGTCCTCATTTTTATGGGTAGGGAAAAGAAATGGCGTAGCGCGAAGGCGCTATCGCAGAGTCACTTATCGCCTTACACACAAACCTTGCGCAATAATTTAAATTTTTCTATACTATTCCACTATATTTTGCTATTAAAATGATTGCGTCAGACTGTTTTTGGGGAAATACTATATCTTAAAGGAGTACCACTAAAATGTTGGAAAAAGTTATTTTAGTCATCTGCGATGGTTTGGGCGACCGGCCAATAAAAGAACTCGGCAATTTAACTCCCCTGGAAGCGGCAAAAACACCGAACCTTGATAAGCTGGCTTCCGAATCTGAGTGCGGAATGATGTACAGTTTAGGACGTGGTTGCGTACCCGGCAGCGACACATCGCATCTTAATATTCTCGGCTACGATTACAAAGAATATTATTCAGGACGGGGAACAATAGAAGTAACCGGCGTTGGCATGAAATTACAGGACGGGGATGTCGCATTGCGGGGAAATTTCGGAACGGTAGATGAAAATTTTGTTATTAAAGACCGCAGGGCAGGGAGAATTCGGGTCGTAGAACCGCTCACAAAAGCGCTGGATGGCATCGAAATCGATGGCGTGACATTCCACGTTAAACCGGGAACCGGTCATCGTGCAGCTATCGTAATGAGAGGGAAGGGACTTTCCAGCGCTATTATTGATGCTGATCCGCACAAATCAGATGTTCCCACAAGGGAAGTCACCCCTTTAGATAAGTCCATTGAAGCAAAACACACCGCAAGAGTATTAAATGTGTTTTTAAAAAAGGCTTATGAAATTCTTCAAAAACATCCTTTAAACGAAGAAAGGCGCAAAAAAGGAGAACCCGCCGCAAATTACCTCTTGGTTCGCGGCGCAGGGCAATACAGAGAAGTTCCTTGCTTCAAAGAACGTTATTCTTTTTCCGGGTGTTGTATTGCAGGGGGCGGATTGTATAAAGGTGTTGCCGCCTACCTGGGAATGGATGTCATCGATGTTCCGGGAGCAACAGGCCTGCCAGACACCGATCTTGAAGCTAAATTCAGAGCAGCAATCAACAACCTGAATAAGTATGATTTTGTTTTTGTACACGTAAAAGCCACAGATTCTTTCGGTGAAGACGGCAACTTTGCAGGCAAAAAAGCATTTATTGAAAAAATCGACCATGCGGCAAGGCTTTTTCTCGAACTTCCCGCGAATACATTATTCATAATAACCGGAGACCATTCAACCCCCTGTGAGTTGAAAAGCCACTCGGGAGACCCGGTTCCAATAATTTTCCATGGAGCAGGTGTTCGTGCTGACAAAGTTACCGCATTTAATGAACGGGCGTGCACACAAGGCGGTCTGGGGATTATCACGGGAAACGATGTAATGCCTCAAATCCTTAATCTTTTCGGAAGGCTCCCCTTAACAGGCGCATAATTTTTATATAAATGAAAAAAACCAATATTTTATGGATACAATGGCTCATCATTTCTTTATGTTTGATCTTTTTAATCGCTGCTACCTTTTTATTCGTATACCCCTATCTCCTCTCTGAAGAAAAAATTACACAAAAAACTGTCTTCTTGCTGGAAAACCAACTTCCTTCTTCTGCACAAATAGGCACGGTATCCTACCACTGGCCAAATCAAATAGAGATATCCCGCCTTACTTTTCAAAAACAGGACAATAATTCGGAAACAACCATACAATTTGACACAATACACGGCACATTAAAGCTACTTCCTCTTTTATTAAAACAGATCAGTTTCGGAAAAGTTGAAATTAAAGAAATAAACTATGAAAATAGTTTATTGATTGAAGACTTGTTTACCGATACACTTTCCATTAAAGATAACGTAATAACCACACAAGCTCAATTCAAAATAAATGGCGGCACAACGCATTTTCAAGGCACTATAGAACTCAATAAAAATAAACCGGAATTTAATATAACAATTAAGGCACAAGATGTATATATAACACAAGAAGTGCCGGTGCTCCGCGATTTGCCTTTATTTAAAACAGAAGGAAGTGAAGCAGGAGGTATTTTAAGTATTGAAGGGAATATTAGCGGAAAAGGATTTGGCAAAAAAGCCCTTAACAAACAACTGAAAGGCAATTTTGCTCTTAAAATCCGGAATGGCTATATTAAAAATAACACGCTTTTTTCTTCCTTGTCAGAAATTATCACCATCAATGATCTCTATTCATTTAATTTGTTAGAAACAGAGGTGCAAATTAAGGAGGAAACAATGTATACTCCAAGGGCTATTATTGATAGTCAGCTATTGAAACTGGAAGCATCCGGCATGATAGGATTTGGAGGAAAAGTTTATTACAATGCAAACATTACGGCAAATGAAAAACTCTTAACCGCCAGTAGAGAAAAAATTGCAGGAACTGCTTTTTCGCAAAATGCCCTGCCGTTGGAAATAAGAGGCACCGTAAATGATCCAAAGATTTCCATTAAACTTTCTCAGGATAATGTGGAACAGCTTGTCAAAGAACTGGCAAATGATTTTTTACGTACAAACAAGAAAAAGAAAGGCAGGAAACAACCATAAATGATATGGATTGATTATTCAATTTTCGTTGTTTTGTTTTTTGCAATACTATTTGGATTCATCAGTGGCCCTGTAATGCAGTTTCTCAGAATAGGGTGCCTGCTCATCTCTTTCTTTGCCGCCTTTTTCTTCCACGGAGTGGTCAGCAATATTTTAAAGGGAATTCTTGCTCAATCAATTACGGATTTACTAAGCTATTTTACCATTTTTGGCGTTATCTTTGTTATAACATGCCTTATTACCAATGTATTAAAAATTATTATTCATAAAAGCGGAGTATCTATCGGATCGCGATTTTTCGGTGGGTTTTTGGGAATTTTCAAAGGAGTTCTCTTTTGCGGGGTAATTATCTTTGGTGTTTCGCTATTTTGCAGTAAACCGACATGCGACACGGTAAACACTTCAAAAATAGCAACGCCAATAGGAAAAGGAATGCAGAAAATGGTTGCAATTATCCCCGAAAGCGTTGTCAACAAAGTGCACTCCTACTCAAATAAAATTAACGAACTAAAAACGCAAAAAAGAGCAGACGAAAAGCAAAAAAAAGAAGATACACCTCCGAAATAATCGATACATCATGAGTTGTTACTGAAATACATTCTCATAATAATGACTTTATTTGTTGTATTCCACTCTCAGTCTTAAATCAACATTGGTATTCTTACGTATTACAATGTAACAATAACTTTTTGTTTGACAATCCATATTTTTCATATATTCTTGAATTCTGAGAGCCTATTCACAAATTTGATTTAACTTCTTATAAATCAAGAACTTTCTAAAAGGAGCTTTTGATAAATGAGTCCTCTTTCTAAAAATTTTCTCAGGGCAAGTTTGGTTTATTTTTTAATAGCGGCGATACTTGGCATCATCATGGTATCAATGAAAAGCTATCCTGCTCAATTATTATTTGCCCATGTGCATTTAAACCTCTTAGGGTGGATGTCTATGATGATCTTTGGCGTCGGATTTCACATATTGCCAAGATTTACAGGAAGACCTCTTGCATACCCTAAAGTTGGCAACCTTCAATTCTATCTCGCAAATATCGGGCTTGTCGGTTTGGTCAGTTTTCGCCCGATTCATCCCCTGGTAGAAATTTTTGCCGGAATAGAAGTCATTTCCATAGGCCTTTTTGTAGTAAACATTTGGGTCAGCACCATACCACCGAAACCCGAACCGGAATAATCTTAAAATAGGAGATTTTACAGTTATGTATACGATGGGAATAGACATTGGTTCAATGTCAACCAATGGAATTCTTTTAAACGATAAAAAAGAAATACTTTCCGCAACGATTATCGCAACCGGTGCAAGCAGCAAAAAAGCGGCGGAGAAGACCTTTCTACAAATATTATCAGAACATAATCTCACTGAAAAAGATATTAGTTATATTGTCGCTACCGGTTACGGACGTATAAAAGTTCCTTTCGCCAATGAGGTAGTGACAGAAATCACCTGCCACGCGAAAGGCGCAAACTATTATTTCCCTGATGCAAGGACAATTATTGACATCGGCGGACAGGATAGCAAGGTGATTAAAATCGATGGGAACGGCAACGTGCTTGATTTTGTCATGAACGACAAGTGTGCCGCCGGTACCGGCCGCTTTCTGGAAGTCATGGCAAGAACACTGGAAATTGAACTGGAAGAAATGGGAGAAATCTCCCTGAACGGAAAGGATAATGTTTCCGTAAGCAGCCTTTGCACTGTCTTTGCGGAATCAGAGGTCGTGTCCCTTATTGGCGCAGACCACAAAACAGCGGATATCTGCCGGGGATTGCATATTTCAATTGCAAAACGCATTACGGCTCAGGTAAAACGGGTCGGGCTGGAACAGAAAGTTGCCATGACAGGCGGCGTCGCAAAAAATATCGGCGTAGTGACAGAACTGGAAAGAAATCTTGGCTGCAAGATTGAAATATCGGAAGAACCACAAATCAATGGCGCACTCGGAGCTGCATTAATCGCACTGGAAAAAGCACTTGCGCAAAACCGTGCCTCTGTATCCGTATCGGGCAACGGTCAAAGTTCACTAGAAGCTTCCATTGCAGAATTTTCCATTGAAGAGAGCAGCTTGCCAAAAATCGGCTATTTTTGTTCATACACCCCGGTGGAAATTATTCATGCCGCGGGATTTCATCCCGTCAGAATTAAAGGGGCAGAAAAAGATTCATGTTCTGCCAATGAAGTACTCTGCGGCAACATCTGCCCTTATATTAAAGCAGTTACTGACAGGAAAATTGAAGGCAGCCTTGAAAATTTTAAGGGAATGGTATTTGTTAATTCCTGCGATGGAATGAGGCGGCTCTACGATGCCTGGGTTAAAATGGATGAAGGGAAAAAGACGTTTAACTATATGCTGGATATTCCTAAAAACGTTGATGATGCGGCAGTTTTTTATTACGCAAGCCTTCTCAGGAAATTTAAAGAAAAACTCGAGTCGTATTTTACCCTGAAGATTTTGCCGGACGACATCAACCGGAGCATTGTCACTTACAACTCAGTCCGGGAAAAAGTAGGTCAATGTTTACAAAAATACTGGAACGGATATATCGCACAGTCGGGATACGAAATGTTTTCTTTGCTTAAGAAAGGCGTAAACGTAGTTCCTGAGAAATTCAACGCTTATTTAACCCATCTTATGAAACAGGGGGAAAATATACGTGATACGCGCGAAATACCAAGATTATTTATCTGGGGCAGCATCATGGAAAATGAAAAGATTATGAAGATTATAGAGGATGCAGGTGCAAAGGTTGTGGCTGAAGATCTGTGCAACGGAAGCCGGTATTTCGATGCCGCTGTATCCATAAGTGAAGAGCCTATTTTGTCCATAGCAAAACGATACATCAAGCGAAATCCCTGTTCCCGCATGGAAAATATCTATGAAAGAATTAACAAAGCGTTAACGATCATGCAGGAAAAGTCAATTCATGCCGCAATTTACCACACACTTAAGTTCTGCGATCATAATCTCCTTGATTATCCCATGATAAAAAAGACTTTTCATGAAAAAAATATTCCGCTTCTTCACTTAAATTGCGACTACTCGCTAAGCAGCGAAGGGCAAATAAAAACACGTGTCGAAGCATTTCTTGAACAATTAACAGTCGCTTCAAAATAAGAAATACCTTCATATGTCATTACTTCAAAAATTAAATAATTGGGCAACCCCGTTCATTCAGCGGAATTCGCAGTTGTTTTTCAGGGAAGTTTTAAGATTTTATAAAATATATCTTTTTTTCTTCCGCAAGAGCAAAAGCATGGAATTACAATCCCTGCTAATACAGAAACGCGTCGGGGTACGACATCTTTTTAATACATACTCACATCCGAATCGCACCATATGGACAACAATGTTTGTCCCCTCGGAAATATTGTTTGCCATGGGACTCTACCCCTTTTGTCTTGAGATAGGCGCAGCCCTTTTTGCCGGATTAGGACAGAGCACCCTCGGACTTATTGAAGCCGAATCGCACGGAGTTTCCACTGACATCTGTACCTTTCACCGCGCCGCAATCGGCCATGCATATCGAAACGTTTTTCCAAAAAATATTCTTCAGGTTGCCACAACAACACTCTGTGACAACAATACAAAAACGGCGAAACTGTGCGAATGCCTGACGGGAAAAGATACGATTGTGTTAGACATTCCTTACGAAGAAGATGCGTACTCCGTTCAATATCTTGCAAAACAACTGGAAGATTTGGTCAGACAACTGGAAAAGGCAACGGGAAGAAAGATGAAGCAGGAAGCGCTGGAAAAAGCCTTTGAATACGCAAACAAAACACGGGAAAAAATTCTCGAAGTCAATGAATTAAGGAAAGACCCTTTTTCTCCCCTGAAAGGCAGTAATGCGTTAGGATTCATGTTCCCAACCTATCTGCTCATCGGTTCCGAATTAGCCCTGGAATTTTATTCCGGTCTGGCAAATGAACTGCGCGAAAAGATTGCAGAAAGCAAGGCAAAAGCCAAGGTTTCAGGAGCGTCTCATGCAGATCAAATCAGGGTGCTCTGGTTGGAATTAAAACCCTATTTCAATATTGATTTCCTGCAAAACCTGGAGGAAAAAGAGGGGGTTAAAATTGCCTTTGAAGAAACAAACTATGTCTACTGGGATAAACTCGATCCGCAAAAACCTTACGAAAGCCTTGCACGAAAACACATTACTAACACATACAACGGCCCGTTGGAACGGCGTATTGAAGTAGCAAAAATGCTTGCCAGAGAATATAATGTCGATGGCATCATAGTGTTCTCTTCATGGGGATGCAGAAGAAACAATGCCGCAGTGCCCACTATTAAAAGAGAATTCAACAAAACAGGCTATCCCTTTCTCAGCCTTGATGGCGATTGCATAGATGATAACAACTACATGCCGGGGCAGTTTTCGACAAGAATTGAAGGATTTCTGGAAATGATACGCAACAGAAAAGCATCAATTCCGCAACGGGAAACATGTTCCGTTTCTTAAGGAAACATGTCTCGCAAATAATGCTTTACTTATCCTTATTTCTTCCCACTATATTCGCAATTTTATCTGTAATAACCTTGGAATTGAATGGTTTTTCTATGTACCCTGCGGCGCCGAGTTTTTTGGCTTCTTCTTTTTTTTCTTCCCATCCAGCCGAAGTAACCATTATTACCCTTGCATCTGGGTCTTCTTTCCTGATAGAACCCAATATCTGAATTCCATCCTCTTCTCCAAGCCAGACGTCCAGCGTTGTCAGATCGGGTTTGAGTTCTTTGTAAAGCTTCAGAGCCTCTTGCCCGTCCCCTGTCATACCCACTACTTCATGTCCTGCCTTTTCAACAATGTGCTGCAGAGAACGCCGTATGATAGCGGCGTCATCCACAATAAGTATCCTTGCCATGTATTTTACCTCCTTAATTATGTTCAGGATTTTTCGTATATAGCAAATTCTACCCGGTTACGCCCATTGTTTTTTGCCCTATAAAGCGCATTATCCGCGGTGTGGATAATGGATTCAACATCCGTTGCCTTCCCGTCAACGCTTGCGGTTACTCCCATGCTCATGGTGACCGGAATAGTCACCTCACTCGTTTTTACCACATTCTTTTCAATGCAAACACGGAGTCTTTCGGCGTAGGTTACCGTGTCTTCCAGGTTACAGCCTGGCAGGACGATCAGAAACTCCTCGCCTCCGTAACGGCCAAGGTCATCATATTGCCTTGCCAGCGACAGCAATCTTTTTGCAGTTTCCCGCAATGCAGCATCTCCGATCAGATGGCCAAAGGTATCATTGATGTTTTTAAAATAGTCTATATCCGATAGTACGACTCCCACGGAAGTCTTTTCTCTGTTTGACTGGGCTATCCTGCGGCTCAGGGCGTCAATGATAGCCCTGCGGTTTAATAAGCCGGTAAGGGCGTCCCTGGTTGCCATAATTCTGAGCGCCTCTCTGGAAGAGATAAGCTCTTCCTGCAGTTCAAGGATGCGTCTGCCCGCCCTTAACCTCACCTTCAATTCGTTGGCGTGAAAAGGTTTGGTAATATAGTCATCCGCCCCGGCCTCCATGCCTTCTATTATATCTTTCATCTCATTCTTTGCCGTGAGCAATAGGATATAAACGTACACATCTTTGATGTTTTCTCTGATCTTTCTGCAAACCTCCATGCCGTCCATGCCCGGCATCATCCAGTCAAGGATGACAAACTTAGGCGCATCCCCTGAAGTGAGAATTTCCCATGCGTGAGAGCCGTCGGAGCAGATAATTACTTCATATCCCCATTTTACAAGCATGGTCTCCAGCATTTTGCGGTATACAGGGTCATCTTCGGCGACCAGTATTTTCATACCAGCGCCCTCTTTAGCGATATGGTAAGCCGCGCAATCTCTCTTTCAAGCGATAAATATGCCTCTGTGATAGCGGCAAGGTTGTTTTCCCGTCCCATAATTTCAAGTTTCAAAGCCGCATTATGTGCAAGGTTTGCGCAGAATACCCCCACCGACCCTTTTACCGCATGGCTGGATTTTTCGATGGCCTTGCTGTTGCCCTGGCTAATGGCAGTTTTAACGTCTGCCATCTGTTTCGGACAATTTTCCAGAAAGATAACCGCAAGCTCTTTCAGCAGTTCCTCGTCTCCGCCTAATCCTGACATTGCTAATGCAATATCACAAACCCCATCATCCGCATCTGCATTATCCTCAGTTTCACCTGCAGCCCGTGATGGAACATTTTCCGTCTCCGGCAAAAACACGAGACGCCTTATCGCCTCAAAAAGTTCGTCTTGTTTTATTGGTTTCGATACATAACTATCCATCCCCGCTTCCAGACACCGTTCCTTGTCGCCTATTATCGCCATCGCAGTCATTGCGATAATGGGGATATGGCCTCCTGCTTCCCTTTCCCTTGCCCGTATTCTTTTGACCAATTCAAGCCCGTCCATTTCCGGCATTTGAACATCCGTTAACACGAGATCGAATTTCTCCCCCTCAAGCGCTTCAAGCGCCTTTCTGCCGTTTTCAGCTACCACCACCGTATGTCCCCGCTTCTCAAGCATGCGAAGGGCCATTTTCTGATTGATTTCATTGTCTTCCGCCAAAAGTATATGCAGAGGCCTGTGAATCTCCAGCGTCTTAGGGGGCGCTTCCACAGAAATGTCGCATTCAAACACCGTCACGTTTTTTGAAGCGCCGCTCCTGGCGTTCATGATATTTGCAATTGCATCCTTCAGACTTGCGCGTTTGACAGGTTTGACTATGTAGCCGGTTATCCCCAGTTCAAGGCACCTTGCCGTGTCGCCGGCCCGGTTGTCAGAGGTAAGCATCATGACCGCCATGCCGACGTCGCCAGGTTCTTTCTTAATTTGTTCCGCCACACCAAACCCGTCCATACCTGGCATCCGGCAGTCAAGAAGCACGAGTTTAAAAGGATCACGGGCGCTTGCCGCCTTTCTTATCTCTGAAAGTCCTTCTGCGCCGTTTTCCGCCTCCGTTATTGCTGCGCCCCACCCTGAAAGCATATTCTTCAGGATCAGCCGGTTTGTCACATTATCATCAATTATAATAGTCTTCATCCCTTTTATATCAGGCTCAGGCGGCCTTGAATGCGCTTTATGCACGTGGGGAGATTCTGGTATGCCAAGCGTTGCCGCAAACCTGAATACACTACCTTTCCCCACCTCGCTTTCTACCCAGATGCGTCCGCCCATCATTTCAACCAGACGTTTCGAGATTGACAGCCCAAGCCCGGTGCCGCCGTACTTTCTGGTGGTCGAGGAATCGGCCTGCGTGAAGCTTTCAAAGATTATATCCAGTTTGTCGTGTGGAATGCCAATGCCGGTGTCGGAAACGGAAAACAGAAGTTCTCTGTTTTTCATATTTCCGGCTTCTTTTGTGGTCTTTGCATTTTCCACGGTAAGAACAACCTCGCCCTTTTCGGTAAACTTGAGGGCGTTGCCGATAAGGTTTACCATGATCTGCCGAAGTCTGACAGGGTCTCCGACTACATCAACCATGACGTCCGGCATGATATGGCAGGCAAGTTCAAGGTTTTTCTTGTGCGCGCGGATAGACATGACGTCGCATGTCTTTTCGATTAATTCGCTTAAATCGAACGCAACCGTTTCAAGCTGAAGCTGTCCGGATTCGACTTTTGACAGATCGAGTATATCGTTAATGATATCCAGGAGATTATCGCCGGCCGACTTGAAAAGTTCCACATATTCCTGTTGTTCATTGCTGAGCGTCGTGTCTAACAGGAGTTCTGCCATGCCGATAATGGCGTTCATTGGCGTCCTGATCTCATGGCTCATGCTGGCAAGGAACTCGCTCTTGGCCTTATTGGCGTTATCCGCGTCTCTTTTCGCCTTTTGTAATTCTTCATTCAGGAGTTGTAATTTAACGCGTTCATCCTTTAATTCCTGATTTTTTTGTTCAATCTCCGTCTGGCTGGAAGCAACCTGCGCATAAAGATTTTCCATTTGTTTTATAACGGTGCGGAATATCTCTTCCTGCGCCTCTTGATCCTTAACCCTAGTAAGGAGTTCTTCGTATGTTGGATGTTTGTTTTCCATAGGTACAAAACCTAAACGGTTTTCGTAATGTGATTTCTCATGCTTGAGCTTTATACACCTGAGTTAAATATCTCTCCAGGAAATAAAAGACCCTTTTATACATCAAAATCAGACTCAGCCATTTCCCTTCCACTTGCATAAGAACCGAAGACGAAGGAAGATAGACGAGGGACGAGGGACGCTAATCGCCCCTTCATCTATCTTCCTTCGTCCCTCGCTCCTCGTTTACTCGTGCCATTCGTATTCCAATCATTTTTTGGTTGCGGCTTTGCTGCGCTAATATTCGTTCCAACAGGATTGGCTTCTTCATCAATCACGGGGTTTAGCTGGCGCTTTTAATAAAATCCAGGTCATTCAATGCCCCGTGTTCCTCAGAGTATTGCTCCATGATTTTCAGAATTTCAGGTAATGCCGCATTGAAAGGCGCAATCAGGCCTGGATCAAAATTCGTGCCGGCGCATTTTTGTATTTCACGCACCGTCTCCTCAACGGACCATGCCTTTTTGTAAGGGCGGGCTGTTGTCAGGGCATCGAAAACGTCGGCAATGGCGACAATCCGGCCGGACAGCGGGATTTCCTCGCCCTTGAGTTTTTTGGGGTAACCAGTGCCGTCCCATTTTTCGTGGTGCGTGAGTGAGATGTTATGCGCCGTCTGGAGCAGGATGCTGGGGTGCTGTCCGATAATTTCCGCACCCATTTGCGGGTGCATGCGCATGACCGCCCATTCAATTTCATCGAGCTTGCCGGGCTTGAGCAGTATGTTGTCGGGGACGCCGATCTTGCCGACGTCGTGCATCGGCGCTGCGTTAAACAATATATTAACGGATTCTTCTCCCAACCCGAAGGCTTGGGCAATCAGGCGGGTGTAATGACTCATACGGATGACATGATTCCCGGTTTCATTATCCTTAAATTCCGAAGCGCGTCCGAGACGGCAAATAATGTGTCGCCGGGCTTTTTCGAGATCGGCGGTGCGCTGTTCAACCATGTTCTCCAGGTGGCGCGTCTGGTCGTAAAGCGCAAGATGGGTCTTGACCCGCGCCAGAACGATGGGCGGACTGATCGGCTTGGTGATGTAGTCCACCGCCCCCATTTCCAGCCCTTTCTTTTCGTCTGTCACCTCGCTCATGGCGGTGACAAAAATCACCGGAATACCGTGGGTGTCCGGGTTTTCCTTAAGACTTTTACATACATCGTATCCGTTCATGCCCGGCATCATAATATCAAGCAGGATAAGATCCGGAGGCTTATTGGAAAAGGCGATCTTCAGCGCCTTCTCTCCATTGGTCGCGATCTTTGTACGGTAATAGGGGTTAAGCACCTCGGTAAGCAGATCGATATTTTCTGGTGTATCGTCCACAACAAGGATCGTTTGTTTCGTTTGTAATTCGTTCATGTGTTCTCCCTGCTTTTCATGCAATATAATTTGCGCCAGGCCCAATGCCTCAAAGAAGCGCTTCAGAGAATGACCCCTAAAGCTTGCGCTGTTTCATTCAGCGTATCCATCGCCCCTTCAAAATCATATTTCACAATAAGTCTTTTGAGTTGTTTGGCAAAATGTTCCTGCCCCGCCGCCCCGAGTTTGTCCGCAATGCCGTCCACCAGCTTTCCTGCCCTGGAATCGTCATCCGCCAGCAGTGCGGAAAGCTGCCGCAACTCGTAGGTGAGAATTTCCATGTCAACAAAGCCGCCGGCCGTCGGCGCGTCTACCGTTGGCTTGCGGCTTCCCATCGCGGAGCTTATCCGCTCCAGCAGGATAGCCAGTTCCTGTCCCATCGCGTCCAGCGCATGAGGCAGACCGGCGGCCTCATTCCGTATCATCATACCCTCGACCATGCCGGCGCACTCAGCCATTTTCACGGCGCCAATATTGCCCGCCAGTCCTTTCACCGTGTGCGCTTCACGGATAGCGGTTACCGTATCGTTGTTCTCAATGGCCGCCTTAATGCGCGTCATGACATCCGCCTGGGTTTCGTTGAAACGGCTGATCAGCTTGCACAGTAACTTGACGCTGCCGCCGACGCGCTGCAATGCCTTGTCTGTTTCCAGGCCGGTTATGTAAGGCACGTCATCCTCTTTCGCCGCTTCCGCGACGTTTGATTCCACGGGAGTCGCTTTCGGTTTAATCCAGCGTTCCAGCGTGAGGAAAAGATGGCCGACATCAATCGGTTTTGCGATGTGGTCATTCATGCCGCATTCGATGCATTTTTCTTTGTCGCCAGACATCACATTGGCCGTCATGGCGAGGATCGGCAGATTGGCGAATTGTTTGTTTTCGCGGATCTTGCGCGTGGCCTCGAAGCCATCCATCTCCGGCATCTGGCAATCCATCAGCACGCCGTCGTAATCGGCCTGAGCCACCTTCTCCACGGCCTCTATGCCATTGCCGGCAACGTCAACCCGAATGCCCGCGGCCTTGAGAATATCCATCGCCAGTTCCTGATTGACCATGTTGTCTTCCACCAGCAGCAGATACGCTCCGCGGACGGCCTTTTCGGCGGCGCGGTGCTCATCCTGCCATTCCTTTCTGAACGGGCGGTGCACGACCTCTTTACCAAAGGCGTTGAGTATACTGTCAACCAAAGTAGACGGGCTCACCGGTTTGGTCAACACGCCTTCAATCCGTATGTCATGGGCGCGTTGCATCAATTCCTCCCGCTTATAAGCCGTCACCATGATGAATGCCTGCGTCTGCTCCAGCCTGTCATCGGCGCGGATGCGTTTTATGGTTTCAATTCCATCCATGCCCGGCATCATCCAGTCCATCAGCACCAGGCCGTACGATTTGCCTTCCCTCTGAGCCTGCTCCAATTCGCTCACAGCATCCATGCCGCCGCTTACGGCAGCCGCGTCGAACTTGAGCGACGCCAGCATGGACAGCAGGATTTCACGCGCGCCGGCATTATCGTCCACCACCAGAACGCGCAGTCCCAACACCTCCCCGGCGGTAGCAACGAGGTGGCGCTGTTCGGCCTGCAAGCCGAATTTGGCGGTGAAGTGGAATGTGCTGCCCTTGCCCGGTTCGCTATCCACGCCGATTTCACCTTCCATCAGTTCCACCAGGCGCTTGCTGATGGCCAAGCCGAGGCCGGTGCCACCGTATTTGCGTGAGGTCGAACTGTCCGCCTGAGAAAAAGCGGTGAACAGCTTGTTGCGCTGCGCCTCCGTCAGGCCCAGACCGGTATCTGTCACATGAAAGCGTAAACGCACGCCGTCAGGTTCATCGGCAATCTTGTGGATACCTATAGTAATTTCACCCTTCTCGGTGAACTTGATGGCGTTGTTGACCAGATTAATCAATACCTGCCCCAGCCGGAGCGGGTCGCCAATCAGGGCGGTCGGCACATCGGTGCCCACGTCGAACAACATCTCCAGCCCTTTGTCCTGCGCCTTGATAACGGAAAGGTCCGCCAGATGTTCCATAACATTTTCCAGATGAAAACCGGTGCGCTCAAGCTGCATTTTGCCCGCTTCGATCTTGGAGGAATCCAGTATGTCGTTAATGATGCCGAGCAGATTCTTGGCGGCGGAATTCGCCTTCTCGATGTAATTGCGCTGCCTGGCATTCAGATCGGTTTGCAAGGCCAGGTGCGACATGCCGATGATGGCGTTCATCGGCGTGCGGATTTCATGGCTCATATTGGCGAGAAAATCACTTTTTGCGCGGCTGGCTTCATCCGCAGCCTCTTTTGCCTTTTGCAATTCAGCCTCTATGCGCTTGCGCGTGGCGATCTCCTGCTCCAGTTGATGATTTTTCTTTTCAATATCTGAATACGTGGAGGCAAGTTCGCTGTAAAGGTTTTCCACCTGCTTTATTACCGTGCGGAAAACCTCTTCTTGTACTTCGAATTCCTTTACCCTTGCCAAAAGGTCATCATAAGTAGGTTGAACGTTTTCCATTTTTTGCCTCTTTATTTATTTTTTCAGGAAATTATAAAAATTCACCTCAAAGGCGCAAAGAGCACAAAGGTAATAAAAGAAGAAAATTAAAGGGGAAAAATTATTTCTTTGTGTCTTTGTGGTGAAGTCATGTGCTTAATGCACGGTGCAGACGAGACATGGGTCATAAGAGCGTATCACATGCTCGATCTCCGCCGGGTTGCCCTCGTCTTCTATCCGCAAACCTATCAGGGCATGTTCTAATGCGCCGTGGTTTTCCTTTTCATCCTGCGGAGAGGCGTTCCACCCGGTAGGCGTTATTACCTGATAGTTCTTTATCTTTCCATTTTCAACGCTTATCCAATGCCCCAGAATCCCCCTCGCCGCCTCTGTAAGGCCAATGCCTTCCGCATTTTGTTTAAGGGTATTTTTCGCATAATAGTCCTCATCCGCACTTAATTCATCCGCCCATGTATCCATCTCATTCAGCAGTTTGACCGATTCATGCAAACGCGCGAATACCCTTGTAAACACAGTTGAGCCATGCCTTGAAAATAATTCCGTGATGAGGGCGTCTCCGCTGATAAGCTGTCTGCCTAATGCGCCTACTTCCAGTACCTCTCCCTTGTAACGGGGCGCCTTGGCCCAGCTATAGGCATGCGGTTTATCATGCCTCGGAACGGAGACGTCTTTGTGGGGATCAGATACTGGTTTTCCTGAATCAAAAAACGAATAGTGGATTGATTCTGTTATTTTGCTTATATCGAGCGGGTGTACGCCGTTGTTCCAGTAACCGGCAGGTATAAACGGCTTGCCGTCAGGCCGGGGATAGGCGCCTGCGGCAATGAACTTGCCAGGACCTTTTCCCATATCAAAAAACCCTGCTGCTTTCGCGAAATGATAAAAAAGGGCAAGATTGGATTTGTCAATGTCCTCTTCCGTAAAAGCGGAGTCAAACTCCTGTATGGATTTTATGCTAAGATAATCCTTCACGGGCATTCCGAGCAGCACCGTTTCCATTACACCGGTAAAATGTCTAAGAATTCCTTTTATGCGAAAGATATCGGAAGTTGTGAGCGCTTTCGTGATGCCGCCCGGTTGGAGGGCAAGGGTATGCGGCCATTTCCCGCCTATCAGACCGAGTATCTCGAGAAACCTCTTTCTTTCGCTCATAATCGTCTTTACCGATTCCCCTTTTAACCCCGTCATCTGTTTTTCCATGGCCGGATAATACGTAAAACCGGTATATTTTTTATTCAGGAGGTCGGGTCCAAAATAGAGATAAAACTGCGTAATATGGCTCATGGCGTTTTCCGTCGCGTGGCTTATATTTTTTGCAAGCTGTCCGTTCCTTGAAGGGACAAACGCCTCTGAAATAGCCGCGAGCGCATTGGAGGACGCGACTGAGTGCGATATGGAGCAAATGCCGCATATCCTGGGCGTATAAATGACGGCGTCCTCCGGGAAATGCCCTTTGAGTATCTGCTCAAATCCGCGGAACATAGTTCCGGACGCCCTGGCGTCCGCCACCCTGCCGTCCTCTATTTTCACCTTAATTTTTAAATCGCCCTCAACCCTGTTAAACGGAGAAATGGATATTGTCTTGCTCATGATTGACCCTCTCCTTTTTTACGGTATTTGTTCTGTGTAGAAACGGCGTTTATCTTCAGACGTTCCGGCGTTGCCATTTTCGCAAGCCCGACCATGCCTATGTACCATGCCTTTGGCACGTCTTTCGGCAGGGCCTTTGGCACGCCTGCCATGGTCTCGGTTTTGAAATAGTTAATATCCGGAAGAGGAAAATTCTGTGAGGTGCATGATATGCATGGATAACCACCCCTTGTGCAGGAACCCGTCCTGCCAAGCCACAGGCGGATATTGCAGTCGGATTCGCACTGAGTGCCCCGGCAGCCCAGGCGCTCGAACAGACAGCCCATCTGCCCGAATTCTTCAGCGGACGCCTTAAATTCATAGAACTCGTTTCTTGGGCAGGAGTGGTGGGCGAGATTATTGAAAAAATGGGCGGGACGGTTTGCGTAGTCAAGATGCTCATGGAGTAGTTTTCCTGTAGCAATAAGATAAAGCGATTCCAGTATCCAGTCGGGATGGGACGGGCATCCAGGGATATTTATCACGGGAAAACCTGCCTTAGACCGGTAGTCTGTCCCAAGAATGCCGCCGGTTTTATCCCGCGTGAATTGCAGACCGTTTGCCCCGGTAGGGTTCGGGTTTGCCGAGGGAATGCCGCCGGAAGTCGCGCACGTGCCTACGGCGATAGTGTATTCCGCGACGGCCGCCAGGTCCCTGACCCAGTCAATGAATGGCCTGTCGAGAAATTCAAAGATACGCCCGGTGCCGTCCGGCCCCGTCGGAACGGCGCCTTCCACAATAAATAAATCCAGGCTACGTTTCCCGCTGGCAAAATCGGCGCAGATTTGTTTGACGTCGTCGCCCTTTTCAAGTGAGATGGAGGGGTGCCATGCAACGTTTATCTCAAGCATTTCAAGGGCGGTCAGCAAATCCGGTTCTTCGGCGTTCAGGAGGGAGATTGTATCGCCGCCGCAGCCGAGTCCGTGAAGGCAAAGAAGGTTTTTCATTTCGCATCTCCTGTATTTTTGACCATAAACAATATGCTGCAAATCAAATCATCCGTTTTCCTTTTATCTGGGAAGTTTTAATAACCAACCACCTATTCGAATATTTTATTGAAAACATCCTTTTTTACCCTAAATTTCATTTCTTTAAGTTTCTCGTATAAATCATCTATGGCTATTACTTCTATATACTTATCGATCATTAACTTTCTTATAATTCCAAGTGTACCTTTAACATTCAACCCTAGTTTTATTGCCTCTTTTCTTGCCACAAAATCGTCAAGTATTACATAATCTGCTTCCAGTTCTATAGCCAGAACAATAGCTTCTGATTCTCCTCTCCCGATTCTTTGGTTTAAACCGCGAAAGATATTGATTAGCTTAATCTCTCTTTGTTTAAATGCTTCTTCCTGAATTAATACCTCAATAAGAGTATTTAATTTGTCCTCCTTCCTGCTGATTTCTGTAAATACGGATGCAGGGATATAAATATCATCGAATAGATTTAATGCAAGCTCAAGATATCCAAGTTTGTAAAGAAAAATAATAGGGGAAGTATTAAATACAACCTTCAATTAGCTGTTCCTTTCTACCTCTATATCCTTTTCCTCTAAGTATGAAAATTCAAAACCGAGCATTTCCATAATTTCAAGTAAGGTGGCTTCTTCTAATTCCATAATTTCTGCCGCCTTTCTCAAACTTATCAGACGTGTGCTCAGGGCACCCAATACCAGGAGAAATTTCTCCTTTGTTTTTTCGTCCTGGAAAAACGGCACTTCCTCAACTATTTTTAACATTATGTATCCCCCCCTCTTTTGCCTTATGACATGCATCTAAACCGTTTATTTTGTCACACTTTATTTTAGTATTACTCCGTAAAAACTTCTTTTTTTGGAAAGTTTTTGTGGAACACGAATCTCACGAATTTTAAGGAAAGACGAGGGACGCTAATCGCCCTTTCATCTCTCGTCACTCGTCCCTCATCTATCGTCCCTCGTTTAGTCGTCTCCGTTATTAATTCCGGCGTATGCGTAATTAATGCCTCACGAGCAAGGCGAACGGCTTCAGCAATTGCTTCTTTAGTCAGTTTGCCGCGCCATTCTTCAATTATTGCCTCCCAGTCCATACCATTGGCAACTTGCTCAAGCACATCTGCAACCAAAATGCACGTGCCGCGAAATGTCGGTTCTCCATGACAGGTATCAGGATCAGCCACGATATATCGCCCTAATGATTTTGTTTTCATAAAAATTAACTCCTATTTGTCTACTAAGAGCATCTCATTAATATATGTAACGCGTTACAGATCATCTTACTCTATTTTCATGATCTCCTTTAAAAATACTATCCACCCACTCCGCGATACCCGTTTCATCGGCACAGGACGTCTCTATTATCTTTAACTCCGGATTAATCGCCCATGCGCTGTGCCGTGCCTTTTCCATATTAAAATCAGTGTATGCCAAAAGGTCAACCTTATTTATCAAGAGATACCGGGAAGCCCTGAAAAGGGCGGGGTATTTTAGGGGTTTGTCATCCCCTTCCGTTACGCTCATTACCGCCGCCTTGAAATCCTCGCCGAGGTCGTATTCTGCAGGGCACGCCATGTTGCCTACATTTTCTATTATCACCAAATCTGTTTTTCCCTGTTCGAAAAGCCACGGAAGGGTATGCTGTATCATGTGGGCGTCAAGGTGGCAACTCCTGCCCGTGTTTATTTGTCTGACGGGGATGCCGTGCCTTGCGATCCTTTGCGCATCCAAATCGGTCTGAATGTCGCCCACAATAACGGCGATCTTTATCCTGTCTTTCAGGAAATCTATGGTTTTTTCAACGATAGAGGTCTTTCCCGAACCCGGAGAACTCATCAGATTGATAGCAAATATCCCCTTATCCTTCAATAATTTTCGGTTTTGGTTTGCTATTTCATTGTTTTTTACCAGTATCTTTGTATTGATAAGGACGTCGTGCATCTACTCTACCTCCATGCTAACAATATCAAGCTCCGTGCCTGACACGTAGCCGCCAGATTCTCCTCCGCACACTGGGCATCGGGAGTCGAGGTACCTGTCCAGGGGGAACTCATTTTTGCAGTGAATACATTGTCCCCTGACGGGGACCTCTTCGATATCGAGGATTACGCCCTCCATGTCGGTTCCCCCGGCGCAGACCTCAAAACAGAATCGAAGGGCTTCCGGCTCGACGGCAGTCATTTCACCCACCCGTATCTTTATCTTTTTAAGACGCCCCGCCCCGTGCCGCGCCATATTTTCCCGGACAATACTGATCATGCTTGTGACTATTGACAGTTCATGCATCTTTCTTAAAAGCAGATAATTCCTAAAAATACAAGTCTCTCTCCCCGTTTCTTATCCTTACCAGCCTTTCTTCCGTCTCATTTCTTACCGAAGGATTTTCTATGCCTTCCAATGACTTGTTTATCAACTCCATCCCCAAACGCCTGCTTTCCGCAGAGGCGTTGTCTTCCAGGTATTCCATCAGCGTAAGTACGCTGTTGGGGGCGCAAAACTCGTGGATATCTCCCGGCTTTGCGAGTTCCATGAATACGGCGCCCGTCCTGTTCCTGCGGTAGCAGGCTGTGCAGAAACTGGGCATAAAGCCCTGCTTCATTACGCTTGCCGTAATCTCATCAAGGCTCCGCTTGTCCGATAACTCAAATTGCCCGGACTCCTTTGCCGTTTCCTTCTTAAATCCCCCCGGCGCCGTGCTTGACGCGGCGCTTGCCTGAGTAATCCCCAGGCGAAATGCCTCTTCCCTTATCTCCGGCCTTTCTCTTGTGGTTATTATCATGCCGGTGTAGGGAACGGCGATTCTAAGGATGGCTATGAGCTTCAGAAAATCGCTGTCGCTGACGGGAAACGGCGGCGCCAGATTCACAGCGGTGGCGGGTCTAAGCCTTGGCACGGAGATCGTATGCGGGCCTATTCCGAATTTATCCATGAGGTAAGACGCATGGGATATCAGACACAGTGTCTCAAACCGCCAGTCATACAAACCAAAGAGGACGCCCATACCGACGTCATCAATTCCCCCCTCAAAGGCGTTGTCAAGGGCATAGAGCTGTCTCAGATAATTGCCTTTAAGGCCATAGTGAACATTTTCGTAAGTTTGCCTGTGATAACTCTCCTGGAAAAGCTGGTATGTGCCAATGCCTTTTGCCTTGAGCCTTCTGTAGTTTTCAACCGTTGTTGCGGCAATGTTTACATTGACCCTTCTTACTTCACCCTTTTCGTTTTTTATGGAATATATGGCGTCTATTGCGTCCAGGACGTAATCTATTGGGTTGTTTCCGGCGTCCTCTCCCGTCTCCAGCAGGATCCTCTTGTGCCCCATCCTTATGAGGCAATCGGTCTGTTCCCTGATCTCATCTATGGTAAGTTTTTTTCTCGGGGCGGGATTGCCTGCGCGAAAACCGCAGTACCTGCAGTTATTTACGCAGAAATTGCTGATGTAGAGAGGTGCAAAGAACACAAGCCTGCCTCCATAGACGGTGTTTTTTATGTGAAAGGCCGTATCGAATATTTCCTGAATAAAACTCTGGTCAGCAACATGTATTAATATCGCCGCTTCTTCAGGTGTAAGCCCTTTCAACTCCCTGCCCTTTTTTAACACATCCGCCACTACAGCCGGTGACGGTGAGGGGATATTCGTGAGCAAGGATTGGAATCTATCTTCGTCTATAAATGTTTTTTGCATTTATTCTTTCTTCACTCTATTGCGAATAAAGCATCTGTTTCAGATTGAGTGAGCATTGTTATCTCCTCAGTATTGTAGGACTTTTTACCAAACAGTTGCTACAATGCCAGAAAGGGCAATTGCCCTATCCTTTGTAATCAATGCCGCATTATAATGCAAGGCTGTCGCCGCTATAAGCCTGTCGTGCATCTCCAAATCGGCTTCAATCGCATTAGCAGTTTTCAATATCTCTGCATTTAACGGCGCTGTTTCAAAGTTTTTGCTTTCTTCAATCCGTTTGAGAGTATCTTCAAATGAAAGAGTAATTTTACCCTTTTTTGCTATAAACATTACCTCAGCCAAAACAACGGCAGGCACAATCACAATTCCTTCGCTCTCTGATGCCTGAAAAGCTTGGAGTGCATTACTGCTCAGCCTATTATCATCTGTAAAATACCAAACAAGCGAATGGGTATCGGTTATATAATCCATTATGTAGTCCTTTTGTTTTCGTAGGGAAAGAGCGATTTCTGGGCATCATCAAACAGAGAATCGTCAATCAGACTACCTTTCCATATCCCTCTTAAGGAAACCCTTTTGCCTGTCTTTTTTGCGTCAGATATTATCTCATCTGTCAACAAATGGATAATTTTATACATATTCGCCAGTTTGTCTTCAGGGATTTTCTCTATCTCCTGCAAAATCTTTTCTTTATAGCTTGTCTGCATATTAATCTCCTGTTTTTGCTATTATTAACGCACTATACCTCAAAGGACTCAAACGCTTCAAACATTTTTCTCTCAAGCATCTTGTAACTTATCTCTTCCTTATAGAGTCCGTATTTTTCCCAAAACTCCTCTTTTCCGTGATACTTATTCGGATAAATCCTGTAATCGTCCCGGTATTTTTCTGGCGTGAGGTTGAACATGAGCGAATTTGCGCCGGAAGAGAGTCCGAGCCTCCGCCCCTCTTCGTTTTCAATAGTCTCAAGGGCGGTAGTAACCGGTATCTTTGCCTTTGGCATCAGCAATCTCGAAACGGCCGTTACCTTAAGCGTCATTGCCGCGCTGCCCGCGGGGTGCAGCGCCAGGGGAGTGATGTCCGAGGGTATGAACGGACCGACAGACACCATGTTTGCGCCGATGGATTTGGTAGTTATTATATCATCCGCTATATCTTCAACCGTCTGTCCCGGCAGGCCGATGAGAAACCCTGTGGCAATAAAGTAACCCATCTTCTTCATTTCCCGGAGAAGAGCAATCCTTTCATCGTGCGACTGTCCCGGATGGATGGAGCTATAGAGCGCCTTGTTGGAGGTCTCAAAGCGAAAAAGGACGCCATTTGCCCCCGCATCCTTCATTTTTTCATAACTTGCACGGCTTCGTTCTCCTACGCTCATAAAAATAAAAACCCTGCACTTTTCCTTTATCTTTCTGATGATGCCGCAGAGCATATCGTCAGTGTAAAAGAAATCATCGCCCGACTGGAGAACGATAAGTTTGTATCCGCGGCGGTTTACGGCGTCATACACGGAATTTACTATTTCATCAGGCGCCATTCTGTAACGCCGTATATCTTTTGAGTCCCTTCTGAGTCCGCAGTAAAGGCAGTTCCTGACGCAGTGGTTTGAAAACTCTATTATGCCGTGTATGCAGAAGAAATCCCTCAGCCTTGCCTGCCGTATGGTATTTGCCTCTGAAAGCAGGGCGTTTGTCTCCGCATCGTCGCCGATGCAAAGAAGTCTGATGATTTCTTCACGTCTGAGTTCTCTTGTATGGCATGCCTTGAGTATTTCCAGAAACGCACTATCAAGCCGGGAAATATCGATATACCTCTTAGGTTCCAGGAGTTCCAGTATTTCCCTTGCGTCATCTTCGCTTATCTTTTCCACCGCCATATCAGAGGCATACAGAACCCAATCTCCCGCCCTGATATCGGCAGGCAATGCGTTTATCGTTTTTTCTCCTTTTGAATCGCGGATGGTAATTCTCTTTACCGGCAAACCGGCGCATGAATTTTCAACTGATACTACTTTTGCAGGAATTGTAAGACACATAATTATTACTTAAATAAGAAGAATAAGAAGCATGAGCTTCCTTTACCATTGTGTTCCCAAGCAGGAGCTTGGGTACAAGAAAAAACGTAGAGACGCATTGCTATGCGTCTGTACAAGCAACGTGAGACGGTGGGCGATGCCCACCCTACAGGAATTTGAAATTCCTTTAACCATTAAATTTCGCCTTCAACATGGCAAGCTGCGCCTGTAAATCTCCGGCAGGAGGTTGTTCCGCGCCCCGCTTCTTTGGCTTTTTATCGGCATTTCCCTCTTTGCCAAATGGGTCGCTTTTCATAGACAAAGAAATCCGTTTCCTTCCAATATCTACCTCTATCACCGTCACCATTACTTTTTGCTGAACGCTTACGACATCGGCGGGGTTTTTCACAAATTTGTCCGCCATATTGCTGACATGTATCAGTCCATCCTGATGCACCCCTATATCAACAAATGCCCCAAAATTTGTAATGTTCGTGACAATTCCCGGCAACGTCATCCCGGCCTCCAGATCCTCTATGGCATTAATCCCCTCCGCAAAAGCAAAGGCTTCATACTTTTCCCTCGGATCACGTCCCGGCTTGTCCAATTCACTAAAGATATCATTAAGCGTCGGCAAACCTGTTTCGTCCGTCACGTATTTTTTAAGATCGATTTTGTTGCGGAGCGAAGGATTTTTTATAAGATCTTCTACGCCGCAATGCAAATCTTCCGCCATTTTTTCAACAATATAATAACTTTCCGGGTGCACTGCGCTGGAATCGAGGGGATTTTCTCCATTCCGTATCCTCAGGAATCCTGCCGCCTGCTCAAACGCCTTATCGCCCAATCTTGGCACTTTAACCAGTTCCGCCCTGTTCTTAAAAGGGCCGTTTTCATTTCTGTACTCAACAATCTTCTTTGCCAGTTGTGTCCCAAGCCCGGAAACATAGGAGAGTAATTCCTTGCTTGCCGTATTCAACTCTACCCCAACAGAATTCACGCAGCTCATCACTACATCATCAAGGGACTGCCTGAGAGCAGTTTGATCCACATCATGCTGATACTGCCCTACACCAATGGATTTTGGGTCTATTTTCACCAGTTCCGCCAACGGATCCGCCAATCTTCTGCCAATAGACACCGCGCCGCGAACGGTCACATCGTGATCGGGAAACTCCTCACGCGCAACATCACTTGCAGAATACACGGACGCCCCGCTCTCATTCACCATTACAATAATAATATTTTTGGGCAAATCTATCTCCCTCACAAAACTTTCCGTCTCTCTGCTCGCCGTTCCGTTCCCGATTGCTATTGCTTCAACCTCATACTTCCTGCAAAGATTTTTTATCACCACGGCAGATTCAACAATCTTCTTCTGCGGTTCATGCGGGAAAATCGTTTCATTATGCAGCAGCTTCCCTTGCCTATCCATGCATACCACCTTGCAGCCGGTACGGAAACCGGGGTCAACCGCAAGAATTGTTTTCTGCCCCAGCGGGGACGCCAGCAATAATTGTCTGAGGTTTTTCGCAAATACCCGTATCGCCTCTTCATCCGCTTCTTTCTTTGTGCTTAACCGAATCTCCGTTTCCATGCTGAGACTTAACAGCCGTTTATAAGCATCTTTCAGGGCAATCTCCACTTGTGTCGATATTTCATTGACAGTGGTAAGATATTTGTGTTTTAAGAGATCTACTGCTATCTCCTGCGGAGGAGTGATATTCAGCAAAAGGAACTGTTCCCTTTCTCCCCTGCGCAGGGCAAGCATGCGGTGAGACGGTATTGCGGCAACAGGTTCTTTCCATTCAAAGTAATCCTTATACTTTTGCGCCTCTTCCTCTTTTCCTTTAATCACTTCCGACGTAAGAATGCCTTCCTTCATAAACAACTCCCTCATCGCCTTTCTTGTATCCGCATCCTCATTGATCCATTCGGCAATGATATCCCTTGCTCCCTGCAGCGCCTCCTCTTCCGAATTTACTCCCTTCTCCGCATCAATATACGCAACGGCTTCGGCATGCAGATCAAAACCTTTTTGTTCAAATATACGTTTCGCCAATGGCTCCAGCCCTTTTTCTTTTGCCGCGGTCGCCCTTGTTTTCCTCTTTGGTTTGTACGGCAGATAAATATCCTCAAGCGCCGCCATAGTTTCCGCTTCATTCACGGCCTTTTCCAGTTCGGGAGTCAGTTTCTCCTGCTTTATCAATGAATTCACAATAGTTTCTCTTCGTTTATCCAGTTCAATCAACCGGGCCATCCTGTCTCTTATTGCCAATATCGCCACCTCATCAAGGCTTCCGGTCATTTCTTTCCGGTATCTCGCAATAAAGGGAATTGTGCATCCCTCATTCAAAAGCGCCGTTACCGCACTCACCTGTTTTACGGATAAAGATAGTTCCTGTGCCGTTTTGTTACAGTTTACATCCATTTTTTTTAAATTCCTTTTTCTTTCGTTAAGGTATACATTAATATTTACTTTTATGCGATGGAAGCGCCTACCCGCAAACATGCATTTATACTCAAGAGGGTCATAAATTGAGAATTCCTCGTGTAGGGGCAACCTGTTTGTAGCAAGATTAGGATGCCACAACAGTCAATCACAAACAGGCCGCTCCTATGGAGCTATTTACCCTATTGAATTTTATTGCGCTACAAACAGATCACCCCTAACGGGGTTATGTCTCCCTCGATTTTTCAAAAAACCAAAGTGTTACAAAAAATGCAAGACAGATAACCGGTTGTTCTCCCTCACATCGGAGACACCAAACTGATTTTAGTATAAGGTTTCAGAACTATATTTCAAGCTTTTTATGAGTTCGGCATTCATTCTGGAACGACAACCACAATCCGGCGATAAAAGGTAAAAAATATGATTGAAAAAAGGCATGAAAGGCTTATATTTATGGGAAAGAGTATCTATACAAAGATCAGGACTTTCCGGTGAAAAATAATTCTAAAAAAATTCTTATTGTTGACGATGATAGAGAAGTGCTTGATTCCTTATTTTCTTTTCTTACGGAATCAGGATACGATGCTGCCATTTGCGATGAACCGGAAAGCGCAATTACGAAAGTGATTGCAAATAACTTTAACGTTGTTCTCAGCGATATAAAAATGCCAAAAATGTCGGGAATACAACTTCTTGAGCACATTCGGGAAATTAATCCTGAATTGCCGGTGATCCTGATGACGGCATACGCGGAATTGGACAATGCGGTTTCCGCATTGAGGGCAGGCGCATTCGACTTTCTCTTTAAACCGTATAAACCTGAAATACTCATCAATAGTCTGGAAAAAGCCATCGAATTTAACCGGCTCAGACTGTTAGAAAAAAACTATACAAAATCGCTGGAAAATTCTATTAAAGAAAGAACTCAGGAACTGGCGCAAAAAAACATCGCCCTCGGTGAAATTCTCGGACGGCTTGAAATCGAAAAAAAACAGATACAGTACAATATCACCGCCAATGTGGAAAATCTCCTGCTTCCTCTCCTGCAAAAACTCAAACTCGAAGGCGAATCCCGAAAATATATCGAATTATTGCAAAAAAACATACAAGAGTTAACATCTTCATTCAGTTCAAATCTGGCAGGCAAAGAATACCACCTCAGCCCAAGAGAAATTGAAATCTGCAATATGATAAAAAGCGGACTCACGAGCAAAGAAATCGCAAAACTTCTGAACATCTCCCTCCGCACCATTGAAAAACACAGAGATAATATCCGGAATAAACTTGGCATTGCAAAAAAGGAAATAAACCTATCCTCTTTTCTTAAAGTATGTTAGACCTATAATATATAAAAAATGCCAGTACGTATCAATAATACGCATACACTACGTATTATATGCGTATTGTCTTTTGTAACATGTTGTGAGTATATTAAGTTGTTTTGTTGTTTAATCATACGTCCTCACAACACGTTAGCATTTTTATGATAGCAGTTAACACCTCATACAGGAATATGGAAAAAAACAATAAAGTACTTATTGTTGATGATGAAATATCGATCCTCGATTCATTATCATTGTTACTGGGAAAATACGGGTACAGTACCACAGTTAGCTGTGACCCCGAAAAGGCTTTTCAAAAAATATCATCAGACAGCTATGGTATTGTATTAACAGACATTAATATGCCAAAGATGTCAGGCATTGAACTTCTCGAAAAGATACGCACCATCGATGCCGACATACCGGTAATTTTAATGACCGCTTACGGCGAACTGGATTATGCGATGTCCGCCTTGAAAAAAGGCGCATTTGATTTTATCCTTAAACCTTTTAAACCGGAGATTTTATTATACAGCCTGGAAAAAGCGCTTGAGTTTAACAGACTCAAACAAATCGAAAAGAATTACACAAAATCCCTGGAAGACTCCGTAAAACAAAAAACGCAGGAACTTACCATACTTCTCTCAACCGTTAAAGATTTAAGCTACGAAATAATACAACGATTATCCGCCGCTGCGGAATTTAAAGACCCGGAAACAGGCGCTCATATCGTGAGGATAGGGCTGTATGCGCAAAAAATAGCCCAAACTATGGGTTTGCCAAAAGATATTATCGAAACAATCCGTTTTGCAAGCCCTATGCACGATATCGGAAAAATCGGAATACATGACAGCATTCTTTTAAAAGACGGGTATCTTACCCCGGAAGAATTTGAAATAATGAAAAAGCATACGGTTATCGGAGAAAAAATCCTTTCCCACTCAAAACATTTAAACATACAAATGTCATCATCGATCGCTTTAAATCATCATGAGAAATGGGATGGAACAGGATATCCCAATGGGTTAAAAGGGGCGGAAATCCCCCTTGAAAGCAGGATCACCATGCTTTGTGACCAATATGACGCATTAAGAAGTCTACGACCCTATAAAAACGCATTAAGCCACCGGAATACGGTGGAAATACTTGTAAAAGGCGATGGCAAAACCCTGCCTCAGCATTTCGATCCCGACGTCTTAAATGCCTTTATCAAAATAGAAACCGTATTCGAGGAAATCTATAATAATTCGCAAAATAACGCACCGCCGAAGACGATGAGAGTAAAATGAAAAATCAGGCAATACGGGAAACCCTCAGGGAATATTTTAAAACATCAAAGGCGACAAAAAAAGACATCGCTGTCCTTTTAAAGTTTACGCCAAATGACCTCAACCAATTTTTACAGGGAACCAAATCTCTGGACGAGAATGAGCAGCAGCGTATCTTTGAAATTATGGGATATTCTTTCAAAAACGAGGCGCAGAAAAAATTAGACCGGCTGACAGGAAAAAAAACAACAAAAACAACGTTACTGAATTCTGTCCCTACGGATCTTGAACCTGAAGAACTGAAAACAATAATACGCCTCCTGAATATCCTCCGCAGCAAACGGAAGAACGACAGAAAAATTGTGATGACTCTCATAGATACTATCTACCGGGTAAATACAAAACATCGGTTCGGAGAAAGTTAAACTGAAAGAGAAAATACGCAATCGATACAACGGTAAAATCTATTATAAACAGCAGTGGCAAGGCGCGCCTTGCCACTACACGAACAGTTTGAAATTCTTAACATTTATTTAGGCCTTCGGCAACTTTTCACTGTAGGGTGGGCATCCCCCACCAAACGTAGAGACGCATTGCTATGCGTCTCTGCAAGCAACGTGAGACGATGGGCAATGCCCACCCTACAAAGATTGAAATTCCGTAACACTTTAGTTTTTTGAAAAATTGCTCATGTCTTAACCCCATGCTTCAGCATGGGGTTAAGGGGAGAAACAATCATGGGCTTCAGCCCTGAGGTAAAGTTAGCACAATATCTTTCACTGTGCCAGGTTGCAGAGACAGGTTTCAACCCTGTCTCTACTAAAGCCGGTGTATTTATTGTGGATATCTCCGCACTAAAGTGCGGAGTTAATGGAGGTGAAATGTGTTCCATGTGCCAATATTAGAGGTGCATTATAATAAGGGAAATCGAAGTCTTTTTCAAAAAGCTAAAGTGTTACGATTTGTTTAACCATACTCAAGAGGGTCATAAATTGTGAATTCCTCGTGTAGGGGCGAAGCATTTGCCCGTTTGGATATGAATGTATTCCTGTCTCTCGGCAGACATGTATAGTCAAATAAATCTGGTTTTCGATTAGCCTTTTAATGCTTCGACTCCGCTCAGCATGACATAAGCGAAGGGCTCAGGGTGACAGATTCGTCATGCTGAGCGGAGTCGAAGCATCTTTTACCGCTCAGTATAAACTCCGTCGAAGGGTTGTGTTTCTGAGTAAAACTTATTTGATATTTCAAAAACCAGATGTGTTTGACTATACAAATTGATAATAGAGTGGCACAGAAAATACGTAATGGTTTTTCTGCCATATAAGTAAGGCATGTACGCCTTATTTATATTGCATAGGTTTCGCATTTTAAATTAGGTTGGGTTTTTAAAAGACAAAAACCCAACGACTTTTTTTTACCCACCCCTAACCCCTCCCAAGAGGGGAATATGAGAAGTCCCTTTTTGGGAAGGGCATATTAAAAGTCCCCTCTTGGGAGGGGATTTAGGGGTGGGTAAAAGGCATAATGAGAAACTTTGAAATTCCTATACATTAAACTATTTAATAACTTTTTCAGCAAATAATCACTTGATTTATCTTACTTTTTTAGAACGAAATACGTATTATTTCACATTAACTTGAATAACTTTAATTAAAATGGCATCATTTTAGCTCTTTACGATAACCTGTTCTCATTACTACTATATTTTTATTATTTCTTAACCAGAAAAGGGGAGGAAAAACCAAATGAAGAAGATGTCAGTGACGGCAAAAATCATCATCTTGTTTGTATTGGCGGGTGTAATACCCTTAATTGCCATAGGGGTGCTCAGTTATATCAACTCCAGCAAGGCGCTGAGGGTACAGGCATTCAACCAGTTAGAGGGAACCCGCGAGATAAAGAAGGCGCAGATACAGCAAGTCTTCATGGACCGGAAAAACGATATGGAAGTGCTTGTAGATACGGTGAATACCCTCCGTGAAGAAGCAATAAATAAGCTGATCGCAGTGCGGGAGATAAAAAAGACACAAATCGAGACATACTTCAGAGACCGGATTACCCTGATGAATGATGTGCAGATGAACCTTCGTTTTACCGGGGGAATCGGACTCTTTGCCGAGGCGTTCAAAGCCGGTCTCGAAAGCCCGCAGTATCAGGAACTGAGCAAAACCAGAGAAAAAGGGCTTTCCATTTTCATGGAGAACTTTGGTTTCTACGACGTATTTTTAATAGATGCTGAAGGAAACGTAGTATATACCGTCTGCAAAGAATCAGACCTTGGAGCAAACTTAATAAATGGCCCTTTGAGCAACTCAGGGCTGGGAAGGGTATTTCAGAAATCAAAAAATCAAAATGCTATTGAAGATTTCTCCTGGTACGAGCCGTCAAAAGAACCGGCCTCCTTTGTCGCCGCGCCTCTTAAAGACGCAAGCGGAAATTATATCGGATGCGCGGCATTTCAGATATCACTGAAAGATGTCAATAAAATCATGCAGGAACGTGACGGATTAGGCAAAACAGGGGAAACCTATCTGGTAGGGTCTGATAAACGCATGCGTTCCGACTCATTTCTTGATCCCGAGGGGCATTCCGTAAAGGCATCATTCGCGGGCACCATAGAGAAAAACGGGGTAAACACCGAAGCGGCAAATGCCGCCATTTCCGGCAAGGCAGGAGCCGAGGTAATAAAGGATTACAACGGCAATCCGGTGCTTTCCGCCTATACGCCGGTGAAGGTGGGAGATTTGACATGGGCGCTCCTTGCAGAGATAGACGTGGCAGAGGCATTCTGTCCGGTGGATAATGACGGCAAATATTTCTTTGCCAAGTATATAGAAAAATACGGATATTATGATCTGTTCCTCATGAATCCTGACGGATATGTATTTTATACGGTATGCAAAGAACCTGACTTCCAGACCAATATGGTGGACGGAAAATACAGCAGTTCCAACCTGGGAAAGCTTACGCGCAAGGTGCTGGAAACAAAGCAGTTAAGCCGTGTAGACTTTGAACCCTATGCCCCGAGCAAAGGAGAACCTGCCGCTTTCATTGCCCAGCCCGTGGTAAACAACGGCAAGGTGGAAACAATCGTTGCGCTCCAGTTCTCGCTTAACTTTATAAATTCCGTCATGAAACAGCGGGAAGGGATGGGAGAGACGGGAGAAACATATCTTGTTGGCCCCGATAAGCTTATGAGATCGGATTCCTTTCTTGATCCCACAAATCACTCGGTAAAGGCGTCTTTTGCCAATCCGGAAAAGGGAAAAGTCGATACGGAAGCAAGCAGGGACGCATTGGCGGGGAATACCGGTTCAAGGATCATTATCGACTATAACGGAAATCCGGTATTATCTTCCTACACTCCCATAAAGGTAGGAGACACAAACTGGGCGCTGATTGCAGAGATCGACAAGGCGGAGGCTTTTGCATCGGTAAACAGGCTTGGCATGTGGATGATCATCATCGGCGCCCTATCCGGCGGATTTGTTGCAGGGTTGGGAATCATCGTGATTAAACTGACGAATAAGATATCAAGCCTGTTTAAGAACCTCCTTGCTGAATTAACGGGAAGCGCGACACAGCTTGCGTCCGCTTCGGAAGAGATATCGGCATCGAGCCAGAGCCTTTCTGAAGCATCTACGCAGCAAGCAGCATCTATAGAAGAAACGTCTTCTACGATGGAAGAAATGTCGTCAATGACAAAGCAGAACGCGGATAACGCGAAAGAGGCGGCGTCCCTCGCGAAACAGTGCAACGATTCAGTAGAGAGGGGAAACATAGCGGTAGTGGGCACTGTGGAAAGCGGAAACAACGCCGTGATAGAGATGGCAGGCGCAATGCATGAGATATCGGAAAGCAGCGGAAAAATTGCCGATATTATCAAAATTATTGAAGGAATAGCATTCCAGACAAACCTGCTTGCGTTAAACGCTGCTGTGGAAGCGGCAAGGGCCGGGGAACACGGGAGAGGTTTTGCGGTGGTGGCGGAAGAGGTGAGGAACCTTGCCCATAAGAGTTCAACGGCGGCGAAGGATATAACGACATTGATAACGGACAGTGTGAAGAAGGCGGAGACGGGAAAGGAGTTGGTGGATAAGACGAAGTCGGTATTATCGAGCGCGGTAAAGCAGGTGAAGGAGGTATTTTCCGGGGTAGTGGAGCAGGTGCAGAGGGTAGTGCATCTGGTGAATGAGATATCGACCGCTTCGGAGGAACAGGCAAACGGGATAGATCAGATAGGAAAGACGGTGCAGCAGATGGATCAGGTGACGCAGCAGAATGCGGCAACGGCGGAGGAGACAGCGGCTGCAAGCGAAGAGCTTACGGCACAGGCACAGTCGTTAAATGATCTGGTAGAGAAGATAGGGAGAGAGGTTAACTCTGGAAGCGAGGGAACAATTGCAGAGGAAACAAAGCCAATGGCATCTCCCTCTCCGGGAAAGAGACAGGCAATGCCTGCTGCGAAAATAGCGGCAACGGTAACGAAAAAACCGGAGCACAAAAGAAACGGCAGGGAAGCCACGCAGACAAAAACAAACCCGCGAAGTATAATTCCAATGGAAGATGATGATTTAAGTGATTTCTAACAGAACGGAGTAATACGTTGGGTGGGCAATGCCCACCCAAAGATTGAAATTCCTAAAGATTTAATTAGGTTGGGTTTTAAAAGACAAAAACCCAACGACTCTTCTTTTTACCCACCCCTTACCCCTCCCAAGAGGGGAATACAAGAAGTCCCCTCTTGGGAGGGGATTTAGGGGTGGGTAAAAGGCATAATGAGAAACTTTGAAATTCCTGAACATTAAGTTAGAACTTCGCCCACCCTGCAAAAACCGTTCATATAGTGGCAAGGCGCGCCTTGCCACTACGTTTTTATAGTCAAACAAATCTGGTTTCCGAATATTTATATTGCATAAGTCTTTTAATACTTCGACTCCGCTCAGATGACAGCAAAGTCATTTGAGCGGAGTCGAAGGGTCGTGCATCTGAGTGAAAATCTATTCAATATTTCGAAAACCAGTAGTAGATTGGGTTGAACGAAAGTGAAACACAACATCAACCGTCGCGGCATCAAATATCTGTTGGGTTTCGTTCCTCAACCCAACTTCTGTGTAACACTTTAGTTTTTTGAAAAACTGCCTATGTCTTAACCCCATGCTTCAGTGTGGGTAGGGTGGATAAAGGCGCTGGTTTTTACGCCGTATCCACCAACAATTATCGCATAAATGGTGGATTCGCTCCGCTTAATCCACCTACAAGGCTTTCACTGTACCAGAAGGTCATGGCTAAAGCCGGTGTATTTATTGTGGATATCTCCGCACTAAAGTGCGGAGTTAATGGATGTGAAATTTGTTCCATGCGCCAATATTAGAGGCGCATTATAAAATAAGGAAAATCGAAGTCTTTTTCAAAGAACTAAAGTGTTACACTTCTGTTCATATTGTGAAGACATTGTTAAAAAACAACCTATGACAAATATTCCGCCACAAACATTTGATTCGCTTCTTTATAAAAAGAAAAACACATGGTCTCTTTCAAAAAAAGCCATACTGGGAATTCTTGCCGTATTCCTTCCGGTAATTAGCACCTTTCTCCTGGTTTATAACCATAACAGAGTATATTTAAAAAACCGTGTCCTCGACACCCTCACCATTATTGCCGAGGCATATGAGGGGCATGTCTATCAATTTCTGGAGCAGTCCAAACGCCGCGCCCGGGACTTTGCCAGCGACGGGTTTATCAGAACCCAGGTTTTCAGGATGATTCGCGGAAATACTTCAGCCGCAGATGCCCTGAGTAAACATCTTATTAAGAACAAAATTGCCCTTGACGAGACCATTACTACCATTCATATCCTCTCCACAGAAGGAAAGGTTCTCGCCTCTACAAACAAAGCTGAGATCGGAAGGGATCTTTCCCGCGAGGTCTTTTTTATAAAGGGAAAAGATGCTGCTGCCGTAACAGAAACGCATATCCATCATATGGGATACCCCGAACTTGCAATTTCAACCCCGGTACTGACAAAAAATACACACAGGATTATTGGGGTAATTGTCAATTTTGTGCAGATTTCAGAACTCGATGACCTTTTAGGCGGAGAATATAACCGTAAACTGGGCGCAATCTCCTGGGGCAAAGGGAAAGGCGCATGGAAAACCATGGCGATTTATCTGGTCAATCGGGATAAACTCATGCTTACGAATTCTATTTTCATAAAAAATGCGATATTGAAACAGACCGTTGATACATTGCCCGTCAGGTCCGGGTTAACATCAAAAAAGGAAATAACCGGATTATACAAAGATTACCGGGGCATAGACGTGGTAGGAGCCTCAATGTATATCCCCTCCCTGCAATGGGTGCTGCTGATTGAAATTGACAAGGATGAGGTATTTGCACCTATAAAAAACGTACTTATAAGCGCTGGGATAACCGGCATCGTTGTTATTGGAATGATCGTTTCTCTCCTGATCCTTTTTCTGAAGAAGGTAGTAAAACCGCTCTATGCTATTTCACAAGCCGCAACAGATATTGCCCGCGGCAATCTTGATAGCATCATCCCGGCAAAAACGAACGATGAAATCGGGGCGCTCTGTGAGTCATTTAATGTCATGTCCCATGATATTAAAACAAGGACTTCCGAGCTTATTAAAAGCAATGAAAGGCTTGCCGAAGCGCAGAGGATCGCACGGCTTGGGAACTGGGAATGGGATATAACAAAAAATGAACTCCATTGGTCAGATGAAGTTTACCGCATATTTGGCATGGCAAAGGGAGAGTTTGTCGCATCCTATGAGGTATTTTTGGAATGCGTACATCCGGATGACCTTGAGCTTGTGAAAAAATCAGTTGACGATGCCATTCAGGGAAAGAAGCCCTATGAAATTGATCACCGGATACTATTGAAGGACAATATCGTACGTATCGTTCATGAAAAGGCAACCGTTCTGTTTGATAATAATAGGAAAGCCATTCGTATAGCAGGAACGGTTCAGGACATCACCGAGCGAAGACAAAAAGAAGAGGAGGTAAATCTTCTGCAATCTTTGATCTTAGCGGTGGGTGAATCCGGAAATCTGCATGATGCGCTTGTTATTACGCTGGAAAAGGTGTGCAGCGCAACAAGCTGGATTTACGGTGAAGCGTGGGTGATTCACAAGGAGGGCAAATATCTGGAGCGGGATCATACCTTTTACAGTAAAACAGATGGCCTGGAAAAATTCAGCAAACTGAGCGGGAGATACCGTTTCTCACCTGGTGTTGGGCTTCCCGGACGTGTATGGCTTTCAAAACAACCCGAATGGATACATGACGTTACCCTTGATGCAAATTATCTGCGCGCGCCGCTTGCAAAGGAAGCCGGGTTAAAAGCAGGGGTTGCCTTTCCCGTCCTGACAAATGAGGAAGTAATTGCAGTTATTGCATTTTATATGTTTGAACCACGGGAAAAGGATGAACGGCTCATAAACCTCGTCTCTTCCGCCACCGTTCAACTGGGACAGGTCATCAAGCGAAAACAGGCTGAGGATGCGTTGCGGAAAAGCGAAGAAACGCTCCATTCCATTTTAAATAATACCACTGCGGTTGTGTATGTAAAAGATATCCAGGGACGTTACACCTTTATCAACAAACGGTTTGAAGAATTGTTTCATATAAAAATGGGTGAAATAAAAGGCAAAACCGATTATGACCTGTGGCCAGCTAAAATGGCGGACGCCTTCAGGAAAAACGACCTGATGGCAATAAAGTCAGGGACCCCTTTGGAATTTGATGAGATTGCGCCACACGAGGATGGAGAACACTCTTACATTTCTGTTAAATTTCCCATTTTTGACAATACAGGAGCGGTCAAATCAGTGTGCGGCATCTCAACGGATATTACCTGGCGCAAAAAGGCGGAAAAAGCATTATCAGAAAGCGAAGAAAAGCTGCGCTCTATTCTTGACAATACCCAGGCAGTTGTCTATATCAAGGACCGACAAGGAAGATATCTTTTTATCAACCGGCAGTTTGAAAAATTATTCCATCTCAAAAATAATGAAGTGGAAGGCAAGACCCCTTACAACTGTTTCCCTAAAGAAATAGCCGAGTCCCATCTCGCAAACGACCGGAAGGTATTTGACTCAAAAATCCCCATGAAATTTGAAGAGGTTGCGACTCATGAAGACGGGCAACATACTTATATCTCTGTCAAATTCCCCCTTTACGACTATACCGGCGCTGTTTACGCTGTTTGCGGCATTTCCACGGACATTACCGAACGCAAGCAGATGGAAAGCCAGCTTCGAAAATTATCGCGCGCTATCGAACAAAGCCCGGCTATAGTCATCATCACCGATACAAGCGGCGTTATTCAGTATGTTAACCCGAAATTTACACAATCAACCGGTTATGCCCCGGAAGAAGTCATTGGGAATACTCCGCGTATTTTAAAATCCGGTATGACGCCAAAAGAAGAATATACACGTTTATGGAATACAATTACTTCCGGAAACGAATGGAAGGGAGAATTTATCAACAAAAAAAAGACCGGAGAATTGTTTTGGGAAATTGCAAGTATTTCACCAATAAAAAATACGGAAGGAATGGTAACCAATTTTGTCGGAGTTGCGGAAGACATTACCGCCTTCAAGCAGGAGGCGGAAGAAAAGGAGAAACTGAAGGAACAGCTTTATCATACCCAGAAATTGGAGTCTATTGGCCAGCTTGCAGGCGGAATCGCCCATGACTTTAACAATATACTTACTGCAATAATCGGGTATGGAAACTTGATACAAATGGCAATGAAAGAAAATAATCCGATAAAAGATTATGCGCAAAAGATACTCCTTTCAGCAGAAAAAGCAAGCCACCTGACGAAGGGCATCCTTGCATTCGGCAGGAAACAGATAAATAATCCAAAACCGGTAAATCTGAATGAAATTATAAGAGCAACCGAACATCTTTTGCTGAGGATTATAGGAGAAGACGTTGAATTGAAGACTTCGCTCTCGGATAATGAATGTATTGTAATGGCCGACAGCGGACAGATAGAGCAAATATTGATGAACCTTGCCACAAATGCGAGAGACGCCATGCCTAACGGAGGCATTTTGACGATAAACACAGAAATTGTGGAATTGGATAACAATTTTACACTGGCGCACGGTCACGGGACTCCGGGAAGGCATGCCGTAATAATTGTTTCAGACACGGGCACAGGGATGGATGAAAAGACACGGAAAAAGATATTCGAACCGTTCTTTACTACCAAAGAAGTGGGGAAGGGCACAGGACTTGGCCTGGCAATTATATACGGAATAGTCAAACAGCACAACAGCTATATAAACGTCTATAGTGAACCAGGCAAAGGCACGATATTCAGGATATACATGCCTATGGTTGAACCTGCGGCTGAAATGACGCAACGGCAAGAAACGCCCTCGTTGCTTACAGTGCATGGCACTGAAACAATACTGATTGCAGAGGATGAAGAAGAAATAAGGCACCTTGTTAAAATGGTGCTTGAGACCGCGGGATATACGGTAATAACGGCAGTAAACGGAAAGGATGCAATAAGTAAATACACGAAAAACAGAGAAAAGATACAACTTCTTCTCTTTGATGTAATTATGCCGGGAAAGAATGGCAAAGAGGCATATGACGCAATACGGAAGAAGACGCCGGGAATAAAAGTTCTTTTCACCAGCGGCTATTCAGAAGATATGGTTGAGAAAAAAATAATTCTTAAGGAAGGATTGCATTTTATTCCAAAACCCGTCTCGCCATCAGAGCTTCTGAAAAAGGTAAGAGAGGCGCTGGATAAGTAAATACGAAACACGAAATACGAAATACGAAACAAATTCTAATGACAAAATGATTTTAAATATGGGAGAGGAGATACTTTCAGGTTCATCTCACTATGATATACAAATGTCTGCGTCAATTGCCCTGTGTCATCATGAGAGATGGGACGGCGCGGGGTATCCGAAAGGGTTGAAAGGAGAAGATATACCAATGGAAGGCAGGATAGTAATGCTTTGTGATCAATATGACGCCTTACGAAGCAAAAGACCGTATAAACCGGCTTTCAGCCATCAGAAAGCTTTTGATATTATCACAAAAGGAGACGGCAGAACGAGGCCGGAGCACTTCGACCCAAAAGTATTGAAAACGTTTATTGATATTGCTTCAAGTTTTGAGGAAATATATGAAAAACAAAATGATTTAACTAATTTTCAACATATGCTGAAAAAATTTAGCTGATTGACTGTAGCTATCAAAAAACATTTTCTTCATCCCGGATTTAAATCTTGTATGCCAAAATACTCTTTGATAAATAATTTACGATTGCCGGCATGCTTCACGTATTGCACGAGTTTATAAAGTTTTTGCAAATCATTCCTGTGTTTTTTCTCCAGATAACTCTGATCCAGCAATTGCGGCGGCAGAGAAGAAAGCACTTTGGCTTTATATATATCATCAGCGCCTTCTATAACCCCATAACGGTCAAGCATCTTAAGAACAGTCTCCAATCTATAGTCTTGACGGTTTTTAGCGTGAAGTTTCTTTTTGAACCAATCAATGCCGAGCGCTGATATTTTTTCAATGTCTTCTGAGAGGAAACAATACACCCTCTGATAGTATTCGGCATCAGGATTGTTCCACCGTATAAATTCCATCTGTGTCAACAAATCGCTTTCATTATACAATAACGCGCATAATGAATCCTTGCCATCCCTTCCCGCACGGCCAATTTCCTGATAGTACGATTCCATTGAACCGGGAATATCCGCATGAATTACAAAACGAATATCCTTTTTATCAATCCCCATTCCAAACGCATTTGTTGCCAGCACAAGTGTGTCATTCTTTTGCATAAATTGTTCCTGAACGGAAGAACGCTGCGCCGCCTCTAAATTGCCATGGTAACAAAGATGCGAAACCCCTCGCCTTATTAACATCCCGCTAAATGCTTCTAACGTCTTAATCAGAGTAAAATAGACTATGCCGCTGCCTTTATAGGTATCAGCAATATAAAGAATATGCTCCAGCTTCTCATCGTCACTAAAAACTTCCTCTATCTGTAAATCAAGATTGGGACGATCTATTCCTCCATGAAATATTTCTACTTCTTCCGGTTTTAACCCCAACTGATAAACAATATCCTTTTGTACTGCCGGAGTTGCAGTGGCGGTGAGCGCAATAGTTATTGGATTCCCTAATAACCGGCGAATTTCTCCCAACCTTGTATAGTCTGGACGAAAATCATGCCCCCATTCGCTTATACAATGAGCTTCATCAACAGCCAGAAGGTTTATCCTGCGTCCGGAGAGTATGTGAGCAAAGTCTGACTTGCGAAAACGCTCGGGAGTGACATAGAGAATGCGGTACCCACCCTGTTCAAGTTCCGAGTATCTTGATTCCCGTATGTTTCTGCTGAGAGTTGAGTTGATATATGTTGCTTCAATACCACGGCTCAATAAGGAATCTACCTGGTCTTTCATAAGGGAAATAAGCGGCGAGATAACAACGGTCAGGTCGTCACTCATTATTGCCGGCACCTGATAACACAACGATTTTCCTATACCTGTGGGAGCGACAACTATTGCATGTTTTTTCGCCAAAACATGTTCGATAATGTTTTCCTGCTGCCATACAAAAGATGAATATCCAAAATAGTGTTCTAATATTTTTTTAGGGTTGTTTTGTATAGTTAGCAAAATGAAACTCCATTATCGTAGCACAACAGAATAAAATTGAAAATTTTGTATCACTTTAGTTTTTTGAAAAACTGTGATAACATAAGGTAAATCTTGCTTACTGGTTTAACCCTGACAGGGTTTCAGAACCCTGTCAGGGTTGCAGAATAGCTGAGAAATCATGTTTTTTCAAAAAACTAAAGTGATACAAGAATTTAGTTTTTTGGAATGTGTGTTGCAAATGTATTTCCGGCGGGTTTTAAGTATGGTGACATGGAATAACCTAATCCACCATGAATTTTATCTGACGGCAATATACTCTGCGAAGGAAGTCGGCTGAGGGATAGATAACCCATCTTCCTTCAGCCCTTGCAAATGCAATTCAATGGCTTCATACATATTTTGCTCTACTTCATCACGAGCTGCACCGGTAGCCACACATCCCGGTAAATCAGGTGAGTATGCAGAATAGTTATCATTCGTTTTTTCGATCACGATAAGGAAACGGTGCATATTATTTAACCTCCTTCAAATTGTGTGCATTCCCGATTTTTTGTAACCGTTCATGGGGTCGGGACAAAACAACCCTGACAGGGGTTGAAAACCCTGTCAGGGTTAATCTACTGTACCTAACAGGAGTCACGAAAATCGGGAATGCTCCCCCTTTCGTTCAACGGATCTCACGACGAAGTCTTCAGCCTTGCAGTGGTTCAAGATTTTGAACCCCTACATTGAAATTCCTTGCGAACTTATGTATTTTCTTATTACTTCGGTTTTAACAACGGAAACAAAATAACTTCCCGGATTGAAACATTATTGGTAAGCAGCATGATAAGCCTGTCGATGCCTATCCCAAGACCTCCCGCCGGAGGCATGCCGTATTTGAGGGCAGTTAAAAAATCTTCATCGATTTTCCCGGCAATATCCGCTTCGGTGCCTAACTGTTCATGAAATCTTTTATCCTGTTCTATGGAATCATTCAGCTCCGAGTATGAATTTGCCACTTCCATGGATGCTATGTACAGTTCAAATCTCTGGGCAAAACGAGGGTCGTGCGCGCATGTTTTTGTCAGAGGACAAATTGAAGTGGGATAATCCAGAACAAATGTGGGGTTTACCAACGCCTTCTCCACCAGTTCCTCAAAAAGATTATTGGCTATATTGTCCCTGTCTATACCTGCCGTTTCCAAGCCCAATTCCTTTGATTTCCGGATCAATCCTTCTTCGTCGTCATATTTTATTCCGCTATGTTCTTCCAGAAGTTCGCAAAAAGTTGCCCGGCGCCATGGAGGCTTCATATTAATTGTTATTTCGCCGAATGGAATTTCATAATTTCCATATAACTTTTCCACCAACGAAACAACAAGCCCTTCCGTTAACTCCATCATCCCATTGTAATCGCTGTAGGCCTGATATAATTCCATCATGGTAAATTCAGGATTGTGACGCGTGGAAATGCCTTCGTTCCGAAAGTTGCGGTTAATTTCATATACCCTTTCCATGCCGCCGACCAGTAATCTTTTCAGATAAAGCTCCGGCGCTATCCGCAGATACAAATCGATATCCAGGGCGTTATGATGAGTAATAAAGGGTCTTGCCACAGCGCCGCCGGGTATTGACTGCATCATGGGCGTCTCGACTTCCACAAAATCCCTCGCATCCAGAAATGTGCGTATGTGCTTGATGATCTGTATACGTTTTAAAAATGTCTGCATAACCTCAGGGCTGGTAAACAGATCAACATAGCGCTGCCTGTGCCGCAGTTCAACATCCTTGAGACCATGCCACTTTTCAGGAGGATTGAGAAGCGATTTTGACAACAGGGTAAAACTGTCCGCATAAATCGTCACCTCTCCTGTTCTGGTTTTGAAAAGAACACCTTCAACCCCCAGAAGGTCACCGAGGTCGAGCAATTTGGATAATTCGAACGGTTCTTCTCCGATTTTATCGCGCTTAATGTATACCTGTATCTTCCCCGTCCAATCCCGTATGTCTAAGAATACCGTCTTTCCATGAGGACGCATTGTCATGATGCGTCCGGCAGCCTTAACCTTCAGATCATCACGCTCCGGCACAAATTCTTTCAGAATTGTTTGTATTGATTGCGTATTGTCATATCGCCCGCCAAACGGATCAATACCCTTTTCCCTTAATTTTTGAAGCTTTGCAAAGCGTTCCTGTTCATATTTTTCCATCGATCGTCACATCCTTTGGCAACCAAATATTCAGATTTCATTGTTAAGCATTTTCCTGAATTACAAAATCATCAAACAATACGTAAGAATCGGATTTTGTCCAGAGGCCTATGCTGCCGGAATCAAACGTATCGTCAGAAACTTCCATTATCATTGTATTCTCGAAAAAACATCGTATCTTTTTCCCGTCATAGATGACCTTTAACAAATACCACTCGTTTGAAGATACTTTTATATTCCTTTCCCCGATCATTGTTTGCTGTCCATTCACCACTTTATACAAATGCACATTGTTTTCCAGGGCATTTGCTCTCAGCACATAATAGTTTTGATTATCCTTATACCTGAAAACTATCCCCGCAGCACGGTCTATTTCACCGCCTTCCGCACGAAATTTCACGTATGCCATGGCATCCTCATAATCTGCCCCATCAACAATGAGCAATGGAAAGCGTTGCGCTGTCTTATCGCTTTTTGACTGCACAACAACATTATCGGCAGAAGGTGAATGCTGCACTTTCAGCACCTTCCACTGTCCTTCTTTGCCGGCGCCGGCAACAGCATTAATAAATCCCGCCGGCATGTTGAACAACTCATCGGTATCGAAATAATACTCTTTCCTTTCCCCCAATATTTCAGCAACGGTTACCTTTTGCCCTTGCTGGGCAAAAGCGCCATTGGCAATGAAAAAATTCATGCAAACAAAAATAATTAAAAAATATTTCTTCATAACAAACTCCAGTGCATTAAAAAAGTCTATAAATCTAAAAACTATAACAATTCTTTATTCGCTATACACAGTTAACTGATTCTCAAGTTTTTCTATCGTTATTGAATATTTTTCATGCAAACCGTCATCAATATCTTTAACTTCCACCGTATTCAACCGTTCTATCAATGCCAACTGATCATCGTGGGACAATAATTCATCAAGCCATGGGAAAAGAACCTTTTCTTCCATTTTAATATGCTTTTGCGTAAATTTAATGTATCCGTAACCGATTTTTCTTATTCTCTTCCTCGCCTTTTTACCAAGATGTATCTCTTCTATGGCATTCAACAACATCCGCTTCCTGTCTCTCACCGATATATGTTCCATTAATAATTGCCCCAGAAAATCCTTCTTTTCCAGTCCGCCCTGTACATTTTTGACAAACGGAAACAAAATGGCGTTTTCTTTTTCAAAATGGCATTTATCAAAGAAATAACTCATAACTTCTATAATTTCTTCAAAAGTTTTTTTCGTGACGGAATCATCATTTTCTTCGAGGAGAATCAGCGCCTTTTCAAGTATTTTCAAAATCCTTTCCTGTATCAGAAAATCTGCTCTCAATAATTCCGTGGCAAATGCATCGGATCCTTCATAATTTTTAAAACTGTCGAATACTCTATATTCCTTATTGGCGCAGGAAACCACAGGGAAACACGTGAGAATAACAAAGAGTAGGAAATATTTTTTCATCTATGCGCTATTTCAATAATGCCGCCGCAATACTTATATCATCAGGTGTTGTGATTTTTATATTATCATCGGAACCGGGGACAATATATACAGGATACCCTGCTTCTTCCACCATTTGGGCATCATCGGTGAATTCTCTCTCTGTATTCCGGAACTGATGAAATACTTTCATTATTAAGTTTTTCTCAAATCCCTGGGGAGTTTGAGCCATCCAAAGTTTGCTTCTGGGGACAGTCCTCTTTATTGAAAAATCATCATTTATTTCTTTTACCGTTGCCTTCATCGGCGCGGCAAGAATTGCAGCCTTACATTCTTTTACCTTATGAATAACTTCTTCTATGTGTTCTTTTTTAACAAGTGGCCTGACAGCATCGTGAATAAGCACAATTTCCGCATCAGTATCGACATTGCTTAGACCGTTAAATACGCTGTCCTGCCTCCTTTTTCCGCCCGGAACAATTTTTTTTACCCCGTATGCATCCAGCAAATCCCGCCAGGTATCGAGAACATAGTCTCTCTCCGATTCTCCGACAACTAATACCATTTCAGTAACCAGGCTGCATTGAGAAAAACGATCTATTGTATGAAGAAATACCGGTTTGTCATGAATCCGGATAAAAGGTTTTTTCACCTTTCCGCCCATTCGTAATCCAAGACCAGCGCCAACCAAAATGCCCGATACTTTCATACAACTCACCATCATTTTTAAATTATAAGATAGTACATGATTCGGAATATGGGATGCGGAAGATTAGGACATAAGATACAGGCGCACAATCCACAAAATGTCGCGCATCAAATATCTGCATCATGTATCCTTTTATGTTAACGGGAGCATTCCCGATTTTTTGTAAAAAACAATCAACGTATATTTTACAGAAAAAACCTCCGCACTTTCAACGAGAGACTCCAACCCTTCGACTCCGCTCAGGGTGACGGTACGTGTCATGCTGAGCGGAGTCGAAGCATAATATAATGATACGTTGCAAAAAATCGGGAATACTCCCTATGTTAACCCCGGATGTGTTTTTTCAATTCCAGAGAAAAATCTTCCAATGATTGAGGTATGACTTTAGCATCTGATAAAACAGGCATAAAATTCGTATCACCATCCCATCTCGGCACAATATGCAGATGTATATGGCCGAGCAACCCCGCGCCCGCCGATTTTCCCATATTAATCCCAATATTAAAACCATCGGGTTTCATAAGGGATGCAAGGTGCTTTTTCATTTCGGCAGTCATCTTCATTATCTCTAACAACTCACCATCGGCAAGTTCGGCAATATCAGCGACATGCCGGTTGGGAACAACCATCAGATGCCCGCTGTTATAGGGATATTTATTCAGAATACAAAAGCATTCCCTGCCGCGGCATATAATATATTTTTCTTCTTCCAAATCGCCATCAAACGCTTCGCACAAAAAACAAGCATCCTCTTGAGGAGAATTTTTAATGTACGTCACACGCCATGGAGCCCAGATGTTTTTTGTCATTCAGTAAACCCTTTACTTTAATATCGCTCTCAAAAATATCTACATTTCCCTTTATTCTGATGGGTGCGCTGACGCTTCACCCATCCTACTCTGAAAAGATACGTTACAAAAAATCAGGAATGCTCTCCTTCTAACCCATCGCACAACAACCGCAACCGCCTCCGCTGCCTGCCTTGTTGCCGCCAGCAGATGCAAGATTGCCATTCCCTGCTTCTGAAGTTCCAAAAACAGAAAATACTTTTTCAACATGTTCGCTTTTACAGGAAGGGCAAAACAATTTTTTTTGCTCGGACGCGCTTTTAAAATATTCCTCAAATTTTATTTCACATTTTTTGCATTTAAATTCATATACGGGCATAACACATCCCCCTCATTAAGGTAAATAAGAAATAGGGTTAACAGGTTTGTCTTTTACATATACTTTAAAACTAAGTTCATCCGGTGTATTTGAATCAAACGTCGCTATCGGCTGCCCTTGTTCAATATAATTTCCTTCTCCAACGATTGGTATATAATGACCGCCATATAATGTCCTCACCGACCAATCATGCTTGATCACAACAACATGAAAATTATTTTCCAATGAAGAAATGGCTTCCACCGTTCCTTTTTTTGCCGCAACGATTTTCTGCCCTGCCTGAGGCTGTATACTTATCCCCATAAATTTCTTACCATTTTTCGTCTGATTATAATGCGATACGATTTCTCCTTTTACAGGCCAGATAAAACCTTTCGACGAAACGCTATTACGAGACGACACTGTGCGGCCACCATACGAATTATAAGAGACATTTTTCGAAGGAATAATAATCTTCTGTCCTATTTTTAAATCTCGTGTATTTTCGATCTGATTTATTGCCGTAATTGAATCTACAGACACGCCGTATTTTTTTGAAATACGCCACAACGTATCGCCTTTTTGAATCGTATAGGCAGTAGTTGTAGTCGTTGCTGCCGACGGCCTTTTAACTTCTTCCGGAGCAGTTTCTTTTTCTTTTAATACCGGTATTTCCGTTTTTTGTTGGGTGGCACAACCACTCCAAAAAAACAAAATGGAAACCGTTACAAAATAAATAATATAATTGTTGCGCAAAATACTTAATCCTTATTTTATAATGGTATCTTTCCGAACTATGGGTTTTCTGCTTTTGTCTATTGCTGTTCGCCTGCGTGGGTCATCAAAATCGGCCAACCGATACTCACTGGTGGGGAAATTATCTCCCAGATAAGACTGACGCGCAACAGGATTATTCAATATTTCCTGCGTCGTGCCTTTTGCAACAACAGCGCCTTCATTGATGATGTATGAATGAGATGTAATGCTCAACGCTTCGCGGACATTGTGATCGGTAATAAGTATGCCGATTCCTTTGTCTCTGAGCCTCAAAACAATTTCCTGCACTTCATTTACCGCAATAGGGTCTACGCCGGTAAAAGGCTCATCAAGCAAAATCATTGAGGGAGAACTTGCAAGCGCACGCGCAATTTCAAGGCGTCTTCTTTCTCCGCCCGAAAGGGTAAACGCCTTATGTTTTGAAAGCGGTTTCAAATTGAATTCGGCAAGCAGTTCTACCAGAAGTTTATATTTTTCATTTGAACTGTATCGGTGAGTTTCCAGAATGGCAAGGATGTTTTCTTCCACTGTTAACCGCTGAAATACAGACGTTTCCTGGCACAAATATCCCATTCCTTTGCGGGCACGCAAATATATCGGAGCATAAGTAACATCCTCATTTTGAAAAATCACCCTTCCGCTGTCCGGCCGGATAATTCCGATAACCATATTAAAAGAAGTGCTTTTGCCTGCTCCGTTTTGACCAAGCAATCCTACTATCTCGCCTCTGTTTACCTCGAAACTTACCTGATTTACTACGGTACGTTTACCGAAAGATTTTGTTAACCCTTCTGTCCTGAGCAAATTCATATTTATTATTTAATAAAACTGATATTTTCTAATGGCCAGAATACAAAAAATGCCTTCCCTACAACATTCTTTTCAGGAACAAACTTCCACACGCGGCTATCATTGCTGTTTCTGCTGTTGTCCCCTAAAACAAAATAATCCTTTTCTTTCAGTTGAATTGGCTGAGACGTGCCAAAAGTATCGCTTGAAAGGTTTGTATAGTAAACATCATGATAGATTTGAATATTTTCATACTTTGCCTTCACGTTCGTTCCCCCTAAACGTACCTTGCTGGCATCGGATGGACGCGACGCAGGAACCGCCCCGTCATCATAATCGAACGAAAATACTTCAATGTCATTTACGGCAAGTGATACTATATGGTCCACATTGGAGAATTCGATCTTGTGCGCCTGATCCGCCTGCAAATGAAAATCTTTTTCCACAACAACATCATCATTCGATCTCGAAAGAGTGCACTTATCCGCTATATCTCCAATAGGAATACTTGCGGTAAAAATATCTTCATTTTTCTCGAGAACGAATACCAATGCATGAGAACCCCGTGCAGGAGTAACATCGAGGCTGATTTTGACGTCACCCATTTCATTATCACCTGACCTGTTATTGTAACCGTTCTGATCGGATATTTGTTGCCCGAAAGTAATCAACGACGTCTCTGGATTACCTTTACTCAAATTATCCAACGCAAGTGATCTTTCCGAAATATTCCAATATCCACTGCCGGTAATCCAGGAAGGAACTACTTCCTCTTTAATTACATAATTACTGTTATACACCGACAACCATAACGTATCCTGTATCTTGCCGGGTTTTCTTTGTATTTTATCATTTATATAAATATCGCCATTCACGATTTGCAGCTTTTCGCCGGGCAAACCGATCAACCGTTTTATATAATTCTTCTTTTTCTTTGAAAACCTTGTGCCTCCGCATCGCGGACACGACAAACTATCGCGCCATTTCACATCGGGTATCAGAACCGAACAATTTTTACATTTGATATCATAGAACGGATAGACAAATACCATGACATCCCATCGTTTCGGTTGTGTAAATTTATACCAGAATTTATTCACCAGTATCCTGTTGCCGCCATGAACAACCCGGTTTGATAAATCATTCCAAACGATCTTTGTTTGACAGTTCGTGCAGGCGCCTTTTCTCCACAACCATGCAGGCCAGTTATAGCGAATCCTGCTGTTGCACGTATTGCAGTGAAGAGAAATATTTATTTCCAATTGACAATTCGGGCAGGTAGCGGTCTCGCTTTGGCGGTCGGCATAGAAACTCCATTCACAGTTAGGACAATTGACATCCTTATGCATTCCCAGAAGAGTAGGCGCCATCGACCCTGTCGGAATTTTAAATGCCTCCACAACAAAGTAACGAATGGCAAATGCTAACGCCACCGCTATTGCAATTGATTCTATATTTTCACGTAACTTATGTTTACGCTTTTTCTTTTTTTCAGGCAAATCTGTTTTTATACTTTCCTTACTTTTGGACACAAGCCACCCCATTATTCATCATCAATCGACAACACGGACAAGAATGCTTTCTGGGGTATCTCCACGTTTCCCACCGATTTCATCCTTTTTTTCCCTTCTTTTTGTTTTTCCAAAAGTTTCCTTTTTCTTGTAATATCACCGCCGTAACATTTCGCAGTGACATTTTTGGCAATGGGCCTGATCGTCTCTCTTGCAATTACCCTGCTTCCGATAGCCGCCTGCAGAACTACTTCAAACAAGTGCCGGGAAATCTCGTTTTTCAGTTTCTTTACCTGCTTTCTCCCTCTGTTCTCCGCATCTTTCCTGTGCACGATTGTTGAAAGGGCATCCACCCTTTTGCCGCCAACGAGGATATCCAGTTTCACAAGGTCTGCAGGTTCGTATCCTATTAAATCGTAATCCAATGTTCCATAGCCTCTCGTGGCGGATTTCATTTTATCAAAAAAATCAAATATTATTTCCGCCAACGGCAATTCGTATACAAGGATCGCACGTTTTTCGCTTAAATATTCGGTGCTTTTGTATCTGCCCCTTCTTCCTTCGGCAAGCTGCATAATAGCTCCTAAATACTCCGCAGGCAAGACAAAACTGGCGCGCACCATCGGTTCACGAAATTCATCTATTTCATTTACCGGAGGGACGCTTTCCGGATTATCAACTTTAATTACTTCCTTATTCGTTTTTAAAATCTCATACGTTACGTTGGGAGCCGTTTGTACTATATTGATGTTGCTTTCCCTTTCCAGACGCTCCTGAACTATATCCATATGTAAAAGACCGAGAAACCCGCACCGGAAACCGAATCCCAGCGCCTGAGAGGTTTCAGGAACAAAGGTAAAAGAGGAATCATTCAGACTTAAACGTTCCAAAGCTTCACGAAGAAGTTTAAAATCGGCATTATCCGTAGGATAAATCCCGCAATAGACCATGGGTATCGGCTGCCGGTATCCGGCCAACGGTTTCTCCGCCCTTTCCTTATTCAGGGTAACCGTATCACCTACTTTAACATCATGAAGAGACTTGATGTTGGCGATGCAATATCCTACCTCACCCGTAAAAAGCCCGTTTTTCTGCGTCATTTTTGGCCTAAAGGCGCCGACTTCCTCCACTTTAAATGAGCGTTTTGTCTTCATCATAAATATTTCATCACCCACCTTAATCGAGCCGTCAAATACCCGCAGGTAAACAATAACGCCCCTGTATTCATCATACTCCGAATCAAAGATAAGCGCCCGCAGCGGCGCATTAGAATCCCCTTTCGGAGGCGGAATATATTTAATAATAGCATCAAAAATCTGATCGATGCCTTCTCCGCTTTTTGCGCTCACCATTAACGCATCCTTTGTATCAATGCCCAGGGTCTTTTCCATTTCGGCCAATACCTCCTGAGGGCGTGACTGCGGCAAATCAATTTTGCTGACCACAGGGATAATTGTCAAATCATGTTCCATTGCAAGATACGCATTGGCTACAGTCTGCGCCTCCACCCCCTGCGAGGCATCCACCAGCAGCAAAGCCCCTTCACAGGAGCCAAGACTCCGCGATACTTCATAGCTGAAATCAACATGTCCGGGAGTATCGATAAGATTTAAATTATACTCGATCCCCCCTCGCTTAAGTGTCAATGCAACCGCGCTGGCCTTTATAGTAATGCCGCGCTCGCGTTCCAGATCCATATCGTCAAGCATTTGATTCCTGAATTCTCTTGACGATATCGCCTGTGTCCTTTCCATAAGGCGGTCTGCAAGGGTTGATTTTCCGTGATCGATATGTGCAATTATGCAGAAATTTCTAATTCTTTCAGTAGACATCCAGCAGCTCCTATTATTCCCGCATCAGTACCAAGTTGCGAAAATAGTATTTTCGTATCCTTATATGATGCCTTTAAAGCCCTTTTTTCTATTATCTGTTTAATCGGATTCATTAACAATTCCCCGGAACCGATCATCCCGCCTGCCAATACTATCACCTCGGGATTCAATATATGTATGATATTCACCATAGCAATGCCAAGATAACGTCCTGTTTCCTCAATAATACTCAATGCCGTTTTATCCCCCTGCACGGCAGCTTCACTGATCCTCTTTGCGGTAATTTCATCATTCTTTTTTAATGATGAAGCCTTGCCACTTTCCAATAATTCCTTGAAACGCCGGACCATGCCCGTTGCAGACGCATAGACCTCTATGCACCCGTAATTCCCGCAATTACATCGGGGACCATCCGCCTGGATAGTCATATGGCCAATCTCCGCGGCCACATTATTCATTCCCCGCCACAGTTTATTATCAATGATAATGCCACCTCCAATCCCTGTCCCCAGAGTCAACATCACCAATGAATTGGCATTTTTCCCCGCCCCTACCCACTTTTCACCCCATGCGGCAGCATTTGCATCATTTTCCAGAATGCAGGGCAAATCGAATTTTTCCCCGATAACTTTTTTAATCGGAACATCATGCCATTTTGGCAAATTCGGCGAAAACAAAATTGTCTCGCCTTTTTTATCAATAAGTCCGGGAGAACCAAGCCCTATGCCAACAATATCTGCTTGTCCAATGCGGCCTTTCTTTATTATTTCTGCAACAAGTTCACATATCTGGCGGGAAATTACCTGGGATTCGGCATTTGCGTCCGTTTTAATTGAAAACTGATGGAGAATCTTACCGTTTCGGTCTACAATTCCTGCTTTTAAATTTGTACCACCTAAATCTATACCTATTAAATACTTACGCAAACTATACACCTTTGAAAATAAACAAATCTTTCTATTTTTCTCAATAAAATCCACCCTTTTTCAATTAATTTTAACAAAGAGCAAATAGTAACAAAAGTAGTGTAGTAAATCAAGCCATATAAAGCTATTAAGTTGTTTTTGCCTTTGAATATTGATACCAGAAAAACACGTATCCTCAACAAAATGTTCCTATTATACGCTAAAAACAGTTTTTCCGGGAGCATTCCCAAGCAGGAACTTGGGAACAAGAAGAATGAATTTGCAAAAAATCGGGAATGTCCGCCCTCTCTCCGGACACGATACTGTTATGCTGGCAAAGTTAGCATTTTATCTTTTTTAATGAATAAACAAGCCGCTACGATGAAACACACAAACAAGGCGGAATTTACACAAAGGGTTTGTATCAGGTCATCTGCATAATAATAGTTTCTGCAATACCATCCGGTAAAAAATAAAAAGAGCGCTATTCCTGTAAAACACAATATCTGTTTAACATGATACGGTATCGGGTAATATTTTATTCCCATAAAATAGCAAATCACCATCATACTGAAATAACAAATAAAGGTTGCCCATGCCGAGCCTGCGTATCCAAATACAGGAATCCACCAGATATTTAGCCCAATCGTAACACCCGCGCCAATTAATGATATCATAGCGCCCTTTTTGGTTTGATCGGAAAGCTTGTACCAGATGGAAAGATTATAATAAATACCGAGACATACATTGGCGAGCAGCAATACCGGAACCACCTTCAATCCGTCATAAAATTGGCGGCCAATAAAGTATTTGAAGATATCAATGTATAAAGTTACGAATAAGAATATTCCCAGACATACGATTACAAAATAATCCATTACACGCGCATATATAATTCTTTTATCCGATGTCTTTGCGTGAGAAAAAAAGAACGGCTCCGCCGCAAAACGAAATGCCTGAATAAACAAACTCATCAGGATGGAAAGCTTATAATTCGCCCCGTAAATTCCAACCTGGCTCAATGTCTCTTTGTCAGCCGGAAGCAAATATTTCATGATAGCCCGATCAAGCGTTTCATTCACCATGCCGCCCAACCCCACAATTATCAGAGGCAACCCGTAAGCAGCCATTTTCCTCCAAACCACCGGATCAAAGCCTGTTTTTATACGGGATATTTCTTTTGATAAGAGAGGAAGCGTAATAACGCTTGCCACAAGGTTTGAAACAAAAACATACCCCACACCAATATTTTCATTATAGAACGGCAGCGTAATATTTGATGTATGTTTCAGGTATGGACACAACATTAAAAAATAGAGATTCAGGAGAATATTGCTGAAGATATTGATATTCTTTACTATGGCAAATTTTGCCGGACGGCCTTGCTGGCGAAGCAACGCGAAGGGAATACTTGCTATCGCATCAAGACCAAGGATAAGGGAAAAAATAATAATGTATTCCGGATGATTCGGATAACGGATGGCATTTGCAAGCGGTTGCGCAAAAATGCCCATGCCAAGCATAAAAATAATTGAAGTGACGCAAAGGGATACAAATGCCGTTGGGAATACTTTTTCTTTTTTTTCTTCATCCTGTGAAAAACGGAAAAAAGCAGTTTCCATTCCATAGGTAAGCATCACAATAAAAAACGAGGAATACGCATACAGTTCGCTTACCACGCCATAATCAGCCGCCCCAAAAACTCTTGTGTGCAAAGGCACGAGAAGGTAGTTAAGCAAGCGGCCAAGTATAGTGCTCAAACCATAGATAGCGGTTTGTGATGCAAGTTTTTTGAGTTGGCTCAATTTGGAAGCTTATCTGTTAAAATTTTGAAAATAAATACAAAAGGAGTAATATACTCGATGCAACACGACAATCCTGCACATTCCCTTATACATCCCACGGATAAACATAAGATTCATTTTTTGGCGTGCCGTTTAAACCAACGACTTTGTATTTGTCTATGCCGTAATGTTTATTAAAATACTGCATCGACGAGGGGTTGAACTGTTCAAAGTTCAATTTCACTTCTACCGGCAGTATGGAGTTCTTTATTTTTAATATAAAATCTATTTCTTTTCTGTCTTTTGTCCGCCAGTAAAATATTGCATCATGTCCATATTTCTTTACTATTTCAGCAAATATCCCTGTTTCAAATACATTGCCGATAAGTTCTTTTTGCAATCCCTTTAGCCAAAGCATCTGCATAAGCCCCGTATCGTAAAAATATATCCTGGGCAATTTAAAGAGTTCCGAACGTATATTTTTGCTGAATGGTTTTACCAGTCTGATTATATAAGTATTTTCCATGATGAACAGATATTTTTCTATGGTCTGTTTTGCTATCTTTGTGGTATTGGAGAGTTCGGCAATATTCAACTGCTGGCCGCTTTGCGAGGCAAGCGCTTCCAGCAATTTGTTGTATTTGTCTATATCTTTAATATCGGCAAGGTCTCTGATGTCTTTCTTTACATAGGTGTCAATAATCTGCTGCAGGTATTTTTCCTTTCTGTCTATCTCAGAGGTAAGAACAATCTTTGGATAACCTCCGTAAAGGATATACTCTTTAACAAATGCCCTGAGTTCATCTATCTTTTTTTGTGTATATACCTTGCCCTGTTCAAAGGGGTATTGTCTGAATAATAAAAATTCCCTGAAGGATAAATTAAAGATTTCAAAATTTACCGTCCTGCCGACAAGGGAATCCTTAAATTTGGTTTTTATGGCAAAGCTGGATGAACCTGAAACAATGAGTTTGATATTTTTATGATGGTCTGCCGTAAGTTTGAGAAATGATGACGGATTAGCCAGGTACTGAATCTCATCAATAAAGACAAAGGTCTTTCTTTTCGTGCCGGCAGATAACAACCCTTCTTCTTTAAGATGCCTGACAAACTCTCCAACACCCAAATCCAGTGTCTTCACAAATCTGGAATCCTCGAGATCAATAAAATGGGTGGTTTCACCCAGTTTTTTCAGGTAGTCTTCTATAAAGTAAAGGATCGTTGTCTTGCCGACCTGGCGCGCCCCGTGCAAGACAATAATATCATCTGTATGCAGGTATTTTTTAATTCCATCAAAAACCGTTCTTTTGATGATTCTTTCCATATCAAATACCCTTGTTGATCCTCAGTTAACCCGCCATAAAAATAAAGCCTCCGCCCCCTTCCTGTGTGTTTTACCTTATATCGGATATAAAGCAAAGTCAAGTTTATTTTAAGTATATAATCCTTCCTGATAAATCTTCGGCAAAATCTCTCCCACGTGTACGAAAAAATCCTTTGGATCATTCTGCATGAGAACGAAGTCAAAAACGTTTTCCGTATCCAACCGAGTTACTGAGGATTTTCAAACCTTGAGTAAAAAACTTTCTAACGAAATGGATAATATTTAACCTTTCTCTGCAAAATCTCAATAGAAAAATTCAGCCGGTAACTATTTTTATTCTGTTTCGACCTTCCAGTTTTGCGTTATAAAGGGCTTTGTCAGCAGACTCAATTAATGTTCCTGGAGAGATATTTTTATTAGGAATTACAACCGAAACACCGATACTGCACGTAACGTGATCAGAAACGGTCGAATGTTTATGCGGAATTTTAAGTAATTCAATGGATTCACGCACCTTCTCGGCAAATACCACCGCATGTTCACGGTTCATTTCTGTTAAAATAATCGCAAATTCTTCTCCCCCGTATCTTGCGGCTAAATCACCGGGGCGATTAACAATGCCATGTATTGTTTTTGCCACTTGTTTAAGGCATTCATCGCCCGCCTGATGTCCGTAACTATCATTAAATTTCTTAAAAAAATCAACATCTAAAAGCAATAACGTTAACGATGTTTTATCACGCAATGAGCGTCTCCATTCTTTATCAAGCATTTCATCGAAATGGCGGCGATTCGCGATGCCGGTTAAACCGTCTACATAGGAAAGGAGTTGTAATTTTCGATTCGATTCCTCCAGTTGCCGCATGACTTCTTTTCTCTGGTCCACCTCTTGTTTTAGTTTTAGAACGGAACGTACCCGCGCCAAAAGCTCGATTCTATTTATAGGTTTGTTTACATAATCTATAGCGCCGGCTTCAAATGCTTGCTTTATATAGTTGTCTTCCACACTGCCTGTAATAATTATAATTGGAATATCTCTTACATGTTCTTTCGCTTTTATTTGTATGCATGCCTCAATGCCATCTATTTCAGGCATTACAATATCCATTAATATCAAATCATACGTTATGGCGGACTTTAAAGGATGATCTATTCGAAGCATTTCATAAGCTTCCTTCGCAGACTTTGCGAAGGAAACATTTTTGTAGCCTTCTTTTTTCAAGATAGTCCCCAGCAGTAAACATAGGTCTTCAGAATCATCAATTATTAAAATATTCTGCGTATTATTCATTTTCTATTATGTACAAATGATAGTAATGAGGTTGGCTTCAATAGCTCTGATGGTTAATATTTGTGCGGACAAAGTGTTCAAGAAAATGGCTTAGTGGGGTGAACATACCGGAGGGCGCAACATTTGGGCGCAGTAGTCAATTCATATGGCATCGGCAGGAAATTGGTAGAAAAAACCCGGCAACTGAGTACAAAATCATCCGGAATACTCTATCTTTGTTTCTCTCTCTGTACACTAACGAGCTTTTAATCGTGTGTATCCCTGATGTTCACCATAAATATCCGACCAAACAATCCCCACATCCCAAATCTCATTTTTTTTCATTATCTTAAGCAATGCGCCAAATTCTTCAATATTATTCACTCTGTACTGTCCCACATAAACAAGCACATGGCCAGCCTTAATTCCAACACTATCCGCAGGACTTTTTTTCTGGACATCACTAATTAACACACCTCCTTTAACCCACCATAAATTCAATTGCTGCGCAAGTTGAGGCGTCAAATCCTGCACATAAAGCCCAAATCTCTCTAAAGCAAGTTTTTCTACTGAAGGCATTGGAGCCTTTTCCAGGCTTACCGATAATTCAATCTCCCTGTCGTTGCGGGTAATGATAATGTTTAATTTATCCCCCGCATTTTTTTTCAGAATGTATTTTTCGAAATCAAGAACATCAAAAATTCTTTTCGAGTCAATCTGCACAATATAATCTCCGGTCTTTATTTTTGCTTTATAGGCCGGACTTTCTTTTTCAACAGAGGATACCAGGATGCCTTTTGAAACATCTTCCTGCTCCTCTACCTGTGCACCAAACCATATTTTGTTGAGTTCTCTGAAATTAAAGAGTTTGACCAGTGTTTCACGAACCTTGTCTACCGGAATGGCAAATCCTATTCCCTGGGCATGGTTTACGATTGCTGTGTTTATCCCGATAAGTTCTCCGTCAATATTTATTAAAGGCCCCCCGCTATTCCCGGGATTTATCAATGCATCTGTTTGAAGAAGCCCATCGTATTCAATATCTCCGTAATCACTGCTAAACGTAAAAGTTCGGTTCTTTGCACTCAGAACTCCCGTGGTTACGGAATTTTCCAAACCAAAGGGGTTCCCCAAAGCGATCACCGTTTCACCGATCATGAGGTCTTTCGACGTTCCAATTTTAACGTAAGGAAGCGGATCTTCTGATTCAATTTTTAACACTGCAAGGTCGCTTACAGGATCGGAACTAATCATCGTGGCCTCGTAATTTTTACCGTTTGCCAATCGTACATTAAGCTTTGAAGCACGGCTTACAACATGCTCGTTTGTCACAATATAACCCTCTTCATCAATAATTACTCCGGAACCTAAAGGGCGTTCAACCATCTTTCTTTGATTCTTATTAAAATAATCATTGAAAAATTGCTCAAATAATTCACTCCTGAACCCAAAAAACGGATCTCCGTGTCGTTGTTTAATAAACCTTTCCGTACTGATATTGGCAACAGCAGGGCTTGTCTTCTCTATGGCAACGACGACAGGTGTTCTGCGGTTAGAGATTTCATTTAACGCAAATGCCGTATTATTTGATAATAATACGGCATTTGCATATATAATGATGTTAAGTAAAAAAAAGAACGGATACAGTTTCATTCCGATATTTTCTTATAAATAAAAGTTGTTTGTTATCATAGTTAATGAAAACCTCCATGAGGACTGCGGCCGGATGGCTTGCCATGCATGCTCCCGCCTTCCGCAGGAATATGTTCTTTTGCTGTGTTTAACACGTCCATTGCTTCCTTGAATTTTTTTTCAGCAGCCTGGATAGTAAAACCATCTTCCTTTACCATAAGTTTCTCTATAGCAGTTTTATCAATAACATAGATAAATTCTGAATTTTTACTTTTGGCATAATAACTGTTTTCATCTTTCTTTTTCCCAATGCAGAGAGCATCTTCTTTACCATCATCAAATTCAATGGTAATGGTAAGCAGAGGCACGTCTAATGAAAATTGGGTCAGATTAGTCGTTTTGTACTGTTCTATATATTCACCAACCAGTTTCTCAAGACTATGAATATAGTAATCAACTTCCCGGCCTTGAAAATCCTTTTGATCGTAATTTTTTATTTCCCAGAAATTGTTCGTCTTTTCTATTTGTATATTTCTGTCAGGATACGCAAGAGTAAGTTTTCTCACATTCATCCTCTCAAAATCCAAAACCTTTGTTGGCGCCAACTCTGCGCTAAAATCCCTTATTTTTGGCCAGGACAGCTCGAACACCAAATCACTGCCATCAAACATGGCATACGAATTGACCATCTCTCCTTCGCCTGCCGTGCCCCCTATTAACAATGTTTTTGTTTCAATAATTTTGTTAATATTTTCCTTTGAATCCGCTGCAATATTCTGCATTTCTTGCGCAGAACGGTTCGCATTACCGGCATTTTGATTAATAGTTTTTTCGTACGTTACCTGTATTTTCATCCTTGGATTATCCAACCCAAATATCTTCAGGTCATTTGGATTTTCCGCAACATGATTTTCCGCTTTTAAGAAAGAGAGACTCCAAACGATCTGATTCAGCTTGTTTGTGTCAGCATGCGTCTGAATAGGCTTGCTTAATTCCCATATGGCATTGCCTTCCTCATCTGTTTTATTTGTTTTTTCGCATAAAAAAGTTCTGTCTGCTTTTTCAATTACAATCTTCTTTACCAGATTTTTGTCAAAATCGCACACCAGCCTGTCTCTAAAGGCAATCAAAGAATTTTCCAACCTATCGTAAAATTCAGCCGTCAGAACGGTATATACAGGATCTTCTCCGACTCTTTTCACATAGCATTTATTACCATCGGGTAGTTTGTTCCCCACATAAAATTTTGCCAATTCTTTATTTTCTTCTTTTGTCACTGAAACTTCAAACACAGGTTCTTTTAAACCATATATTGATAAATCATCAGGTTTGTCTGAAACAAAGTCCGCTATTTCGAGAGTTTTAATTTTTTCAATAAAATTCTTCGTAGTATCCTGGTCCGCATAAATATCAATCGGTTTCCTGATGACCCAGTCAAGATCCAGTGATTTTTCAATGGATATGAGACCCGACGATGTTTTAAATTCCAATTTATTGATGCCATACGAACCGTGAGAATCAAATCTCACTACCGCTCTATCCCTTAAATCATTCGGCTTCTTTTTAATCTCAGCAAGAATAATATCCTTCAGCAAAAAAAGAGTTTGCTCATCTACCCGTTTGGCATAAACCTTATCATCTAATGAATATCCAAAAATAACAGATTGAACATGCCCCCGTTCGGTAACAGTAACAGTGTATGCCGGATTATCAAGGCCGAACTTTGATAAATTGACTTCTCCTTCGGGAAGAAAATCTTCACGGGCAATTTCAAGATTTTTGAGTTTTGCAACGATATCCTTTATCTTTTGTGAATCTGCAAGATCCTGAAGCGGCTCCGTAATTCTCCAAAACTCCCCCTTTTTTTCACAAATAATATCGGAATCATTCGTTTTTATTTGCAACTGAGAAACCGCTTCTTTATCAAACGTAAAAACCCATTTGCTTCTTAAATCAAGAAGACTTTTATTAATCTTTTCAAAGAAGGAACCGGCCACGACAACAACTTCATCGCTTGTATCGAGCTTAATATACACATTATCGCCCGCTGCAAGTTTTTTCCCAATAAACACGGTATATTTGTTCTTAGGCCCTGTTACCTGTATCTTATCAGGACTGGTTTTGACACTGGTATACATCGTAATATAATTTTCTTGTCCTTCCAGGCCGTAATCTTTCAGATCAAAAGGCTTATCCCCTTCCTTTTCAAAAGAACCCACCTTCGTCATAAACTCAACATCAGAAAGAATGCTCGATACTTCAGAATTGTTTGCGCGAAGTCTGAAAGGCTCTACAATGAACCAATAATCATTATCCGCCTTTTCCATAACTATTTTGCCGAATTCATTCTTTAATTCCAGTTTATTCACTAAAGCTGATTTGAAATATGGCAGGACTTTCTTTTGTAACTGCTCCCATTCCTCATGGGGCAATTGCTTTTTCTCATAAACAAATACATACGTTATGCCTATAATTGCTACTATCAAGAGAATTATGGTCGTTTTTAACTTCATTGCTTAACTATTTCCTCCCACAAAGAATGAACCCTTATTGAAAGCGATCAGAACCCGAATAATGTGTATTTATCAGAAAATATTTATTACCAATTGACGAAGATGATTAACGGCGTCGTTTCCACCACACAATGCCACCGATAATGATAGGAATCACAGGAATACCGGCAATTGATACCCAAAAAATAACCTTCATTTGGGTTGGGTGGATCACGGCCTTCCGGAAATCAGATTCTTTTGCAGAAATACCGAGCTGTGTTTCTTTTTTTGCCAGCCAACTAATGGAATTACGAATCAAATCCTTATTCCCAGGATTATCAGCAAATTCGTTTGTGGCAAAGTCCACATCTCCATATACAACCAGCCGCGCACCTTTGGGTTTTGCATTCGGATCATTCGCCATTGCCGGATGTGCCTGTGTAATAGTTTTTGGCAATTCTTTTACCTCGGCAACAACTGCCAAAGAGATAGGACTTAATACATCCATCTCCATATTTTTCTCCGGTTTTTTATACCGCAGATCAGCAACATCAGTTTCTCCCCAGGCACTATCAGGGGCATTCATCAATATCTTTGCTTCATAAGGCATTTGGTCATTTGGAGGCGCAGCATCAACAGAGCATGCCCCGTAAAGAATTGTATTGTAATTTTTTAAATCATCGGTAATTTTGTGTTCTCCGTATTCTTCATTCCCCACATAAATTTCAGCCACCGTTTGAAGACCAAAAAGAGGCATTTTGACGGTATTATAAATTACAATGTCATCCCGAACCACAATGCCGTACTCTGCCAAAAGGGTTTTGAAGCCGGTGGGAATATTTGGCGATACCGCAGGCTCCATCATAAGCAACAATTTCCCCCTGTTTTCCAGATAGTTTCTTATAATGTTCAACTCTTCGGTCAAATAGGATTTGGAAGGGCCCGCAACAACTAACACATCGCAGTCATCGGGAATCTGCTTTTTATCCAGAATATTTAAAGGCGCCACACAACTGTTATCACGCTTCAGGGAATTCGCAAGCCCGGAAATACCTTGCCGGTCATAATCATCAAACTGGCGTTCGCCATGTCCCTGAACAAAATAAATAGTTGTCTGTTTTTCCTGTGTAACATTGAGAATTGCTTCCGTAAAAGATTCTTCCCCCTTAAATTTAAAGGGATACTGACGTTCTATTACTTCACTTTGCAATACATGTTTACTCTGCTCGCCACATTCAAACACAACAGAATTTAACTGAAGGTCACTAATTTTAAGACGCATTGCCAATTCTTCCACCCGGCTACGATTTCTTAACGGGTCAATATTTTCAATTTTTATTTGATCGCTGTGGTGAGCATATTCCTTTAAAATGTCTACAATTTGCTCATAAAACATCTCGCCCTGATTAAAGAGAGTAGTAACCACAATGGGTTTATCAAGGTTCTTTAATATGTTTTTTGTTTTTGGTGAAAGAGTGTACTTTCCGGTAAGGGTAAGATCAAATCGTATATAGTGCCTGTTGTTGAGGAATCCAACGATTGCAAAAATACTCGCGGCAAAAATCGACATTACCGCCACGTTTGTCCCGACAAGAGCTTTCCTTTTGGATGCTTCGGTAGAAAACCACTTGTTTCTAACCGCCTTTGATACGCTGAATCCTATAATAACCGCCCCGCCAACACCTATTGGTATTAACGAAGAAATATTCCAATCATTTAAGATCCTGGAAACCCCGAAACCGGAAATAACGGCAATAATTCCGGCTAGAATAATATAACCACTGTATAAATCAAACCAATCTCTCTTTTTATTACCCACAGTGTTCATCTCCATCTCCTGCTCTCAACAATGCGTACAACAATAAATAAAAGTAACGCCGAAAAACTAAAGTAATAAACTATGTCTTTTGTATCTAAAACTCCTTTGGTAAATGCCTCCCAGTGATCATATGTGCCGATATACTGCAATGTGCTATAAAGCCACCCTTCATTCCCCGTACTTGCTAATCCGATTACAAGCAATATAAGCAGCGCTACAATACCAATAACCGCCGCAACAATCTGATTTTTTGTCACGGCAGAAACCAGCATACCGATAGATATAAATAATCCACCCATAAGGATTAATCCAATGTAACTGGAAACTATTGCGCCATAGTCAGGAGAGCCTACCCACACCAGGAAAATAATATAAAATGCCGTTGGAGCTATCATAATGTTATATAACGCCCATGCGGCCAGGAATTTTCCAAAAACCACATCAAAATCGGTAACCGGCGCTGTCATGAGAGGCTCCACTGTTCCTGTTTTATTTTCTTCCGCAAGCAACCTCATAGTAATGACAGGAGTGAGGATGGAAAGGATAAATTGCGTATAGGCAAGGCTGTACCTCAGCGTTGTTTCCTGGGTTATTCCTAACATAATCGAGAAAAAATAACCTGAAAACACCATAAATACTGCAATAATAACGTAAGCAATCGGAGAAAGAAAATAGGCATTAATTTCTCTCTGAAATATAGTACCTGTACTTGTCATTTATGCCACCACCTCCTTTTCTTTCGTCGTAATTTGATGAAATATTTCTTCAAGTGTTATCGCATCTTGTTTCATTTCTCTGATAATTCCATTATTTTTGACTATATTTGAAAATATTTCTTCCCGAACATCGGAATCTCTTTCCGTTTCAATTGAATATTTACTAATTTCACCATTATCATGCCAGGTAATCCTCTTGATGCCTTTTATACCGGATAAAGCCTCCTTAACCTTTCCACCGTTTCCGCGCACCTCAAGTGCAATGTTGTTTCCGCCTTTAAGCTGATCTGCCAAATTTGACGGTGTATCCATAGCAACAATCTTTCCCTTATTTATGATAATCACCCGGCCGCAGATCATCTCGACTTCCGGAAGGATGTGGGTTGACAGCAAAATGGTATGTTTTTCTCCCAATTCTTTAATAAGCTGCCTCACCTGCCTGATCTGATTGGGATCAAGCCCGATGGTAGGTTCATCAAGGATAAGGATTTTAGGATCATGAACAAGGGTATCGGCCAACCCTACCCTTTGCCGATAACCCTTTGAAAGTGTGCCAATGATTTGTTTTTTTACGTCCTGAATTCTGCACTTCTCTATGCATTCTTCAATTTTCATTTTACGGTCGCGATAAGGAACCTTTTTGAGTTTTGCACGAAACAGAAGATATTCGTTCACCCTCATTTCAGGGTAGAGCGGCACATTCTCCGGCAAATATCCAATTAATCTGCGCACATTTATTGAGTCGCGAAAAACATCGTAACCTTCCACTATCGCAGTACCAGAAGTCGCAGGCATGTAACAGGTCAAGATACGCATGGTCGTTGTTTTGCCTGCACCATTAGGACCTAAAAGCCCTAATATTTCTCCCTCATTGACTTCAAAGGAAATGTCATTCACTGCATAAACATCTGCATACCGCTTTGCCAAATGTTCAACCTTAATCATTATTTTTTACTCCCCATAGACATATCAAACAGCAGAAAACGTTTGAAACTTTTAAATAAAATGCTCGGTTGGATTCAGTTATTCCAGATACATCACTACTAATGTCTTACTTAAATTACATCATCATTATTTGTGTACTACCTGTCTTCATGTGCTACCTACTTGCAGATACAATGACTGGTTGGATTATAAAAAACAGTTTTAGAAACTTTACAGAAAGATAGCGGGTCAATCAATACCCGAAGTCATCGAAATGATATTTTTAGGCAGGCAGTTTCTCATATCAGAATTTAAAAACATTGTGTAACCATTCTAAAACCATTTCAAATAAACATAATTCGCATTTTCATATTAACGTCGCACATTATCTGAAAACACAACAAGAAAGACCGTCATCAAACATTATTTTGTTTTTGTGCTTCGCCACTTAACTTGATTTTATTCTGCATTAATTCCATAAAGGAAATTTCAACGGGATCGTCAATTTCCGTTTCTATATAAGGGGGTGCCTTTTTCGTAATTTGTCTTGCCCTGCCAATAATCAAAGCTGTTAAACGTAATGGACCACCAACCTGATTTATAAATGTATCCAGACTTTTGTAATTCATAACAACATCCTCTAAAAAGAATATGTTCCAGGAATTTTATAAAAATAAAATTTTTTTGAAATGCATACAGATAAATAAGATACATCGAAACTATAGATACTATACTCAAAGTCTGTTTTGTCAAGTAAAATTAAGGCTTTTAAAAATATCTTGAGAAATAGTTTATAACATAGTATATTTTCTCTCTCATTTATACATTCTTCAGATAATTAACCAAGGGGGGACGATATGACAAAGATATACGATGATATCACTGCAACCATTGGCAATACACCATTAGTTAGACTAAATAAAATATCAAAAGGTTTGGGCTGCACCATCGTTGCAAAAATGGAATCTTTCAACCCTATGGCCAGTGTAAAAGACCGTATAGGAATTGCCATGATTGAAGCTGGCGAAAAAGCAGGATTAATCAAAAAAGATACCATTATTATAGAACCCACCTCTGGCAATACAGGAATTGCTTTAGCCTTTGTTGCCGCAGCCAGAAATTATAAATTAATTTTAACAATGCCGGATACCATGAGCCTGGAACGCCGGGAGCTTTTGAAAGCGTTTGGAGCAGAAATTGTATTAACACCAGGCGCTGAAGGTATGAAAGGAGCCATTAATAAAGCGGAAGAATTAATCCGAAACACCCCAAACTCATTTATGCCGCAGCAATTTAAAAATCTGGCAAATCCGGAAATACACCGCAAAACGACTGCCGAAGAAATTTGGAATGATACCAACGGAAAGATAGATATTTTTGTCAGTGGTGTAGGCACAGGCGGCACTATTACCGGGGTTGGTGAAGTTATTAAAAAACGAAAACCTTCATTAAAGGTAATTGCGGTGGAGCCATCGGATTCTCCCGTACTTTCCGGAGGAAAACCTGGTCCACATAAAATACAGGGCATTGGCGCGGGATTCGTGCCTGACATCCTTAATACTAAAATAATTGATGAAATCGTCAAGGTTGAAAATGAACAGGCATTTGCCGCTTCCCGCCAACTTGCACGAAATGAAGGAATTTTAGTAGGTATTTCTTCCGGCGCCGCAGCGTATGCCGCACTTCAGGTCGCCGCAAGGCCTGAAAACAATGGGAAATTACTGGTGGTGGTATTTCCTGACACCGGCGAAAGATATTTATCCACCGTATTGTTTAAGGAATTTTAATGTTCGAACGATTAAAAGAAGATATTAATGCGGCTTTTCAAAATGATCCCGCGGCAAAAAGCAAATTTGAAATAGTTTTCTGTTATCCGGGATTGCATGCGTTATGGATATTCCGGATATCTTCATTTTTCTGGAAGAAACAATGGTATTTCATTGCTCGCCTTATCTCCCACATTAATCGTTTTTTAACAGGGGTAGAAATTCATCCGGCCGCACAGATTGGTCGTGGTGTGTTTATTGACCATGGTATGGGAGTTGTCATTGGCGAAACCGCAACTATTGGCGATGGGTGCCTCATATACAAAGGGGTGGTGCTTGGCGGAACAACTTTTGAAAAAACAAAGAGGCATCCGACGTTAGGGAAAAAGGTTATCGTAGGCTCAAATGCATGTGTTTTAGGCAACATTTCCATAGGAGATAACGTTCGTATAGGCTCAGGTTCTGTAGTGATAAAAGACGTACCACCGAATGCTACGGTAGTAGGCGTTCCTGGCAGAATTATAGAAAGAAGTAAAAACAAAGATCACGATGTCATGTTAGATCATGGACAACTACCCGATCCGATTGCAGAAGCATTTAAAGCATTGATTAAAGAAAATAATAAACTCCGGATGCGTATTAAAAAGTTAGAAGAAAGTTTAGATATTACAAGCAATGATAATAATCAGGAATCTGACACCGAATCAATAATAATGACAGCTTTTATGAAAAATTACAACAATGGCGAGGGAATCTAATATACACCCTTTGTTTCGCTTAAAAATATTATTTTAACCAAGAGAGAACTCACGTAAGTATAGCAGTCTGAATCTAAGTTTTTTTAAAAAGGAGGAATTAAATATCATGGATTGGGGAATGAAAAATCGCTTATCTCAACTGATTAAACCAAATGGACGCTGCATGTACTTGCCAATTGATCATGGTTATTTTCAGGGCCCTACAACAAAGTTAGAAAGACCCGGAGAAACCATTAAACCAATTCTCGAATATAGCGACGCCCTTTTCTGTACAAGGGGTGTATTGCGTGCCTGCATAAACCCGCAAAACAGCAAACCGATTATTTTAAGGATTTCAGGCGGTACCAGTATGGTAGGCAAAGACCTCGCGAACGAAGAAATCACTACATCTATGGAAGAGGCTCTTCGTCTCAACGTTTCCGGTGTCGGGCTTTCCGTTTTTATTGGCAGTGATTATGAAAAAGAAACGTTATTAAATTTGGCAAAAGTAGTGAATGAAGCTGAAAGATACGGAATGCCGGTAATGGCAGTCACTGCGGTCGGAAAAGAACTGGAAAAACGGGATGCACGTTATCTTGCCCTCTGCTGTCGTATATGCGCAGAATTGGGCGCTAAAGTGGTGAAAACCTATTGGTGCGAAAACTTTGAAAAGGTAACAAACGGTTGCCCCGTCCCTGTTGTTATGGCAGGCGGACCAAAGGTGGGTTCAGACCGGGAAGTTTTTGAATTTGTCCATGATGGCATGCAAAAAGGCTCAATAGGGGTAAATTTAGGAAGAAATATCTGGCAAAATGAGCACCCCGTTCCCATGATAAAGGCCTTGCGTGCAATCATTCACGAAAATGCCACCGTAGACAAAGCTGACAAAATATTTAATGAAGCAAAGAAAAATAAATAAAATATCATATATTGCCGGCATGGTTTAAAGAAAAGACACTATTTTTTTCAATGATCAGATTTTCCTGAATCTTACAAGCTCATCACTTCACATGTACATCTTGGGTTTTATGACAAGATGAGAAGAGGAATTATATGCGAGTAGCAATGTATTACAACAACAATGACATTCGAATAGAAGAAATGCCTACCCCGCAAATCGGATCAGGCGAATTACTGGTAAAAATAATTGCCAGCGGAATATGTGGCAGCGATGTGATGGAATGGTATCGCATTAAAAAGGCGCCTTTGGTTTTGGGTCATGAAATTGCAGGAGAAATAGTAGCCATTGGCAATAACGTTAAGCAATTTAAGGTAGGGGATAGAGTGACAGTTGCACATCATGTCCCCTGCAATACATGCTATTACTGCCTGAACGGACATTATTCCGTATGCGATACATTGCGAACCACCAATTTTTATCCTGGTGGTTTTGCGGAATTCCTGCGTGTTCCCCAAATCAACGTTGATCGCGGCACATTTATTTTACCCGAAGAAGTATCTTATGATGAAGGAACCTTTGTAGAACCTTTGGCATGCTCAATTCGCGGACAACAACTCTCCAATTTCCAACCGGGGCAAAGTCTGCTCGTCATCGGCAGTGGCATATCGGGATTACTCCATATTCAATTGGCAAAAGCGCTCGGCGCAGGCAAAATATTCGCGGTAGATATAAGCGAATATCGTTTAAAATTTGCAAAAAAAATCGGCGCGGATATTGCAATTAACGCAAAAGAAGACGTACCTTCCATTATACGCAAAAACAATAGCGGAAGACTGGCAGACCTGGTAATTGTATGCACCGGCGCGAGGTCGGCAATAGAACAATCCTTTCATTCAATAGAAAGAGGAGGAACGATTCTCTTTTTTGCGCCAACGGAACCGGAGGTGAAAATCCCTGTAGATTTATGGAATCTCTGGCGCAACTGTAATTCTATCGTTATGTCCTATGCCGGGCCACCGGCAGACATGGCAGTGGCAATCGAATTAATCAAGTCGGGGAGGATTGCCGTGAACGATCTGATAACCCATAAATTGCCTCTCACTGATACCGCCAAGGGATTTCGCCTCGTAGCGGACGCAAAAGACTCTGTTAAAATAATTATTGCGCCTTAAAGGGGATAATTAATCAATTACAAGGCTAATGCGCTTATGCATTTGAGAAGTTTGTGAAAGTCCGGAAACTGCCTCTTTTATGTCCTGTTGTTCCGGCAATATCGATAATGATTTTTCCCAAATTTCCCGTGCTTTTACGGGATTATTTGTCGCTTTGTAACAATTCCCCAATAAATTATACAGTGGAACAGTTTCATCCTTAGATTTGCTGTCCGCCCAAAGTGAATCAATAAAATCCGTAGCTTCCTTTGTCCTGAGGTATTCTTCCAAAGTGAGAATGGCATCGTGATACTTCTGTTGATTATAATAAAGGTTTCCGAGATTATAATATGCATCTAAATATGCGGTGTCCAGCCTGGCAGCCATTACAAAAAATGATTCAGCCTGTTTGTCAAAATTCATTTTTACACAACACTCCCCGAGCAAATTGTAGGCTTCTGCATTATTTTTATCTTCCAGCACTGCTTCTCTGAGGTGATGCAACGCTCTTGGAAAATCTTCCAGTATTTTATACACAATACCAAGCAAATAATGCACCTCAAAATTAGCAATGCCCTTTTTGATAAAATAAAGAAGTATTCCTTTTGCCTCTGAAATTTCATTATTTTTTATCAGTAATTTGGAAATATTCACCGCAGCGGATATATTATCCGGCTGTAAACGCAACGATTCTGAAAAAAACGTTTTTGCATCCTCAGCCATACCACTTTTCGCACAACATACCCCCATGAGATTGTACGTCTCCGAATCTTCCGGATCCGCCAATACTACCTCTTTAAAATGGGGAAGAGCCATATTATACTCTTCTCGTTCCAAATATAAAGAAGCCAGGTTATAATGAGCCTCTGTCAAATCAAAATCACTATGCAATGCCTGCCTGAAATTTTCGATAGCCTCAGGATAATTATGGTTTCTTGTGTAATAAATGCCAAGAAGGTTATACCCTTCGGCATAATTTGGGTCCGCTTCCACTGCCGCTTTTAAATATTTAAATGCCCCATTCCAATTATCGTTTTTTATCAAATCCTTAGCTCGTGAAGCATTTGTTTCAAAATTTACATGGTCTTTCTCATCAATAATAGACATGATTTGTTTCCTTTAATAAGTAATAAGAATTGTTACTGCCAGAATTATGTAAAAAATTACATTAAATAATCATGCAAAAACGACCACTTAATCTGTTTCTCCAATCGCCTCTCTTTTTGTGGTAAATTTCCCCTGAAGACGAAGCCCTTCAGCGCCATATTTCCATTTTTTCGCCGCTTCTGCCAACTCATGTTTGGACACTTTTGAGGCTTCCCTATTCTGCGCCTGAATCTTTTCGTAAACTTCTTCCCTATGAATCTCGATATCCTTGGGCGCAATAATTCCCAGTTTCACTTGCTTTCCCTGAAATTCCAATATGGTAATTTTTATGTCATCACCAATTGTTATGCTTTCTCCTAACTTCCTTGTTAGTATAAGCACTGTTGCACCCCTTCAGAAATTTATAAAAACTATTTATATGTTGCAAAATATCTTCCGGAAAAAACAGGTGAAGACCTTTGCAGTTTAAACATGGTGTCTGTCGAATACATCTTTAGCCAATTATTTTTTCTGAATGAGTGGATAATGCAGGGTATAAAAATCTTCAGTCAAAACAAATTGCTTCCCCTTATTGTTTTCCATATTAACAAGTATCGGCCCTTTCAAATTGATAGTCACATTCGAAGTATCTTCGCCAACATTCACTATACAAAATGTCTCAATCTTTTTTTTATCTTTAACTCCTAATGCTGATACATCTTTAATTGCTTTTAACGGATTATAGTCCGTAAAAAGAGGCATTGGATTAATGACAGGAAACGCAACAATAGGATTATCAACAGAGACTAACCATTCGAAAGGACGGCAATCGGGGAAATTAATAAGAACAAATTGTTTAAGTTCCTCATACCCTACAATACCGTCTTCAAACCGAATAACATCTTCTTTGTTATAGCTTAACTCACCCAATTTTTCCGTCTTCAGTTTTTCCTTTTGCTTCTGTACCATTTTAAGTTTACCCCCTATATAAATTAAGGTTTAAGAGATTTGGAATCCCACATGGCGGATAATTTAGCAAACATAATACCGTTTGTAAACAAATAAATTAATAATTATACAAAACGAACTTATATATTTATAAAGAGGACAGTTATAAAACTTTCAAATAATTTTATACTTACTGGGAGGTACGGATGGGATTTTAGAAGGTAATTATAGTGACAGGAAATAAAGTTGAATTTGCAGGCAAACGATGTCTAAATTTTATACACCATATCATCCAATAAAATCAAGCAATGTCGGCTGAATAATCCTTGCGCCTGTTTGTAGCGCTGATTGCAGTACGTTTTCCTGATTTTTTAAGTCTGTGATTAACTCCGCTATATCAGCGTCTTCGGTATAAGAGATTAATTCCTTCAGAGCAGTTTTCGAATTTTCTATTCTATTTTCCGTTAACTCTAATCGGTCGACCTTTGAGCCAAACTTTGTAATTTCTGTTAATATGGTAGTATTTGCCGTTTCAAAATCTTTCTTATACGACAAGAACGTGCTTGAATTAAAATTACTGCTCTTCAATTCGTCCCTTAAATTTATAAGGGTTTCAAATATGCCGTTTTCCTTAAACAACGTTCCGCCCGGCTGGTTGACTTGGATAAAAGTATTACTCCCTACTTTATACTGTATTGTTTCATTATTGCCATTATAGTCTACGGCTGTTATTTCACCGCTCGAATCTCTCGTAGCGCCAAAGGGTGATGTTGTCGTTTTTGTTCCTGAAAACAGATACCGGCCATTACTGTCCGTTATATTTGAAAATTGAATAATGGTCTCCATAAATTCATCCAGCTCGCTGGCAATAATTCCCCTTTCATCTTCTCCCAATGTGCCATCCGCCGCCTGAACCGTTTTTGTCTGAATTTTCACCATAATGTCCTGTATATTTTCCAATGCATCGAAGATAAATTCTATTTTATCTTTCGCTTGTTTAATAGAATCCAAATATTGCTGCAATTCATTTTCTTCCGATTTAAACCCGAGCAATTTCTTGGTGCTCACGGGGTCGTCCGATGCACGGTTTATTCGTTTACCGCTGGACAGCTTCTCTTGGATTTCCTGCATCTTTTTATAATTTAGTTGAATATTAGAAAGGGTCGTGTTGCTTAAACTCGCCTGAGTAACTCTAAATGACATGGCATTTTCCTCCACAACTCATTAAAATTATTTTTGTCTGCAGAGACGCACGTCCGTACGTCTCTGCCGCTTTGCAGCACAAAAGATCACCCTATGTGCCGTTACAGTGAATTTAACAATGTATTTATTAATCGATCCACTGTTGAAATATACTTTGCTGATGCCTGGTATGCATGCTGAAATCGTATCATGGTGACCAATTCTTCATCGACATTCACCCCGGAAACCTCTTCTCTTCTATTCTGAAGGCTCGTCTCCAATGCAGTATATTTCTCTTCAGAATTGTAAGCATTATTTGCCTCTTCTCCTAATGCCGAGGCAATCTGGTGTAAATAGTCGGATAAAGTAGTATTTTCCACAGCGCTGTTATCGTTTTGCAATGCTGATAAACGTAATGCATTTATATTATTCCCGCGTTCCCCTATCGATGTTGCAATGAGTGTAACATCTTCCTGTATTTTTTTCTCAATACCTATATCTGACGCGTCGCTTCCGCTAAAAAAAGTATTTATACCCAAGGCCGCCAACAGATTTGTTTGATCAGAATCATTGAGAACTACTGAAGAAAGGGTATTACCAGTAGTAACTGAGGCAGCAGAAAATGTAACAGAAACACCATTTGCAACCTCAAGGGTATTCCCTGCGGTATATCCGCTCCCGACATCAAGCGTTGCTATAAGATTTGCACCGCTGTCCCTTACCTCTACCTGAAGCCCGGATGTCGTTCCAATCGTGCCTGTTCCCAATGCCTTGAATGTATAGGTATCATTGTTACTACCGCTATATACTCCTGAAAGTGATACCGTTGAAGACCCTAAAGTCCCGGGATTCGGATCCAATGCATATGAAAAATTAAATTTATACCCGGAACTTGCAGTAACCTGCAATTTCTTGTCTGAAATAGCAGAAGAAATATTTGCAATACCGTCTATTGCAGTGCTTAATGTAGTAAGTGTGTCGGTTGTTACATCTACCGAAATCTTGGTTTTGACCTCTTCCCCCGTGCTGGTATTTATTACCGTAACGTATATATCACCACTTGATGGCGCAAAAGGCAACCCTGCATTATTTAATATTGCAGTCGTGCTTGATACTTTATTTGTTCCGAGTACCGTAGTAAATCCACCATCTGTACCCACACCTTCGCTGTGAATCGTGTTAAATTCTTTTATAAGCCCGGTTGCAAAAGTATCCAGTTTTGTATCATATGCCGGCAGTGTGGTATTATACATCTCCAGCAAACTGCTCAATTCTCCGCCTGTAGGTTTGTGTTTGGCGCTTCCATAACTGGTAATATTGATCTTACCGTTTGAATCAACACTGGATTCAAGCGTCATAGCATTTGAACCATTCACCAGCACTCCTCCTGAAATCATCACGTCTATCATACCATTGTCCTGCGTCCTTGCGGTAACGTTCATAAACTTGCTGAGTTCGTTGAGCAACATATCTCTCTTGTCCAACAAGTCGTTTGGCTCCCCGCCTGTAGTTTTTAACGTGAAGATTTCCTTATTCAGTTCAACGATATCTTTCGCCAATGCGTTTACTTCTTCTAGTTTGGACTCTACAGATTGTTCTACAAACTCCTTCATCTTATCCAGTTCATCCACTACTGCTCTTATAGATTCCGTCAGGGTAGTAGCCTTTTCTATAAGCACGGAGCGTGTGCTGGTGCTCTCATCTTGTGAAAGGTCATTAACGAATTTAAAGAAACTTGTCAAAGAATTACTTATGCTGGAATCACTTAATTCGTTAAACACCGTTTCAAGTTCTCTCAATTGCTGGCTTTTTGTTGAGGCGGCACCAAGAGATGATGTGACAAACCTGATCCTGCTGTTAAGATAATCATCCTTCTGCCTCAATATCTTTACCAGATCAACGCCCTGCCCAATACTTCCTATACTTGTTTGGGAAGGCAATCGTGTTGCAAGACTTGCTGTTTGTTTTGTATATCCTTTTGTGTTTGCATTCGATATGTTATGAGCGGAAACCAGCATCGCACGTTGCGCGGCAAGAACTCCACTCATACCAATTTGTATATCTGATGAGGCCATACCCCCTGCTCCCTCTAAATTTTAGTATCGATCAAAACCCTTGATACTTCTTTCTCTTTCATTTTTCCTGTATTCTGATATACAGAATGCTTAAATACCGGTGGACAAAATATATCGATAATATCCTCCGTAACTTCAAGCGAATGATGCGTAAGCGCCATATTCATATCATTCAATTTTTTCAATTCCATTATTGACTTTGTTAATGTATCAACCAGTATTCTTAATTTATTACTGTAAAATTCGTCCATTTTATCCATTAGTTTACGAATGGATATTCCTTTTGCTTTTATACCGCGTATTTCGCAATATTTGCTTACTATCCTTTGACGTTTTTCTTCAAGAAGTTGCGCTAATTCCGCCTTGTTTCTCTCTGCATAGATAAGTGTTTCCAACTCTTCAATATTTGATGATATAAGACAATTGTGCTTTGTCTTTGCGATCTCAACCAATTCATCATAAACAACCGACAATCTTTCAAGCGTGCCAGCCAGTTCAACTAATAACGTACCCACAACATTCTCTTGAATTTTCATTGCCTCTATCCTTTAAAATTAACAGAAGACGTTTCTTTATTCTTATCCGTATCATTATCCGTTATTTTTCTTTTCACATTTTCCTGAGATAATGATACATTTTTATTCAATGCTTCCGCTGCAGCATTGCTTTTAGGTTTTAATTGATTGTATATAACAGGAGCAACCCCAAAACCGCCTTTTGCTGCTAAATCTTCCGCCAGGGCATTTTGCATTATTTCAGTATAGCCTTGCATACTCCCGCCACCATCAAATAAACCTTCCTTTGGAATAGTTTTCCACATTGCTTTTACTAGAAAATTCAACAAAATCGCCTCGAATTCCTGAGATACCTTCCTGATAGACATATCATCATTATTATTAATTTTCTTTTGACCGGCGAGATTATTTAATGTATTAATGCTGTTTACATTAACGGGATCAATTTGCAGGAATGGATTTATGTCTAAATTGGTTTCCATTTAATTCGTTCCTTAAAGGAATATTACGTTAATTTTAATAATTGCATCAAACCCTAGACAGATTTTCGACCTTTACATGCGCAAAAATAATACCATTATCGCACAATCTTTGGAGAACCTTCAAAGCAATGTTTGTTTATCTCATTAATATTAAATAACTTATAAAACCATTTATTTTACTGTATTTCAGGAATTATTTCTTTTTTTCACAAAACAAAAGGGAAAATCTTCCTGTTTAGTAAGAAATTTATTCCTTTTGTGTTATCGGTGGTTTATATATTAAACTTCTTATTTTATTTACCTCTTACCATAAAAGTCTTATTGCTGTAGCTTAACAAGGAAAATCGTTGCCAGTGTGCTTAAAGCTAAGTCGTACCGTAGTCGTACTTTATCTATTGCGCTATGGCCAAAGAGGTCTTTGATTGCTTACTCAAGACATGTTCAGTCAATGCATTAATCGCCGTTTTCTTTGAATCCATGCCGGTATGTGAATACTTTTGCAACATTCCCAAACTTGAATGCCCCGTCATACCCTGAACAACCACTGCACCGATACCAAGTTCACCCTGAAGGATACTTGCGAAGGTATGTCTCAGGTTATGAAAGGTAAAGTCCTGAATGCCAAAACTCTTAAATAACTGGCTGAAATGTTCGCTGTATCGAATAATTACCCTTTGAGTTATCTTCCCTTCAATAAACAATTTATCGCCGGAGTTTGATTCTTTCCACTTCTGCAATTCGCTAACAAGGTAGTTGGATATAGGAATTGATACCAGCTTGCCCGTCTTATGGTTAGAATGAATCAACCCCTTATTCAGGTCTATATCATCCCATGAGAGACCCAAGACCCCGCCTAACCTTAAACCGGTAAAAAACCCTATCATTACCACCAGCCGGTCTTTTCCCTGAAGTTCGCCAAGCAATAAGAATATTTCATCCCCCGAAAGAATACGGTCTTTTGTCTGTGTCACCTTCAGCCGTTTTACATTCTGGCATGGGCTCTTATCAATTAAGCCCTGTTTTATGGCTGTATTATACAAATGAGTTAATTTTGCAATATCCTCATTGACAACCGAATCCTTAACCTGATCTCTTTCTTTCCTTTCAATGCGATACCTTTCAATTATAAACGGCGTGACCTTATCTAAACGGTAATCCCCAAGATATTTCACCAATACGCTTACAGCCCTTCGCCGTGCAAGTAATGTACTTTCCTTATCTGTCTTGTGAAACTCCAAATACTTTTCGCTGTACTCTCTAAGGGTAGGTGTCTTTCTTGCCTGTGGTAAGCCTATCATTCCCCGCCTGATGTTTGACCTGATATCTTCCAGCCTTTCCCTTGCTTCTGTCTTTGATATGCCTGTAAATACCTTTGAAACCCATCGACCGTCAATTTCCCTGTAATCAATCGACCACGCCCCGCAAGGTGAAGATACGCCCTCTGGACAATGCTTGCCCCGCTTCCCTTCGCATTCGATACCCTTTTCTGTTACCTTGCCGTAACGATCCCCATCATTTCGCTTGCCCTTACATTCTTTGTAATACTTTCTCCATCTAACCGCCATAATTGACCCTTTCAATAAAAAAGCCGTTAAACCCTGCTGGTATCGGCAACAAGGCTAACGGCTTTTGCTGGCATGTTCCCACGCCATTATATTATCATGCTTCCGATACAAGCATATAATGTATGTAAGGTACGTACTACCGTACTTTTTAAAACATGTCAAGTGTTTTTATGTGTTTTCATGTGCTTTGTTTCTTGATTTCTTTTGTTTATTACCAGGAACGCAAAGAAAAGCACACCCACTAAACCCACGAATATTTGGATTCTAAATTTTCTCAAACAGACCCCCCCGTCGGGGTTGACCCCTGCCCGTTAAGTCCCCAGTGTTGGTTTTTCAATGTAACATTAAAAACCTGTCAGGACTTTTTGGATTTCAAAATTACAATAAATAGCTTCAACCGTTTTCGGCTTCTTTTCGCCGGATGATTTATAAGACCCCTTGAAAGATTGATACTCATACCGGTTAAAATCGGCATACAGGCCATCGTAAACCACGCTGGAATAATGCGAAACCATGCAACGACCCTTTATGCCACGAAGCAATTCGGCAAGCCCGAAATGGTCGTTTTCTGCGAAGGAATCGCCGTAATAAGCTTCGCTGCCAGAATACGGAGCATCGATATAAAAGAAGGTGTTTTCGGAATCGTAACGCCTTATGCATTCGGCATAATCCAGGCATTCGACCGTGGCATACTTCAACCGTTCTGACGCTGCTTCAAGGCTTTCAACGGCATTCCTGAAAGTTTGTGCAGGGTTTCGACCGGTTGTGCTTGGTGTAGCAAAGCCGCCATAACGCATATCGCCGGAAAAGGTAGAACGGTTCAAATAAAACCACTCAGAAAGGCATTTAATGTATTCCAAAGGTTTTTGATCTTCTTTCCAGCGTGTTCTTATAGTTTGCCAAAGTATTCGGCTGTAAGGCATTGATTCAAGTTCTTTTATCAAATCTTGCCTGTCTCGTTCGTTCTTTATGGCCTTGAAAAACTCAATGAGGATTGAATCAATGTCGTTGAGTATCTCAACCCTTGAAGGTTCTTTGACAAAGAGAAGCGAAGCCGATCCCGCAAACGGTTCACAATACGTGACGTGTTCAGGGATAAAACCTTTAAGCCAGTTCGTAACTAGCCCTTTGCCGCCGATTCTCGTTATTGGTGTTCTAATCAACCTGATTTGCCTCTTTCAAATTATTATTGATAAAATTGTCCAAATCGATTTTACGAAAGCGGTTTAGCTTGCCGATTTTGACACAAGGAATTTCCCGTCTCATGGTCATTTGATATAAGGTTGACTTCTTGATTTGCAGGTATGCTGCCGCTTCGTTCATATTCATAAGCCCGCCGTTATTATCCACAATTTTTAATTCATTCATTTTTTTATCTCCTGTTAAATTTTTTGAAGAATATCAATTAAGTTTTTCACCTTTGATGGGCTTAACGTTAAGCCTTTTTTGGTCGGCAACCATTCCCCACTACCGCCAAGAAAGAACTGACGTAAGTCAATATATGGTAAGCCGTTATATACTATTTGACTAATAATAATTTTTTCATTGTCTTTTTTTCCAAATTTCGCCAATTACTCGCTCTGCTTCGGTTTTTGCTTCCATTGCTTTCCTTTCCTGATTATTTATAAGATTTTCAAATTCTTGCTGTTTTTCAAAAGAGTCCCATTCAGAATCGGTCATAACTAATTATAATGATAAGGCTTACAATGTATACAATACCAGAACCAGCCGTATTTGCCGACCCTGTTTTGGTTGAACATCAACCTTTTGCCATAGCCGCCGCAAAGGGGACATATATATCTTGAAGGCTTGAGTTTGTTTGATTCTGCCTTTTTAAATACCTTTTCAAATACCTTTTCGATTTTGCCCTGCTGGATAAACATTTGCGCCGCCGCTTCCGGTAGCCTTACAAAACTTCCCGGCTGAAAAGTTTTAACCTGCCCGCCAACCTTAACCGTCAGTTCTTGAACGACCTTAAACATTCGTTTTGACCTCCTCCGCAAAATCGACTTCAGGAATTTCGTCATCCAGTTCTTCCTCGATAGTGGACGTAGTGGACAAAGTGGATGTAGTGGACAAAGTGGACGTCCTTCTAAGTAGAATTTTCATCTTCGCTTCTTCCCATAACAGATAAGACACACCCCCCGTGCTTATTTTCGTCTGCAATTTTAATCCTCTCAGGATGCCCCCAACGCATTTATTATCTTCAATTTTAAGACCCCCCGGCAATAAGGAGTTTACCACCTCTGTGATCCGGCTCAATGGCAGCTTTAGATTTTTAACTTCACCCTTTAAAATTTCCAATGCCTGTAGTATTATTTTTTCATATCCTTTTGTTTCCTCTACTGTTTTGCCGTATTCATTTATTATTTTTGTCACTTGACCACCATAGAATCTTGTTAATTTAATAGCATCAGAGATGGTGTCTTTAGCAATCACACCTTTATAATTTCCATACCTAAAGCCCTTCAAAATGTGAAGTATGCCGACCAGCTTTAAACTATAGGTAATAAGTTTAGGAGGAAATACACTAGCCTTGTAAGGAAGGAAGGCTTTAATAGCAAGGAGTTCGTCATGAAAACCTTGCCACAAGCTTAAAGCATCCTCAGAAAAACCCAAAACAAGAGGCTTAACATATCCTTCATTGCTTATTTTCAAAGGAATTTCATAACAAAATTCGATCGTATCAACCCAAACCGATAAATCATCTTCGGAAACCCCATCACGGTTAAAACGCTGGGGTTTATTATCACCAACCACAAATAAAAAACGAGAAATCAGCCCATCACAAAAACTATCATCCCCAAAGATTTTCGGCATTATTTGTGGCTGTAACCCCCCGATAATCCCCGCACCGGTGTTCGGTATATACATTGATCCCAGCTTTCTATCAATCTTCCAACTGTCGCAATTGAACAGCTCTAGTAAATGCTGCCGGTCGTTGCCTTTTCCGCCCTTATATTGGTTAAGAGACAGCATCAAGCCAGATAATTCATCTTTATGGATTAAAACCCCTCTCGGTTGATTTTCGAAAATACCGCCAAGAGATTCGATAGTGAAATCTGTTGTTTTGAATTGCTCTAGAATTGGTAGCTCCAGTTCTTGTGGTGCTGCGTTTTTGTCTCTTTTGTATCTCGCCATTTTTTGATTATAGGTTTTAAGTAACTCTTTGTATTTCCTATAAGCTTTTGCTTGTTTTTTATCTATTCGTCGAGTAAGGCAGTTTATCGGATGTGTTTTTCCATAGCCTGAATCAGCAACAATACCCATCCATATAAATGGCGGAACTTCAAATCCTTTTTTTGGCGATACACGGACACTGTTCCCTATACTGGAACTCAAAACCGTTAATGCAATGCTGGCGACAACATCAATATCAACGCAAAAAGAAATACTTATTTTTTCTATGATTTGTTTTAAGCGTTCTGGAATTGCTTCCATAGGAAAAGGAATTACCGGCAAAGCTGATTCAACCGCTTTAGATAGAATATTGTTTTTGCTATTATAAGACACGTCCACTTTGTCCACTTTCTCCACTTTCTCCACTTTCATATCTTCTTGGTGTCTTCTTGCAATACTTTTTATGGTGGTCTCAATTTCTTTTTCTGATAACGGTGGGTCGTTCTTTGAATTCCATATCTTTGCGTTTTCAAAGCACTCTTTATCGGAAAGGCCATCGCTTACCCACGATCCCGCAAGCCTTGCAAGGTCATAATTACGAGTGCCTTTCTTAGTTCCTTTATAGAGTTCTTTCAATGGCGTTTTTCCCTCTGGTGTTTTAGCCAAAATTATTTCTGGAAACTCCGCTAAAGGCAAATCATCAAGACTCTTCGATGCCACCCACATATATTGCCATCCCGAAGGGTGTACGGACGGTGGAGCTACCACGTAACCGCCGTCACCCCGAAGGTCAATCCCTGGTAAGTCATCACGTTTTTGAAAATTCCTTATACCTTCTCGATATTCGCAATAGCCATGAAATCCATTCTTGGTCTTTACCAGTGGGGTTTCAGGAAAGTTCATTTTTTTTGCATAATGCACAGCTTCCGGGGTGTCAAGGTCAACAACTGCGATCCCTGATATTTTGCCCGTTACGATCCCTATATTGTTTTGGCTGCCATTTCCAAACCATGCTCTCAATTCATCGTCCGTAGCATAACGCTTTTGAAATTCAGTCCAGGGGATTAAGGGTTTTTTGTCTTTCGGGACAAGCGGTATTAACGAAAAGCCTTTTAAACGATAGTAAAAAGCCATTTCAAGAATTTTCGGGGGGTTATTGGTCATATTTAACATCCTCACGCTTGCCTTTTTTGTTTTTCTTTGCGCTTTCGATGGTATTCCAAATTGACTCCCTTACAATTTCGGAATATGGCCGTCCACTTCTTTTGCTCAGGTCACGTAATTCAAGGTACGTTGTCAAATCAACCAATAAGTTTATATGCCTATATGCAGTCATT
>VGXV01000010.1 GCA_016873165.1 Planctomycetota bacterium | reverse complement strand
AAAGAGGTGGCAGCATGGCAGAAATCCAGAAACAACAAAAATGCTAAGGTCAATTGGCAATTCACTGCCGAAAAGGCCAGGATAAAACTATCTCGTCTTTATCCGACACTTGAAAGTTGACGAGACACTACCATGCAATATGTGTCGTAGCGCGGGTGGTTTATCCCCCGCATAATACCTCCACATTTTACAAAAAATTGGGAATGCTCCCCTTTTTCTATTGGTGGATACTTCGCAAAGACATCACAGATTTTTTCGATGACGGAGTCTTTCAGCCCAAATTTCATGCCGGCTCTCTATGCTTAAGAGCTTCAAATATCGCATGAAATCGCTCAAATTCGGCAAAGTACGTGCTACAAACAGCGCTCACAATTGCGCTGGCAATATCTTCGTTGTAGGTATGCGAAGTCAGATTCCGGCTTTTTATCATATCCATCCATACCTCGCCTTTTTCAATCAGACCCTTTTTAAAAGCCTTGCGTGTGGTGTCTTTTGATCCATAAAGATTGCCGGTTCCACGGCTTTCAAGAAAATCTTTCAGAATGTTCCATGCCAGTTCATGAGTAAATTCGACGCCTGAATGAGGCCTTGCTCTTCAAGGCCGGATAGCTCACGCTGCTGCGCTAATTCGATTGCTTCTTTTAGCTTGAGAAAAATGATTAAACCGCTGAATCCGGCGAACGTCTTCGGTACTCACAGAACATCTCCATATAACATCTTTCCTATATACTTCTGTTCTTCACTGTACCTGATCTGTTTTACTCTCGTTCTTTATATAGTTAAAAGCATCTGGTTTTCGAAAGTTTTATACTATAATATGCTTCGACTCCGCTCAGCATGACATGTTTTTCATAGATGACTTTTATTGTCACCCTGAGCGGAGTCGAAGGGTATTTCTATTTGTAAAAGGAATACTCTGTTTAATGTTTCGAAAACCATATTTGTTTTGCTATACCATCACTTTTTGTTTTTTCCCCTTCGTGACTTTTGTTTCAGAACCGATTTCTTCATCTGTTAAATAGCATGCAGGATCATGTTCCCACATATCGCCGTAATATGCCTCTGCCCTTGCCCTGAAGTTTCCGCTACAGATGTTAAGCCATTTGCATTTGGAACAACGTCCTTTTATATAGGGATTTTTGTTTTTGAGTTTTGCCATCAGTTCATTTGATGTATCTTCCCATATTTCGCTGAATTTTCTTTTCTTTATGTTTCCAAATGAATACTGTCTCCAGAATTGGTCTGCGTGAACTTCACCATCCCAGCTAATACAGGCCAATCCTTTTCCAGAACTATTTCCTTCGTTCCACTGAAGAAGTTCCAATACCTCCTTCGCCCTCTTCGGATCTTCCTTTAAAAGTCGTAAATAAACATAGGGGCCGTCTGCGTGGTTATCTACGGTAAGCACTTCTATTTTCTTTCCTCTGCCGTGGGATTCTTTTGTTTTATTCATTATCAGATCAACCACTTTGCGTGTCTCTTCGTGAGAAAGATCTTCTTCAATCAGGTTAGACCCTCTTCCCGAATATACTAAATGATAAAAGCATACACGAGGGATATTTTCTTTTTCAATAAGCTGGAATATTCCGGGAATATCATGCGCATTTCGTTTATTGATAGTAAACCGCAAACCAACTTTTATTCCGGCGGCCATGCAATTTCTTATCCCTTCTATCGCCAGATCGAATGCCCCCGGAACGCCCCGAAACCGGTCATTTGTATCCTTTAACCCGTCCAGGCTTATTCCAACATACGAAAGTCCGAACTTTTTCAATTCATTCGCCTTTTCCTTTGTAATCAACGTCCCGTTAGTGCTTATCACCGCGCGTAACCCTTTGGATTTGGCATATCCGATCAATTCGAGAAGGTCTGGCCGCATTAACGGTTCTCCGCCGGAAAAAAGAATTACAGGCGCTCCATATTCGGCAATGTCATCCAGCATTGCCTTTGCTTCTTTCGTGGATAATTCGTTGGGATATTCAATATCTTTTGATTGAGAATAACAATGTATGCACTTCAAATTGCATCTCTGGCCGACATTCCAGACAACAACCGGTTTTTTATCTTTAGAAAATTGCAATAAATGTGACGGAAGTTTTTTTGATTCCCTTCCATATCTCAAAGCATCAGAAGGCTCAACCGTTCCGCAATATAATTTTGATATTCCAATCATATCTTTCTCCTGTAAAGGGGAAATATACACAACAACGAACAACACTTTAAAAACTTTGTATCATTTACGCAGTATATATTTCTCTAAGCTATTAATTAAATTATCACTTACTTTATTAAAAATAATTGTACCAAAATCATGCTTCTCTGTATATTTTAAAATCTATTGACCGACTGCGTAAAGCCGCCAATCCACGCAACCAATATAAATATTGTTCCTGGAATCTATTGCCGGAGAAGAAAGCAACGAACTTCCCAATGCAAGTTCCCATTTAAGAGTGCCGTCATTCTTTATAGCATATAACTTCCCATCCCATGATCCCACGTAGATAACATCATTTATATCAACAGTTGGAGTCGCAGTAACTGGTTTTTCTGTTTTAAACTTCCATTTCAAACTCCCGTTATTCTTTACCGCACATAGATTTCCATCATGTGTGCCGATGCAAATAGTTCCGTCAGAGCATAGCGCCGGTGAGGAATGCGTGCGGGAGCCGAGATCGAATCCCCACTTTAACGTTCCGTCCAAATTAATGGCATACAATTTTCCGTTTACGTCGGCAATATATATTACTCCTTCACCAATTGCAGGAGACGCGTCAATTTTGTCTTCTGTCTGAAATTTCCAGATCAGACTACCGTCTTTTTTTAAAGCATACAGGTGTTTATCCCAAGACCCGATATAAATTGCCACATTTTGTCCAATAGCAGGAGAAGCGGTCATAATTTCCGCCCCTGTTTTAAATTTCCATAAAAGTTTCCCCTGGTTATTGACGGCATAAACATTGCCGTCATACGCGCCAAAATAAATATTGCCTTCTTCATCCGTCACCGGTGAGGAATGAATGGCATTATTCACGCTGAATTTCCATTTCATTTTCCCCTGAGAATTAACTGCATACAGATTTCCATCCACGGAACCGAAATAAACATCCCCATTTTCCCCTATTGCAGGCGTTGTATATATCTCATCGCCGGATTTAAACACCCATAATACTTTCCCTTCCGGTGATACCGCCAACAAGTTGCCATCTGTACTTGTAACATAAATGTTTCCTTCTTCAGTAATTAACGGGGTTGACCATATTTCTCCAGCGCTGGAAATATACCACTTTAATTCATTTTTAGAAGGCCCCTCAACGGACACTTTACCAGTTCTTTCTCTGTTGTATTTAAACATAGGAAAGGCACTGCTGTTATCTGCGGCATACATTGTGTCCGATCCTACACAATGGAATATGCCAACAAACATGAGAAAGTGAAACCCAAGCATCAGGATTTTTACATAATTTTTATTACCTTTCATTTATTCATTTCCTTATTTTCTTTACAAGTCAGGAATAATTAATTCCTGACCAGTTTTTAACACATTGTTTTTTTTAATATTCCCCTTATTGGCATCCAATATTTTTTTCCATTTTGATCCGTCATTGTAATACTTTACCGCTATTTTATACAATGAATCTCCATCCTCTACCACATGCTTTTTTGCATTTGCTGTCTGTTCTGTGACTTCATGCGAAACCAACCGGGTACTTTGTCTCCCATCCGTAGCTTGAGAAACTGTTTCCTTATTGGGTATAATGAGTTCCGTACCGACACGAAGATTGTTGCGATCGTAAATTTTATCCTGGTTTGCGTTAAAAATCACCAGCCATTTATCCTCATTTCCGTAATATTTCCGGGCAATCTTACGAAGGTTATCTCTCTCTTGCACCTTATAGGTAACTACATTTGCGGCAGGTTTTTCTTCCTGTCGAATGTTTTCTGTTTTAGGTTCCTGTCCTTTGATCACTGCATCCTGTTTTTCATTGCCGGCAGCAATTTTATCTTCAGCAACGCCCGTATTCTTCAGTTCTCCCTCAACTACATATTCTTGCGCTTCCGGTTCCTCCTGCGATGTGCCCACCGGATTCTTTGGCAATTCATTGATGCTCAATAAATTGAGTTGAGCGCCATTTTCTATTTCAGGAATAGGAATAATAGGCTCTTTCACGCTTGTTCTTGTGCTAAGAAAAACTCCGATAATTGCCAGAATAATCACTCCCAAGATAACACCAACCTGTACATCTCTTTTCATAACTTTATCCCTTTCTTTTGCTGCCGCAGGAATGAAAACCTAAAACGAAAACAGAGTCCTTTCTTAAATTTTACAAAAAAATTTTACCAACCCATCATAACAGATACGTATTTTCCCACAACATTCACTTCTCAGACTTACCCCGCGTGTCTGCCTTCAAAGACCAGCATTTGTTATGCATTTTGCGTTGATGCTATCTTGCCTTTTATTTGCCCTTTTTGTTTTTGCACGGCAGAATTTGCTTTTGATGTTGAATACCCTCTGAGCAATAACGGAGTAGCAATGAATATAGTAGAATACGTACCAACGATAATACCTGTTAACATAACAAACGCAAATCCGTGAATTTCAGCGCCACCCAGGAAAAACAACGAAAACAACACGCCAATGGTTGTAACACCTGTCAATAAGGTACGGCTCAAAGTCTGGTTAATACTTTCGTTAATGAGCTGCGCATTTAATATCCTGCCATGTCCTCCCATATTTTCCCTTATCCTGTCAAAGACAATTATTGTATCATTGAGTGAATATCCTACCACGGTAAGAAATGCCGCAACCATTGAACTGTCAATTTTCATGTTGCCAAATAAGGAATCCGCCACTGCAACAACGCCCAGCGTAATGAGAATATCATGTATAACTGCAATAATCGCCGCAGAACCAAACTTGAAATCTCCGAAGCGAAACCATACATAAAATATAATCGCAACACATGCAAAGAATACCCCTAAAATAGCACGGCTCTTCATTTCATCTGCCACAGTGGAACCAATGCTGACAATCCTCTTGAGCGGAGATGGAATTATAAATGCTTTTTGAATTGCATCTTGCACACTTCCTATATTTTGTTGCTCGTTAAAGGCTATCGTAACGGTTTGATATTCTTTGTCCACTGCCAGGTTTCCTGCTAACAAACCTGCGTGCCCGGTGGAATCCAAAATTTTTTCTAGCGTTTCCTTTCCGAGTGGTTTCGATAAAATCATGTTGTATTGATACGCACCGACCTCCTCAAATGTTACATTTATCCTCTCCTCGTACAGGTTGTCTTTGAATTTGCCTATAATATCCTCTTTAATTTTTTCCTGTATCTTTTCAGCGCTCAGCGGCTTCAGGTGTATTGCAAATGTTTGTGCCGGCGCATTCAGGGTATAAATGCTTTTCACCGCATTTTTAATCTCCCTGATTTTGCTCACCATGCTTATAAAATCAGACTTGCTGATTTTTTCCTTTAGTTCCAGACTTACCGCAGAGTCAGACGCATCACAATAAACCACCGGCAAAGAAATCACTTCCTTCACTGATTGTTTTATATTTTGCAAAACCGTTCCCGGCCCTTCAATTCTTAGTTTATTCGCATTGCTCCCTTTTTCATTTCCCGGTCGTTCCATCACCTTAACGTTATCAAATCCCTTACCATGCAACTCAATATTTAACAGTACCGGATCAATCGGTTTGTTTGTATCAATCTCTATAAAAGGAACTGCCATTTGAGCCTGCAGCGTTTCGGCGACATCACCCAGCGTTATCCTGAATTCCTGAAATGCAAGGACGTCCTTCAATTCGCCTACAATTTCTCCCATCAAGCGTAACTGTTCTTTCTCTTCATTGATCCCGGCAATGTTTATTGAATATTTATTGGCAAGCACATTAACCGGTGTTATTGATTCTACATCTTCTGCGCTATATCCCGCCTGTTTCAGATTTTTCTGCATTGCCAGTTCTTCTATTGGTTTTTGCAATTTCAAATTAAAAACTGTTGGTTTTATAAAATCAATGCCTTGAAATGATCCTGTTTGTCCAAAGGCGTTGCTTATATCGGCAACGATTTTTTGTTTTTCTTTTTCTTCGTTCAGTTCTTTAATCCTGATCCCAAATTCATCGGCTTCTGAAACAAACTGAGTCAGATTCTCTCCGGCCCATATGCTCTGCACTTCAGCTTCATCATAACCCGTATCTTTTAATGATTTTCTGATAAAACCAGGGGTTGTTTCTTTCTTCAGGTGTAAATGTACAAGAGTTCCTCCGGTAAAATCGATGTCATATTTTTTATTCCCCCGAACAACAAAAAAAGTCATCCCGCCAATAACCACTACTCCGGAAATAATAAATAAGATATGCCGCGCACTAAGGAATTTTACATTCGGCACACCAATCAGCCTCATCATGGAAAAACTCTTCACCCATTTGAAATCCATAAACAATTCATATATTGCTCTCGTAACAAATATTGCGGTAAATAAGTTTATTATCAAACCGATGATCAACGTCCATGCAAAACCTTTTACCGGCCCGGTGCCGACCGAGGCGAGAATCACACCGGTGATTAATGTTGTAATGTTGGAATCGAAAATGGCGGAAAAAGCCTTTTGATAGCCAGCTTTCACCGCGGCACGAATAGGCTTTCCTTTTGCTTTTTCCTCACGAATTCTTTCATAAATAAGAACGTTTGCATCTATGCCCATTCCTATCATAAGAACTAATCCTGCGATGCCCGGAAGAGTCATCGTTGCGTTAAGCAACGCCATTGTCCCAACAATTAAAAATATGTTCAGGGCGTTTGCAAAATTTGCAACCCACCCTATGCCTAAATAATAAATACCTATAAACAGGACACAAAAAATTCCCCCAATGATGCCCGCCATTAACCCTTTATTGATGGAATCCTTTCCCAGGCTAGGCCCAACCATGGTCTCCATTTCCAGTTCCAGGTCAGCCGGAAGGCTTCCCGCCCTCATCGTTGCAATAAGCTCATTTACCTCATCCTGCGTAAAACTTCCTTCGATAATACCTTTTCCCGGTATGCGGTCACGTATTGTTGGCGCAGAATATAATATTCCATCCAGTATAATTGCCAACGGTTTGCCAATGTTTCTTTCAGTAACCTGCCCGAATTTTGCTTTTCCCGCAGCATCAAACTCGAAACCAACCACAGGCTCTATGCCTTTTGTATCCGGATATATTCTGGATAAATGTTCCCCCGTAATTTCCGTTGTATTTCTCACGAGAATCCATTTCCCCTCCTCACCGGCTTCACCTTTGCGTTTCCGCATCCAGTGTTTATAATATCCGGAAACGTTTTTCCCTTCCATCGCATCTTTATATTCGGTGCTATCAGCGCTTGCAGCCAACCGAAATTCCAGCTTTCCCAATCTGGTTATGCGGTTTTTCAAACTTTCCGTCTCGTCTCTCGTCGCTCCTGGCACCTGAATCAGTATTCTCCGGTGACCCTGTTCCTGAATCCTGTACTCCATCACTCCCTGAGGATCGATCCTTTTCTTCAGTACCTCAATAATTTCTTTTGTGATCCCCGGCCGGTCTTCTCTGTCATCCACGCGGACTTTATACAACAATTCCGAACCTCCCTTGAGGTCCAGTCCCAGTTTGATTTTCCCTTTTGTATAGTATTCAACGGATTTTGTGCGTATCTTTTTGCCATCTTTGTCAACTTCCTCGCCGATGATTGTTTCACGGAGAACAGGATTCGTTACTAAAAAATTTGACCAGGATTTCTCTACTGTTTTGCTTTCAATAACTCTGCCATCTACTTCTTTTACAATCTCTCTCTTTAAGACCTTTTCCGCTGGTGGATATAAGATCATAAATCCGATAGCAATGACTATCACAATGAGAGGTATCTTCCACCTTAAGTTTTTTCCCATTTCCGTTTCCGTCTCCTCAAACGGCTCCCTTTCCGTTGTTCATAAAAATTTGTCAAATCCATACAACAAAAGATAAAAATCTATTTCTTTTCCTTGCTTTCGCCTTCCTTATTTTCCGATGCTGTCGCTTGAGCATCTTCTTCCGTCTCATCTTCTTGCGAAGCTTCTAATACCGTAACAACCGAATTCCTGTCGACCTTAATTTTAACATCTTTTGAATCGTCAATGCGAATAACCACCTCATTCTCCCGTACAGAGGTAATTACCCCGTGAATTCCCCCCGCAGTGACAACCTTGTCATTCTTTCGTATGCGGGATAATAACGCCTTACGCTCCTTCTCCTTTTTCTTCTGGGGTCTCAGTATTAAAAAATACATTACCACAAACATAAGTATAAATGGAAGCAATAAAGACATCATCCCGCCAGGAGATCCTTTTCCCGTTCCTGCCGCTTGTAATAAAACAAGCATAATATCCCTCCTCACCATTAAAAAAATTAACCAAATAATTTTTCAGAAAACTGTGCCTTTTGCAACTACTGTTACGCTCTGTATAGTCAAAAAACCCTTTTAATTACTTTCGTAATTTAAAAAATACTGTTCCTTAAAGCGGTGAAACTCTCCCCTTTCGATAGAATCTCTTATCTGCTGCATTAATCTTTGAAAATAGAAAATATTATGCAATGAGAGCAACGTTAATCCCACTATTTCTTTTGCAACAAAGAGGTGCCTCAGGTATGCCCTTGAAAAGTTTTTACACGTGTAACAATCACACATTTCATCCAGCGGCCTCTTATCTTCCTTGTACTGACTGTTCATTATTTTTACTTTCCCAAAATGAGTAAAAGCGCATCCATTTCTTCCGTTGCGTGTGGGCACAACACAGTCAAACATATCAACCCCTCGTTCCACAGCATCAAGAATATCTTTAGGAAAGCCAACACCCATTAAATATCTTGGTTTTTCCTGTGGCAAATGTTCCATTGTATAATCCAATACCTCATTCATCAATAAACTTCCCTCTCCAACACTTAACCCGCCTATGGAATATCCCTGAAAATTCATTTTTTCAAGACTTTTCGCACATTCGATACGGAGTTCCTTAAAAACGCTTCCCTGAACGATGCCAAAAAGGACCTGCTTATCATTTTTATGAGCGCTTAAACACCGCTCCGCCCAATCAAGCGTCCTTTCAACTGCAACACGCGCTCTGTCTTTTTCACAGGGATACGGAACACATTCATCAAATGACATGATAATATTTGCCCCGATATCATTTTGTATTTCTATCACCTTTTCAGGAGTAAGGAACAATTTTGCGCCATCGACAGGCGATTGAAATTCCACCCCGTTTTTTGATATTCTCGTCAGGCTGCTCAGCGAAAAAACCTGGAATCCTCCGCTATCAGTTATGATAGCTCCTTTCCATCCCATAAACCGGTGAAGACCTCCAAATTGTTTAATAATTTCAGTTCCAGGCCGCAGACATAAATGATATGCGTTGCATAAAATTATCCCGCTCCCTGTTTCTTCTAATTGCTCCGGAGTTAGAGTTTTAACCGTTCCCTGTGTTCCAACAGGCATAAAAACAGGCGTAGGAATAACCTGCCCGGACAAGTTAAGTTCGCCACGCCTTGCCTTTGTTTGCTTATCCGCCGTTAAAACCTTAAAAAACAATTCTTTTCCCTAAAAGAATTCATTATTAATTTAACCGCCTTAACTCACTTTTTGGATAATAATATTCTAAAATATCTCTCCAGTTGTACCCTTTTTTCGCCATCCCCTGGGCCCCATACTGGCAAAGCCCAACGCCATGTCCCCACCCTTTTCCGGAAAATTTAATACTACTGCCATTGTTCTTTGCGGTAAATGCGGTGCTATATAAACTATTTGGCCCGACGAGCAGTCTAAACCTGTTTGCGTTCATCCTTTCCATCCCATTTGTTTCAATAATTTCCACCTCTGAACCATGATTCCCCGGGCCGGGATTTATTGCCTTTACGGAAATAATATTTGAAACTCTGATATTTGCATTTTTTAATTTCTGCATTATTGAGGATTTCGCAATATTCACATTCCACGAGAAATATTTAGTATTATTGCAGTAGCCGCATTTTACTCCGGCGAGCGGAGGCAGCCTGTCCTTGCCAAAAACCAGATTAACGTCTTCCGTGTGTCCGCCACAGGTACTATGAAAAAATGCCGAAAATATCTCTCCTTTATATGCCATGACAATGTCTGCGGTATCTTGCACCATTTTTCTGCTTTTTGCAGTTTCTCCTATCATCCCCTTGTATGCAAGTTCCGATCTGTCTATATGGTACGACTTATTTCCTTTTGCCTTTCTTTGATTTTCTACATATGTTCTTATCGCCACTGCCTGAGAACGCAAAGCATTATCCTCCCATGCGTTTGGCATTTCGCACCCAAGCACTCCCGCAACAAAATTTTCAATCTCAATTTCCTCGATAACCGAAAGTTTATCGTCTATTTGTTGCAAAATCCGTATTTCGCCGCGATAGCGAATGTTATCGACTCCAACTCCGCTATCCTCCAAATTTTTGATCCTTAACTCACTGTTGTAATATCTTTTGTTCCCGATATAAATATACCCCTCTTTGACAGAAACAGTAGTTTTGCCCAACCTCATTCCCTGGTCTATCACATTGGACAAGCTCCCCAGTATCTGATAGCGACCGTCCACTGCCAGCGACGCTTTTTTCACTCTGTCTAAAAGGAGTATCCTTAGGCTGGGAGATATATCCTCCCTGGAAACATAGTCTCGGACTCCGTCTCTTACTCTTGTTACATCTCTCTTGCATGAAAGCGAGGTAACTGTCATAAAAAACGGCATGATAAACGTTGCCAATATGTAGAGTGTTTTGCCCATGATTGTATATTAAAAATTTTTCTTTTTTATCAATCCCATTACATTAGCAAATACACTTTTGTAACCACCCACTCCGCGTTATACAAGACAAAAAACACTTTCATATCATCTTGTACAATCGCAGACTTCTTCGCCTTTTTCTACCCGCAATCCCCCGGAGGATGCTTCTTTTTCGCTGCATTGAGGACTATTTCCCTTATACAACTCTCTGGTCGTATCGATATATCTTTCATATTCACTGAAAACGCATCCGCAATAACCCTGCCGGTAAATCATGTTTTTTCGGGCAATTTCAATGCTATGATCGGACAAATGACGATAATCACGGTATAAAAATTTTATTTCTTTTTCTTTTGATACCTTTTCAGAAATCTCTTTTAATCGTTCATGATCCTGATATTTGCTGAATAACATTGTTGAGGTAAATGCATCAAAGTTATGTTTTTTTGCATATAATGCCACAGAATCAAGCCTCATGGTGTAACAATCCGCGCAACGGTTGTTTCCTTCATAATTCACACTTCTCAAAAAATCCCTTAACCCGTATTCTTCATTAAAAATGATTTTTATCGGATATTTTTCCTGAAAAACCCGTAAGGCTTTTATCCTGCGCCGAAACTCAAGCAACGGATGTATGTTGGGATTATAAAAGAGACCGGTAACCACAAAACCTTCTTTTTTCAATTCATCAAGCGGCGCACATAAACAACACGCACAACAGATATGTAATAATAGCTGCATATTCGTTTCTTAAAATAATTTTTTTTGCACGGGTGTTTGCTTATGAATTCCAAGATGGTCATATGCCTGTTTTGTGGCGATTCTTCCCCGCGGTGTTTTTTCCAGATAACCTTTCTGAATAAGAAAAGATTCATACACTTCTTCTACTGTATCTTCCTGCTCATTGACGGACAGCGCTATTGTTTTTAATCCAATAGGACCCCCGCCATTTTTTATCACTGTTTGCAAAATCCTGCGGTCCATCTCGCATAAACCATTTTCATCTACGCCTAACATTTCCAGCCCCATAAGCGCTATTTGCTCGTTTATCACATCATTCCCCCTCACCTGGGCGACATCACGAATCCGACGCAAAAATCTGTTTGCAATTCTCGGAGTGCCCCGCGATCTCTTTGCGATAACTTCGGCGCCTTTGTTTTCTATTGATATAGCAAGTTTACGCGCGGAATTACACACAATTTTATACAGATCTTCCCAGGGATAAAATTCCAGTTTCTCAAGCACCCCAAACCGTGACCGTAATGGCGCAGTAAGCAATCCCTCCCGTGTGGTAGAGCCAATAAGCGTAAACTTTTGAAGATTTATCTTCACAGACCTTGCCTTCGGCCCCTGGTCAATGATTATATCAATAGAAAAATCTTCCATTGCAGAATACAAATATTCTTCTACCGTAGTATTCAGGCGATGAATCTCATCGATAAAAAGAATTTCACCCTGCTGCAAGTTGGTTAAAATTCCCGCAAGATCTACGGGTTTATCCAAAATGGGACCAGAAGTTGTTTTGATCGCCGTATTCGTTTCACTCGCAATAATCTGCGACAGCGTCGTTTTTCCTAAACCAGGCGGGCCTGAAAACAAGATATGATCGAGCGGTTCACCTCTTTTTTTCGCTGCTTCTATATAAATCAGAAGGTTTTCTTTTATACGATCTTGTCCTATAAAATCACTGAATCTTTTCGGCCTAAGCGTAAGATCGAGATTATTATCTTCAAGAACCGCGGAAGAAGACAAGACCCCCTCATTTAACATGCCTACATCCCTACATAGTAAACAGACAACTTTTTATAACTCTCTTATGTTTTATATTTCAAGGCTTCCCTTACGAGAACTTCCACATTGTCAACCGATTTTATCTTTTTTACCGCTTCGTTCACCGCACTTTCTGCCACCGGCCTGCCATATCCCAAAGAGATTAAAGCCATAATCGCATCGGCAGCATACGTTTGCTGCCTCCCATCCATTTCTGTATCTGCGGATGTTTTTCCCTCTTTAATACGTTCCTTCAATTCTAATACAATCCGTTCCGCTGTTTTTTTCCCAACACCCTTAATTCTTACCAGCGCCTTTGTATCTTCTCCGGCTATCGCACATTTAATATCTCTTACTGTGCTGCCGGATAATATTGCGCTTGCCATAGTTGGCCCAACGCCATTTACCGACAGTAACAGATGAAACAACTCTTTTTCATCTTCCGATGCAAAACCATATAACTTTATACCATCTTCCCGCAGAAACAACTGAGTATGAATTGTCACTTCGCCATGATCGGGAATCTTTTCAAAAGTGGAGAGTGGAATGTGTAATAAATAACCAACGCCCGCGACTTCCAGGACCAACTTCGTGGGAGATTTTCGAATCACTTGCCCCCGGATGTAATCTAACATAAGAATACTTTCCGTAACCCATTACTAAAACATCCTGCGTATTTCAGCCATTTGTTGCGGCTTTCGGAAAACATGCCTCCTGCCATATCTTTTTTCAACCCTACGACAGGCATGGAGAGGGCTTTTATTTGTGATTCCAATGAAAACCTTTCTAACAACCGCATTCACTCAAAAACAAACGGAGAAATCAACTTTTTGTTCTCTTTGAGTAACCTGTCTTTCTACCCAAAAATTTCTCGCTATTATTGCCTTCAATAGACTGACCCAATTGCAAACCTTTTTGTGCCAGTATTGCTTTTATCTCGTTTAGCGAGGTTTCTCCAAAATTTTTAAATGTCAACAAGTCCGGTTCTGAAATTTTTGTCAGGTCTTTCAGGGTACGAATATGCATTTTTTCCAAACAGTTTCTGCTTCTTACTGAAAGTTCAAAATCGGAAATCGGAATATTTAATACTTCGCTTTCTTGTCCCTGCTTTTTCGATATATCTTCATCAAAAAACATCTCCGATGATGCCTTTGCACTCTTCAGGCAAAACAACGCCCGCTCATGTAACGGATCTGCGTCTAAAACTGCTTCGAAGCAAAAAACCGCATCATCAAACTTTCCTTTGTCTTCGTATAATATTCCCAAATTCATATATGCATTTTTATAGGCAGGACTCAGTTTAACGCACCGTTCATAATATTCTATAGCACGGTCATCTTCTCCATCCATATTATAATTAAACGCCAACTGGAAAAGAGATTTCGCATGGGTTGGTTCGATCTGAATAGCCTTATCATACTGTTCATATGCCTCTTTATACTCCCCCTGGGCTTCCAAACAGCGACCCCATTGATAATGCAGTTCTGCGCTGTTATTGTGTGCCGGTGAAAAATTTTTTATTATTTTCAATGCGTCGTTGACATCACCCGCCGTTATCTTCGTCTCTGCAATATCCATGCAAATATCAAATTCTTCCCCCTCTGATTTTTTCGCACGTTCAAAACACCCTAATGCGTTTTTATAGTCACCGCATTCCTGATAACATTTTCCCAGATAATATGAACCTATTTTTCTTGTCTTTATATCATTCAATAAGCCGATCGCTTCTTTTGTTTTCCCTATCACCCACAAACATATTCCGAGCACAAGTTTCTGGTCTTTTAACTTTGCACCGTCCGATTCTTTCTTTATCTCTTCATCCAGCGACTCTATCTTTTTATCAAAGATTCTTCTATTTTCTATAGAGCCTAACACTTGTTGTTTTATCTCAGCGACAGCCTCCCTTGAAATAGTTTCAATATCAAGGAGTTTATTGATATCTAACTCAGATACCGTATCCGCCATAATTGTGATTCTCCATCTATCTGTTTTACTAAAATTATGCTCCTTAAAAGACGTTCTTTTAAGGTATTTAAGAGGTTGAGTTTAACAAACTTAAACTTTAAATTCAACTAAATTTTCCATCGGAAATATTACAACATATTTACACATAAACCAGTTACGCTTTTGATGAGAAAAGAACTCTGAAACACGATCTCCTCTTGTATGTTTCATTGAAATTCTGACGTAAAATTTTTTATTTTTGAACTTTTTTCACTTCCCAACAGCGTTAAAAATATGTTATGTATTAAATATGTTATTAAGTATATTTGATGCGTGTGTTATGCCTATTTTTATATTTTCAAACTTTCACCAGCCTATTGCAGCTCCTCCTGCTTTATTACCGCAGCAATACGTTTTTTCCCATTATGCCTCCTTTATTATTTAAAATATCACTCTACCGATGAAATTCATTACGAATAACTTTACCCATCTCATTTATGTCTACGAACATATTTTCTGGCTTAAAGAATGTCTTACCATATTACAATCCGTGCTTATTTTCCTTTTGGTATTATGGATTTTACGCAGAAAACAAAAGATAGAGTTTCTCCTCTATCTTTCCGCCTGCATTGGAATTGCCTGTGTTTATTTTGGCGACAACGAATACTGGAGTGAGAATGACATTCTTAAAATTGTCTCCCTGACTTCTTTATATCTTTGTTATAAAATAAAAGGGCCCGAGAGGCATATGGTTCTCTTTGCTTTTCTTGGCCCTTATTTCATAATATCGTACGAGTTTTACCGGAGTTTGGAAGCTACAAAAATATCTTTCATCGCACACACCCTGCTCCTCTTCGGCATTATCATTGCAAAAAATACCTTCGCGCTCTCTCTGTTTATTAGCATTGTGGTAGGTATTCTCTTCAATTACATCGGAACTATCTTCCCTCCCAGCACAAGTGAACTATTTGTAAATCCTGCACTAATTACCGTGATAATTACGTGGTTGGAAAAGTATAAAAAAAATCCCCTTTATGCAAATTTTCTGAAAATCTTTTGGCTTACCCTTGCCTGCTTTGCCTATTTCGGTAGCTGGTTGTTTCACTATATTCAACCTTTCATATCTTCTTCTTTTTACCACCTGAGCCCACAACAACACACTCATTTTATTCAATAGAGCCTTCCTATAACCCTAATACTACGTACTATTTATATTGCCTTGACTTGCAAGAACCCCTTCTTTATAATTTATTTTATTTCTCTATCATTAAATAAACAAAACAAACGTGCCGAATTCACCGCCTGTTTTCCCCAAAAATATCCTTCAAAAAAAATTAAAACCCAAAATCAGGCATTATTGGCTGCTATTTTTTATTTTTGTGCTTTCATTTTTGTTAAGCTTCCGGAAATACGGAATCGAATCTCCTTCCGGACTATTTCTATTGTCACTTGGCGGTATTCTTTTTTGTTATGCAGTTCTCACCATTTGCATCTCCAAATACCTCATTACCCAAAACGGTTTGTTTCTCAGGCAGGGACCATTTTCAAAAACTTTTAAAAAAGTAGAGTACAATGACATTAATAAAATATTAATACGCCAAAGTTTTATTCAAAAGCGATTACACGTCGGCACTCTAAAAGTCTTTACAAACAACCTTACCTATTCACTCAAAGGCATTAAACACCCCCATCAAATAAGGGAACTCATTAACCATGAAAAAGTTTCCTATAATGAGAGACGTGCCTTGCTGAAAAACATACTTTGAATCATTGCAGATCAGATATGCTTCTTCTTTTCAGAAAATATCCCGTCTATTGTGTTATTTGTCTTTCACTCTTTTACTCCGTACATATCGCAATTTCCGATACTGCTAAACCAATAAACAACACCGAACTCTCCCATATAAAAAACTTTCAACGATTACTATTACAAAATCCTTCCAACACAGATGCGCATTTTAATTTGGGAATTATATACTACAGAAACAATTTATATGATGAAGCAATTCGTGAGTTTAAAAAAGTCACCGAGATTAACCCTGCGGACGCTACCGCATATTTTAAACTCGGCAACTCATTTAATAAAAAAAACTTATTTGACGAAGCAATCAGGGCGTATAAGCTTTCCTTATCATCAAATTTACATAATGCAGAAGTCTTTCATAACTTAGGAATTGCGTATGCAAACAAAGGAATGACAGCAGAAGCGACTTTTTCTTTTAAACGGGCAATAGAACTCGATCCAAATATGGCAGAAAGTTATAAATACCTTGAAATGCTTTGTAAGGAAAAGCCGCAATCTCAGGCATCAATTTCCCCTGCTATTGAAAAAAAATCTCCTGTCGATCCCCATGAAATTTCCACCCTTTTTGATCTTGCAGTATCATATGAACGGAAAGAATTGCATGACAATGCAATTGCCACGTACAGAAAAATTCTTTCCCTCGATCCCAATCATGAAAAAACAAAAGAAAACCTCGCATTGATTTATAACAATAAAGGGGTCTCTTTCGCATTGCAGGAAAAACCCAAAGAAGCAACAGAGGCATACAAAACTGCATTCCATTACAAAAAAAACTTTCCGGAAGCATACAACAATCTTGGAGCGGTTTACATCAGCACAGGAAAGGTTGACAGCGCTATTTCCGCATATGAAAAGGCAATTGAAATCAACCCAAATTTTTGTGAAGCATATAATAACCTTGGGGTCGCTTATACCAGAAACAATGAATATGACAAAGCGCTTGCGGTGCTCAACAAGGCATTATCATTGAATGAAAATCACCCCGGCGTCCATTTTAATCTCGGTGTTGTTTATTCCCGGCAAGACCTCCTCCCAAAAGCGATAGACGAATATAGCGCTGCTCTGAATCTGAACCCCAACGACCTCTCTGCGCTTTATAACCGCAGCATGCTCCACATGAAAAACAACAATCTCGATCGTGCGGCGAATGATATTAAAAAAGCGCTTTTCATAGACCCAAAGCTTGCCGTTGCATACCAAACCCTTGGGGATATTTATCAACGGCAGAAAAGATTTGACGAGGCGATTGAAAACTATAAAAAAGCACTTGAAATTTCACCGGAAATGCAGGAAGCGCTCATGGGCATGGAAAACACCTATTGCATGAAAGAGTCGGCGAAGAAAAAACCACACTAACTTTTTGTGCCTGCATCTGTTTGTTGCTACTTCCCCATCCCAAACAACATGACTCTCATCGTTTTTAACAATATCACAATGTCTAAAAGAAATGACATGTTTTTTATGTAGTACAAATCATATTGCAGTTTTTCTTCTGTTTGTTCAATGGTAGACGCATAGGGATACTTAACCTGCGCCCAACCGCTCAAACCCGGTTTTACGGCAAGCCGCTGGGAATAAAAAGGGATCTTCTCTTCAAACTCCTTTATGAATATTTCTCTTTCCGGACGAGGCCCGACCAAGCTCATATCTCCCTTCACCACATTCAATAACTGCGGTATCTCGTCCAGCCTCCATTTTCTCAAAAACTTTCCGACCTTTGTGATCCTGTGATCGTTGTCTGCCGCATATACAGCGCCTGTTTGCGACTCTGCATTGTGTATCATTGTCCGAAATTTTATAATAGTAAACTTTCTGGTATCCTTTCCCATCCGTTCCTGGGTGTAAAAAATGCTTCCTTCTGATGTCGTTTTTATCAAAACGGATAGCACCGCAATCACAGGAATTAATAGTATAAATAAAATCGAAGAAATAATGGTTTCTAAAACAGGTTTAATAAACTTTCCGTATGCCTTCGGTTTACTGATAACAACATGGAGCATCCACATATCATTAATATGTTTAAACGGTATCTTGCCGGTCAGTTGTTCATATATCGACGGCATATCGATCACCTCTACGCCATTCCATGAACAATGAATCAGTTTTTTAATCAGGTCGGCATGTTTTTCATGAGTAATTGCAGAAATGATACTATCAATAGTATGCTGCCGGATAGCATCGTTTATAACAGACCTGTCCCCTAAAACAGGAATCCCGGATATCCGCTTTCCTGATTTCTCCGGATCATCGTCAATAAATCCTGCCACTGTTATCCCTGCTTTTTTTGCCTTATTTATCTCCTCCAGAACCGTTTTTCCCGCCCAGCCGGCGCCTATAATAAGCGCCCTTCTGTTAAAAAGCGGCTGTTCTATTATATAACTATAGAGCATCCTCCAGCCCGCTATAAGGAAAATAACCAACGCCCCGTTAATTAAGAAAACACCCCTTCCTATCCGCAATGACCAATTTATGTAAAATATAAATGTCGTTACAACAAATGCCATTGCCGTCGCAAAAATGATCGAGAGAATAATGCCTATGGATTTGTAATCCTTCCGGATATCGTAGAGTTCCGCAAATGAAAACGTTGCGATAAGAACTATGCCGGAAACCGCAAACGACATGGGATTTCCTTTTACGTAGTTCAGCCCACCGTCAATACCAAGACGAACTATTGCAGACAACACTATCGCAAGGCTAACGATAAAAAGATCTCCCGCCACCAGCAATATTTTTCTTTTAGAAACCGGATAATAAAATTTCATTGTAATTTTTATCTCTTTATCTCATCCAACCGAGAAATTTTTCAATATCACTCAAAAAAATCTTAGGATTGCGCAAATAGACGGAGCTTCTTGCCTTCGCTCTTTCAAATATACGCGCGATGTTTTTGTTATAATCATGAAATGTCTCTTTTACTTCTTTTTCAAGGACAACAAACTCTTCCTGATCCATCGTGTCGCTTCTTCTTTTTACATCCTTAAGATAATAATCGCTTGGTATGCGCGAAAAAAATTCTTCATACTCCATCTCCCTTTTTACCAGTCCTCTTTCAACACCGATATCAAACAATCGTGTGCCGGGAAACGGCTCATACACCCCTATTGACGCAAAACTTGGCTTAATTTCATACAACAGTTTTACAGTTTCTTTTATGTCCTCCTTTGTCTCTGTCGGCACGCCCATCATAAAATACGCCGTCCAATGTATGCCTGCCTTCCGAAAGAGTTTTGCGGACTCTTTCGTGCGTTCCAACTGCACGCCTTTATCCATAATCTTCAAAATTCTTTCGCTGCCGGATTCAACACCCACCTTTATACTGTTGCAACCGGCTTTTTTCATCATTTTCAACAATTGAAGGTCTACCAAATCCGCCCTCGTATTGCAGTCCCACTTTACACTTATCCCCAATTTTATCAATGCCTCGCAAAACTCCATTACCCGTTTTCTGTTCACCGTAAAAGAATCATCTTTAAAAGTAAACTGATGCGTGCCATATCTCTCATAAACACATTTTATTTCTTCAAGAATATTTGTTATGGAACGATACCTTACCTTCCTTGTCCAGATTTGTGTAGCACAATAAGAACAGTTATACGGGCAGCCCCTGCTTCCCATGATGAGTCCCATATCTTCAGAGGTGTAAGTATTTGCGCCTATAAATGACTCCCTGTCGGGAAAGGGCAGCGTGTCGAGATTATCAATAAATTTCCCCGAACCGGTATTTACTTTTTTACCGTCCTTACAATAAGAAAGACCCGCGATTGTGTCAAACCGGTTTTCTTTTCTCTCCAGCGAATTCACCAGTTCCGGAAAAGAACCTTCCCCTTCTCCGCTGATAACAAAATCAACATCTTCTGAAATATTAAATATCTCACCCGGTTTCAAAGTCGCATGCGGCCCGCCAAAAACCACACTGCACGTTCGGTCATATGCTTTTACCAACGATGCCACCGTAAAAGCAGACGCCGCTTTTGGCGTCATTACGGTAATCCCTACAAGGTTTGGCTGAAATGTTCTCAGCGTATCCGATATTTCTTTCAATATTTGATTTTCAGGATTTCTCAGCTCTTTTATATAGGAAGCATACATTTCCGGCAACCGTGTATAATCCATTCCCTTTGAATCCTTATTACAATCGGCATCATAAATCGTCACCTCATGCCCCGCTTTTTTAAGCACTGACGACAAATAGCTCAATCCCAAAGGAAAATACCGGTTGTAATAATTAAAAAACCGGTAAAACGGCGGATCTATTAAAAGAACTCTCATCTCTGTAAACCCCGGTCCATGTTCCGATACTGTATTGCTTCCGAAATGTGTTCCGCCTTTATGCTCTCGCTCTCATCCATATCAGCAATCGTGCGGGCAACCTTCTGTATTTTACTGTGTCCGCGGGCGGAAATTCCCAATTCAACCATTGCCTGATGCAGCAATGACTCTGCCTGATCATCAAGGACACAATACTTCTTTACCTGTTTTGAAGTCATATGCGCGTTTGTCTTTATCGTCTGATCTTTAAAACGTTCTTTCTGAATCTCTCTTGCCCGAAAAGCCTTTTCTCTTAATAATTCCGAAGAATGTCCTTCCGGGTCAGAGGCCAGCTCTTTGTAACTCACCGCAGGAACCTCAAGTTGTATGTCAATCCTGTCCATCAAAGGTCCGGAAACTTTAGAAGCATATTTTTGAATCTGATAAGAAGTACAGCGGCATTCCTTCTGTCTGTCGGTATAGTATCCGCACGGACATGGATTCATTGCGCAAACAAGCATAAAACGCGCCGGGTATGTCACCGAATTCATTGCGCGCGATATGGTGACATTCCCCGTTTCGAGCGGCTGGCGAAGCACTTCCAGGGTCTTTCGGTCAAACTCGGGGAGTTCATCCAAAAACAACACCCCATTATGTGAAAGACTGATTTCTCCCGCTCTTGGGATGGAACCGCCTCCAATCAGCCCTGCGGTGCTTATGGTATGATGCGGCGCTCTGAACGGCCTTGTTGCAATTAAGGATATCTTCGAATCCAGGAGTCCCAGCACACTGTATATTTTTGTAGTTTCCAGAGCCTCTTCCAGAGCAAGCCTTGGCATGATCGTGGGAATGCGCTGAACCAGCATTGTTTTCCCTGCCCCCGGGGGGCCGATCATAATCACATTATGATTGCCTGCCACAGCAACGGTCAAGGCACGTTTTGCATGCTCCTGACCCTTTACCTCCGCAAAATCAACTTCATATTCCGAATGCCTCTGAAATATTTCATCAGGATCAATGCGGTAGTTTTGAGGAACAATCGCCTTTGTCAGAATCCCCATCGTCTGTTCAAGCGTTTCCACCGGTATAACGTCAATTCCCTCTACCACTGCCGCCTCAGGAGCATTCACGGAAGGAAGGAGAATTTTTTTAATCCCCAGTTCACGGCATTTCAAGGCCATCGGCAGACACCCTTTTACGGGACGAACCTTTCCGTCCAATGACAATTCTCCGACAATCGCATACTCATGAAGATCGGGGATTTCAAACTGGTCTGTCGCGACAAGAATTCCCACCGCAATCGGCAGCTCAAAAACGGGGCCTTCTTTTTTTCTGTCCGCGGGAGCAAGATTTATTACGACATTATTTCCTGGAAATTTGTACCCGCTGTTATTCATCGCCGCCTTTACCCTGTCGCGGCTCTCTTTCACCGCGGTATCCGGCAGCCCGACAATAATCGTCGAGGGCATCTCTCCCTTCGCGACATATATCTCTACCTCTACCGGATATCCTTCAATACCAAAAACAGAAACACTTTTGACATTTGCCAGCATAGATTTATTAAGGCGTTGTTTTTTACGCCGAATCCACCACAATAAATTTTTCGGAAAAGGTGGATTCGCTATCGCTTAATCCACCCTTACTGTTACTGCACGATCAGAAGAAATATCGGTAAAAAGCATCAGGCATTTACCTCTACCTCATACATGTATCCGTCATGTCCCCCGCTAGCGGGGGTGCAGGGGGAGGACCGGATTTCTTTACCTCTTCAACTGCCCCTTTATTACAAAGGCGAATTTTATCTTGATCCCCTCCGGCTTGTTTCCCATTCATTGCCTACCGCACTAAAACCGCAACTAAAAAATTTTCGTAACATTTTAGCTTTTTGAAAAATTTACGGGATAGAAAAAATACACTGTCGCCCCGTTAGGGGCGGCTCTGTTTGTAGCGCAATAAAATTCAATAGGGTAAAATAGCTCCGCAGGAGCGACCTGTCTTCTGTCAATCCATATAAACAGGGCCTGCGGAAGACAAACAGGCCGCTCCTAACGGAGCTAATATTTGTTATAATATCTTATTTTGCTACCAACAGGTTGCTCCTACGGAGCTTATAGGATAATACGTTTTTCAAAAGACGAAAGTGTTACAAATTTTCTTGTTTTAATCTTCCGATTCGTTCGGGTTACGGATATTCTCTGGCTATAAGCTTGTCAAAATCCCCACCCGTGTCATTCCACCCCCTTAATCCCCCGCCAGCGGGGGACAATGGTTTGCCATATCTTCAACGACCTTTATACGGAAGCATTCCCGATTTTTTGTAAATCAAAATAAAGCCGACCATAAAGGACCGGCGCTACCATGCAATATGTGTCGTAGCGCGGGTGGTTTATCCCCCGCATAATACCTCCACATTTTACAAAAAATTGGGAATGCTCCCGCAGGAACTTGGGAACAAGAATGATGGATTTACAAAAATTCGGGAATGCTCCCGTAATTTCATATCATTTTACCGCATTATTCAGTTTCGTGAGCAGCTTTTCCATGTCTCCTCCGCTCATTGCAGCGGTTTTTTCAATGCTAAACCCGCCACCACAGCAGGCATCAACGCCAAAATCCTTAAAAATACCGATGGTCTTCGGATATTTTTGTATTACATCATTAATAATCATATCTTTGGTAATTGTCTTCTTTTCGCCCATCTTGCCTGTTCTCCCTATTTAAAAAAGCAAATATACATTTAAATTTTTATCATAACGCAAACAATTTTCAAAATCCACGCATTTTTAAAAGAAAACCTCCCCTCACGTGCACAAAAATTTTTCCGGCAGACAACGCTACATGAAAAAGTATGTCACAGTGACACATGTGTCACGCAGTGTGCCATGACACACTTTTTGACACACTTTTCCCCTGAAAAATTAATACTCCCCTTTCCTCTTCATGTTTCTCATCTGACCACATACTAAATAGTTACGATAGTTAATTTCTTTTAATTTACGTCTGGAATGTGTTTGGCACAATTGTTGCATCTTTATATAATATTAAAATGTAAATAACAATTTTTCTATTGAGCAGGGGCAAATACCATGATCAAAAAATCCATCTCCATCAAAGCCAAATTGATCATTTTCGGATTGTGCATATCGCTCATACCAATCACCGTTATCACCTCGATTTATTACTTCAATGCCAGAAACAAATTGCATAGGCATCAAATACGGGAATTAACCGCAATCGCGGAGGCAAAAAAAACACACCTGCTTACTATCCTGCAATCAAAAAAAGAAAGGACGATAGACTTCGGTTCGGACGGGTATATACGAAACTGCCTGGAAAGGATACACAGCGGCAACCATTCCCATAACAGCATAGGAAAACTATTATCGAAACACCTGATACATAATAAGCAACCGTTAGACCCCTATCTTAATTGTATGACGGTACTGGACATTTCCGGCAAGGTCGTCGCCTCAACAAATAAAAACCAGATTGGAGTGAACATGTCCGGCGCCTTCTATTTCCAAAAAGGACTTCTCTGCGATAAAAATACCGCATTCGTCAGCCAGCCTGAAATGTGCCCTATTTGCAAAAAGAACTGTTTTTATATCACAACACCGCTTTACCCGCGACATCGCGGAAAAAAAGAAAAACTCGGCGTGCTGCTCAATTGCTATGATCTGAATGTGCTGAATTCGGTCACCATGGATCATCACGGCATGGCGAAAACCGCTGAAGTGTATCTGGTAAACAGAGACAAATTCATGTTCACTGAATCACGGTTTATAGAAAATGCCATCCTGCGCCAAAAAGTGGATACCGAGCCGGTAAGGAAAATTTTTTCAGAAAACCGGGAAATGACGGGCATTTATCCTGATTACCGGGGAATACCTGTGGCGGGAGTTTCTTCCTACATACCTGAATATGATTGGGCGCTGCTGTCGGAAATTGACACGGCGGAATTGTTCGCCCCCCTGTTTCAAATGGGCGCCACTGCTTTATCCATGGGATCGGCAAGCGGAATCTTCGTTATTGCTTCAGGAGTGCTGTTTGCCCTGTCGTTCTCAAGACCCATTTCTCTCTTAAAAAATGCAACAAAAGATATTGCATCAGGGCTCCTTTCTCACAGGGTGCCGTTGCAAAGAAATGATGAATTCGGAGAACTTGCCCACAGTTTTAATACTATGGCGGAAAGCCTCGATAATGAAATTTTCAGGCGTAAGCAAATTGAATCACAAATTTTGAAATTGTCCCACGCAATGGAACAAAGCCCGGTTTCGGTGATAATTACCGATATACAGGGAAATATAGAGTATGTGAATCCGAAATTTACCGAAATAACGGGCTATACCTTTGAGGAAGTGCGGGGAAAAACTCCGCGTATTTTACAATCGGGCGAAACACCTCCGGAACAATACAAGGAATTATGGAAAACGCTCACTACCGGAAAAATATGGGAAGGTGAATTTACCGATAAAAAGAAAACCGGCGAGTTGTTTAAGACATATGGAAAAATTGGCCCCCTGAAAAACCCTGACGGCGTTATTACGAATTTTGTCGCTCTGAGAGAAGACGTAACGGAGAAGAGAAAATTACAGGAAGAACAAAAAAAACTCACCGAACAATTATTTCATATGCAAAAAATTGAGTCCGTAGGAAGGCTCGCCAGTTCAGTGGCGCATGATTTCAATAATTACCTCACCGCAATAATAGGATATGTAAACGTTCTGCAGATGAAAAACCCCGAAAACGATCGGATTACCAACAACATTCTCCACGCCGCAGGGAAGGCCGTGAACTTATCGCAAAGCCTTCTTGCCTTTGGCAGAAAGCAACCCCTCACCTTGAGAAGAGAAAATCTCAATGACATTATCAGAAAAATGGAATCCCTGATTCTGAACCTTTCACATAATTATCTGGTGTATAAAACCAAACTGTATGAAAGGGATCCGTTTATATCAGCAGATCAGGGACAAATAGAGCAGGTGATTATTAACCTTGCCATGAATGCGAAAGACGCTATGCTCAAAGGGGGCATTTTATCAATAAAAACCGGCATTGCGGAACCCGACGATCACCACATTAAAAAACTCGGCCTTGCTCATCCGGGCAAGTACGCAACGCTCTCTGTTTCCGATACCGGAACCGGCATTGATGAACAGCACATCAAAAATATATTCGAACCCTTTTTCACCACAAAGGAACCGGGAAAAGGCACCGGGCTCGGCCTTTCGATTGTTTACGGAATAATGAAGCAACATAACGGCGCTGTTGATGTTTCAAGTGTTACGGGAAAAGGAACCACGTTCCACCTGTATTTGCCGTTAGTTTCATAGACATATAAGGAATCAATAATTACCATCAATTCCTTATACGTGTTGAATCCACCATGTCCCCCGCTGGCGGGGGATTAAGGGGGTGGAATGACATGGATGGGAATTTCGACAAGCTTATAACCAGAATATCCGTAACCCGAACGAATCGGAAGATTAAAACAAGAAAATTTTTCAGTTGCGACTTTAGTGCGTTGGGCAATGAATGGGGAACAAGCCGGAGGGATCAAGATAAAACTCGCCTTCATAGATAAAGGGGCAGTTGAAGCGGTAAAAAAGTCAGGTACACCCCCTGCACCCCCGCCAGCGGGGGACAATAAGTTAACGCTTATGGGAGCAAAGGGGTTGTATTCCGCATACATTTCAATCCGGTTGAACTGTTACGAAGATTGAAATCCCTTATCGTAAATTTTATCGTGATATGTATATCAGCAGCTTTTCTGCGCGTATTTCCGGCGTGACCGCATTGTCTTGAAGAATTGCAGCCCTTCCCTCAGCCTTCTGTTGCGTTCTGCGGGGTCCTGAAGCATTTTTTTCACTATTTTCAGGATAACGCGCGGTCTGAAGTAAAATTGCTTGTAAAATTTTTCCGTCCAGAGGATGATTTCTTCGGCAGGGAGATCCGGGTACTCTATGTTGCACAACTGATGCCCCGAAGCGCTTAACATGTTGCCGGTCTTTAAATATCCGTTCTTTTTGCAATATTCATAAAACTCCGTGCCGGGATAGGGAGACGCTATGGACACCTGCATGGTATCGGGATCCATTTCCTTGGCAAACCGGATGGTATCTTCCATGGAAGACCGGTTTTCTCCGGGCAGTCCCAGCATGAATGTGCCGTGGATTTGTATTCCCAGACTTTTGCATTCTCCGGTAAACTGTCTGGCCTGATCTATTGTAATGCCTTTTTTAACGTTTTTCAGGATTTCATCATTGCCGGATTCATAGCCCACAACCAGCAATCTGAGACCGCCTTCTTTCATTTCTCTCAAGGTTTCCCTGTCGAGATTCGCGCGTGATGTTGCAGACCACATAATTCCGAGATCTTTCACCTTCCGGCTGAATTCCTGCACCCGTTTCCTGTTTGCGGTAAAGGTGTCGTCATCAAAAAATATCTCTTTCACATCGGGAAAATGCTCTTTACAATACCTCAGTTCCTCAATAACGTTGTCAACGCTTCTTACGCGATACTTGTGCCCCATCATCGTCTGCGGCCACAGGCAATAAACACACTGCGAGGGACATCCCCTTCCGGAATAAATCGAAAGGTAAGGATACCTCAAATAAGGGATTTCGTAATCTTTATAATTCAAATCGCGTTCGTATATCTTTGTCACAAAGGGAAGGGTATCCAGGTCAACGGTAAACCCACGGTCGGCATTATGAACAACACCCGAACCGTTCCGGTAGCTTATCCCTTTTATATCTTTCAGGTCTTTATCCTCCGCAAGTTCCTTAACGGTAAGGTCAAACTCTCCCCGCGCAACAACGTCCACAACCCTATCCTCACGCAATGCATCTTCCGGTTGTATGGTAACGTGCGGACCGACAAAACAAATGAGTGCATTCGGATTGACCTCTTTTATCTTTCCGGCAGTATCCCTATCGATGGATAATGTGGGAGTATTTGTATACATCACTACCAGTTCATAATCTTTGACAAGAGAAACAACGTCATTTACCTGCAAGCCCTGTGCAGGGGCATCAATCACTCTGCTTTCAGGAATGAGTCCCGCGGCATAACATAACCATGTGGGATACCAGAAAGACCGAACCTCCCTGCGTGCCTGGTATCGGGAACCGGCGCCGCCGTCAAATTGGTCAAAACACGGTGGATTTAATAAAAGTGTCTTCTTCATCATGATTGAAATTAACGCATTTTTTTATTTGATTTGCAATGTTTTTTTTGTATCATCATTACTTTATTATGAATGAATACCTATTTATGTGTAAACGTTATAATGCCAATTAGTTAGATACCTGCATTTTTCGATAGAAATTTTTAATTAGCAATCATATCCTAAACGTAATTATTATATTATAAGCGTATTTAAATAAATATGTTCTATAGTATGGCATCCGGTTATTACTTTGCATGATATATTGCTAACTCCTTATATGGTAATAGATTGCTTCTACATACTCACGTTTTTATCATTCAGTTATTATATTGCAGCATTTTTGTGTACTTTGTCGGTTTTTAAGAAAAAGAACAATGAGACGGAAATGCCTCATTTTGATGGAATTAGTTTCTTAAAACCCATTACCGGCGAGGTATATAATTTATACAATAATATTAAATCATTTCTCGATTTGAAAGCCATTCCCATTGAAATTTTGTTCGGTATCTGTTCGAAAGACGATCCCGCCTATGAGATTTTGGCAAAACTGGAAAATGAATATCCCGGTATCTGCAAGATAATCATATGCAGCAACCATAAAAAATATTCAAACGAAAAGGTGGGAAAACTTATTACCCTGACGGAACACGCGCGATATGACATTATTAATATCTCCGATGCCGATGTATTGGTGCCGCAGGATTTTCTGCAATCGCTGGCACACATAAAGAATGCCGGCATGGTCACCAATTTGTATCGTGGAATACATAATGAAGGAATCGGGGGGCATCTTGAGGTAATTACCATACTTTCCGATATCTTCCAGGGTGTATGTATGGCAAAAATTTTCCACGGAATAAACTATGGATTCGGAGCTTCGATGTTTCTCACGAAACAGTCGTTACATTCGATTGGCGGGTATGAAGCGCTCGGCAATATGCTGGCAGATGACTACCACCTCGGAAACAAAATCAGCAAAAACGGAACACCTGTTACCCTTTCTACTATTCTGGTAGATACCGTTGTCGGGAAACCAAATTTCAGGAATTATTTTGTGCGTCAACTCCGGTTGTGCAAGACGTACAGAGTATCAAAACCTGTCGGATATTTTTTATTCGGAATATCTTTCGGGTCTGTCTGGTCGTTGCTGTTATGTTTTTTTACTTCCTTTTCGCTTCCGGCGATCACGCTTTTCGGCACATCCGTAATCCTGCGTTTCCTGAGCATTACCCTTACGGGAACCTTATTAAGCAAGATTCCCTTTTCATGGGTATATCTGCTCGTCCCGATACAGGAATTTCTGGGATTTTACACGTGGCTGCTCAGTTTTTGCAGCAACAAAATCACCTGGAAAAATAAAAAATACCTCCTTGGAAAAGACGGGACGATTGCTCAGATCAACCCTGAGTAATAAGGTACACGCCCAGCACAATTACTGCCGTTCCCGCCCACCGGAGAGGGCTGATCTGTTCTCCGAGCATGAATTTCGATAAAAATGCCGTCATGATATAACAAATCGAGGTCAACGGCAGCACAAGGCTTAATTTCGAGAAAGAAAGAATGTACATCCATGAAAAAAATCCGATTGCATGAAAAAAAATCCCGAAAACAATCCAGGGATTTCTCATAACGACTAGGGCATAATAAAGTATTTCCCTTATTCCGTACGCGGTAAGTTCTCCGATCCCCGTCATTCCCTTACTTAAAAAAGCATGCCCGAAGGCCTGCGCTATCAACATGAAAAACAGGAAAACAAATGTTTTTATCATAACTGCTCCTTTATTTCTCCATAGGTAATAATCCTAATATCATTTTCCTCAAAACATTTTTTCACATTCGTATCCGTCAACGCACGAAAATCACCATTATTCCGCTCCGGATGACAATATATTTCAAAAATCTCTTCCTTGATACGGGGAATAGTTTTCATCAGGTAATCATTCGTAATATTTCCCGATTCCAGAAGGCCGATTACCAGAGGAATATGGCCAATTCCGCATTCCCTCAACAACGGTTTTGCCCTGTATGCAAGTACATCAAAGATAATTTTATGGCTTACTTTATACAGCAAATTCTTTCCGGATACGAGCACATTCATGAAAAACGGCTCACGGGTTATTCTTATGTAAGGAATGTCATATTCCCTGCATAAATCCACCGCATGCCATAGCACCGAGGGATGGAGATGTATATTCAGGTGCCCGTCCAGATGACCCAACGATATCCCTGCCTCCAATGCCTTTTCTATCTGCGCTTTGATTTCACGTCGTATCTGCCCGGAAATGCCCCTTCTCAAGAAAAGGTTCATCCCCGCAAAAAAAGGATTTTCATAAAAAATCCCTTTATCATTAACAAGGCCGGGTATATCTTTATGTTGTAACACCGATCTCCCGTTGAGCAACGTAAGATGAATGCCTATGCCAAGTTCAGGGTTTTCTTTAATAATAGTGCACGCTCCGGAAAACGATTCACCTCCCGCCATTATGCTTGCGCTGGATAAAATCCCTTCTTGAAACGCCTTTTCCACACATGCGTTTACGGAATCAGATTTCCCGAAATCATCGGCATTGATAACGCACTTTTTCATAACGGGATAAAGATACTATAAATGCCCTCGTCTTACAATTATTTTGTTGAAGTTATCTATTACAATCGCATAGTAATATATTGCCCTTGTCATATATAAGACACTCCGGGAATTAATTGGCAAACTTTACATAGTATATTCCCTACCATATTATGCAAAAATACGTTAATATATAATCAAATACATCCGGTTTTCGAAATATCAAATAAGTTTTTGATCGGGAACACAACCCTTCGACTACGCTCAGGGTGATATTCCCTTCGACGGAGTTTATCCTGAGCGGTAAAAGATGCTTCGACTCCGCTCAGCATGACATAAGTGAAGGGCTCAGGGCGACGGGAGCATTCCCAAATTTTTGCAAATCCATCATTCTTGTTCCCAAGTTCCTGCTTGGGAACACAATTGTGAAGGAAGCTCATGCTTCCAGTTATGAGAAGCGAAGCTTCTAAAGCAATTACGTAAGGGAGCATTCCCAATTTTTTGTAAAATGTGGAGGTATTATGCGGGGGATAAACCACCCGCGCTACGACACATATTGCATGGTAGCGCCGATCCTTTATGGTCGGCTTTATTTTGATTTACAAAAAATTGGGAATGCTCCCTTACGTTCCAAAGCTGGAGCTTTGGAACGAGCCATGATTTTGGTTTCTTTTGGAATTTTACAAAAATTTGGGAATACTCCCCAGGGTGACAGCTTCGTCATGCTGAGCGGAGTCGAAGCATTAAAAGACGAATCGAAAACCAGATTTGTTTGACTATATTTTCAAAAATCGGATATTTCTTCGTGTTTTCTCTTCCCGTAATTATAATGAATAATTGAAGCATAGAAAAAATTCTCTCTAATCCCCTTTCACTGATAGATTTGCTGTTACGTTATCGATACTAAAAATACTGAGAGTGCGACATGTTTGAATTCATTGCCGGAAAAATCGCTGCTATTGCGTGCTCCCGCCCGAAAATAGTAATCATCATTACCTTTATACTTACGATCATTTCCTCGGTGTATTCGGTACAATATCTGAAATTTAACCCCGACCGCAATGCCCTGATATCGGAAGAAAAGGAATACAATAAAAGATTTCTAAAGCTCATGGACGAATTTGGACAACTCGACAACCATATCATCGTCCTGGAATCAAAGAATACCGACACGCTGATTAACGCAGCGGAAGAAATTGCAAAAAGGCTGAAAAGCAATCCGCGCCTTATCAAAGATATCTTCTATAAAATAAACAGGACAGATTTTGAAAAAAAGGGGCTTTTTTATCTTAATGTCGAAGAACTTCACAAAATAAAAAAAGATTTGCTGCATACGCGGGAAAACGGAACGCAACTCGCCAATTCCTGTAACTACGAAGATATTTTTGCCCGGTTCGAAAATTCGTTTGCACAGGGAGCCCATATCGGCGCAGGGTACGGCGGAAATATCATAGAAAATATGAAACTCCTCACTGCCCTTGTTCAGGACATGACCAAAAGCCTTCAGGAAAACAATGCCCCGCCGGAAACGCAATCCCAAACCGGAATGCAAGCGCCGGAGGGAATAAACTTTTCCCCCGCTATGGCGCTCGGCAATTCTTCCAATACCGCATATTACAATATCTTTAATAACGGACACATCCTTCTGATGGAAGTGGAAGTGAATGATATTGAAGGATTGCTGACGGCAACGGATTCCACCAATTTTATCCGGGAGCATATCGCAGAAACAAAGAAAATGTTTCAGGGCGTTGATATCGGGCTTACCGGAACCGTTGCCATGGAGGCAGACGAAATGGAAATTTCCCAGAAAGAGATGCTGTACATTTCCATCGGAGCCCTTGTGGGAGTCGCGATACTCTTTATTGTTTCATTTAATTCCATTGTGATGCCGCTCCTCGGGATGCTCACCCTTCTGATTTCAATAAGCTGGACGTTTGGTTTTACCACACTCACGATCGGCTACCTGAACCTCTTTTCCATCGTATTTGCCGTTGTGTTGATCGGACTGGGGATAGATTTCAGCATCCATCTTATTTTGCGCTATTCGGAATACAGAAACCTGGGCATGGAGAAACAAGACGCCCTATGCAAATGCATGGAAAATACGGGAAAAGGCATTATTCTGGGAGCGGTCACCACGGCGATATCGTTTTACTCAACTTTATTTATCGATTTTAAAGGGTTAAGCGAGCTGGGATTAATCGCGGGCACGGGAATTTTATTCTCTCTGATTGCTTCGTTATTTTTTCTTTCCTCTCTTATGATTGTGTTCGACAAATCACTCACCGCACGGAAAAAAACGCTTCCGGACGTCTCAAAATATACTTTATTGAAAAACATTTTTCATCGCATCGTGATTTCATGCAGACTTCCCCTGACGATTATTTCCCTGTTGTTCGCAATAGGCTCATGCTTCTTTGTAAAACACATAAAATTCGATGACAATCTTCTGAACCTCCTGCCCCCGAATCTGGAATCGACCAGATATGCGGCAAAGATTGTCCAATCAACAGGGATTGCCACCTGGTTTGGCGCAATTGTCGCCAATACACCCGAAGAATCGGAAAAGGTATCGGAAAGGATCAGAAGACTGAGCAGCATCGGAAAGGTGGAAAGCATATCTTCCATCCTCCCCGGCGATCAGGAAAAAAAGACGGAAATTATTAAAGAGTTAAACGCCATCGCCCGTTCGATATCCCTTCCTGAAAATATCGGCGCCGCAGTACAATACCGGGAATTGGAAAATACCCTCAAAAAGATACAATTCCGGCTTGATTTTGGCAAACATATAGGGCTGCTGAAAAAGGGAATGCATCCCCTGATCGACCAATTTCTTTTTCTTAATAATGAAATCGCCGCATTTTTACAGCGTGCAGGCACGTTGCCGGAAACAGAAGTTGTGGAAAGATTATCAAAAGGACAAAGGGATATTCACCGCCACCTCGATTTCCTGAAGAATGCAATAGATTCCGAACCTATGACCCCGGACGATTTGCCCTACGGACTAAAAGATCGGTTTATCGGCAAGACGGGAAAAAATATGATCTATCTCTTTCCGAAAGAAGATATCTGGGCGGAGGGCAAACTGGATACGTTCGTATCGGAAATACGAAGTATACAGCCGGAAGCCACTGGCGCGCCTTTTCAGATTTATGACACAAACCGGATAATTAAAAAAGGATTCTTAACCGCAGGCTACTATACCATGGCTATTATCTTTGTAATCCTTCTCTTCTCGTACAGAAAAATTGTGCTGACCTTCAGCACAATTTATCCCCTGATTCTGACCATTTTATGGACCATCGGGTGTATGAAGCTCTTTGGTATCCACCCCAACCCGGCAAACGTTATTGCCTTTCCATTAATTTTGGGAATAGGCATTGACAACAGCATCCATACCATGCTGAGGGTAAGCGAAAAAGAAGACCTTTGGGTCTATCAGACAAGCACGGGAAAGGCTATTGTGGTGTCCGCGCTTACAACAATATTAGGCTTCGGATCTTTGGCATTGGCATCGCACAGAGGCATAGCAAGCCTCGGATTAATCCTCGTTATCAGCCTCTCCTGCAGCCTTATGACGTCATTATTCGTCCTGCCTTCAACCATTTCGCTTATACAGGATTACAGGGAAAAACGCACACGCCGCCTTTACGGTAAAAAAGCTATATAAGGATGCGCAAGCTCCGGCTTGGAAATGGTATTGTTTGAAAAGCAATACTGTTGGGTTGAGTACGAAACCAACATTTCACTATTTATTTATTGATTTATTGTCAATGCAAAACATCTTTCTCTATTTTGGAATGAAAACCTGATATGACGCAGACGCCTTTCTCCCTTTGCTCAATTGCCCAATCATAGGATTTAAGAATGACATCCGCCGGGCATTTGCGGGAACATAAGAAGGCAATTTTGTGGCTTTTAAGTATCTCCTTATTCCCCATATAATTTATATTGTCGTGCTGCGGTGGCAAAACTCTTTCCATAACAATGCCCGGAAACAATTTAATGTAATAATTATTCTCATAACACTCTGTCGTAAATGCCTGAAATATCAAGCCTAAAGAATAAAACTCTTTTAAAACTCTTTTAAAACTCTTTTAAAACTCTTTTAAAACTCTTTTAAACAAGAGTCCATTTCGAATACCCGTTGTTACGTATTGCCCCCTTGATTCTTAATGCAGAGAGCAAGTTAGTAATTTTGTTCTTCTTTTGGGATTCAGTTAATATGTCCGGCAATTTGTCCCGAAGGAACTTCTCAATGTTTTTTCTTGGTGATTCCCCGAACCTTTTTAGATATTCAACGATGAGATTTTTGTAATGTTCATCATCAAGCCCCCTCTGCTTAATATAATGCGCCTTTAATTCATCATTGGACAGCGACGCAGTAATTTTGGCAGAGATAACGTAATTGGGTTTTCTCCCCTCTATCAAACCAACCCCTTTCAGATATTTGATCTCCTCATCTGAAAGTGGTTTCCGTTTTTGTACCTTATCTAACATGACAATTTGCTCTAAAAACAACCTCGGATTTCGTGCGAGTACACGCGCAAAATCCATATCGAACACCTTGCCGATAACCGTCACTTTTACTCTTTCTTGTGATAAGTCATATTCCGGCATAGGGAAAAATCTTTCACGTTGATAATGAAACATCTTTCTTATGCCGCCTCCTGCGGTGTCTACCATCTTCAGATTAAACATGGCGGTTGCGAGAAATCTGTTGCGGTAGTGTTCTTCCGGCGCATCTTCTTTCACTACTTTCTCCACGGAACCAGGAATGAAGCTGCCGAGATTGGTAAATATCAATTGATCTTCCATTTCAACAACATTAATCCGGCCGCCCTTTGTGTAATCCTGATGTGCAATGCAATTGTTTATTGCTTCACGGATTACAAACGGCTCGTATTGATCAACCTCATCAGGGAATAAAGTGCCCTCTTTGATATAGCGGTATTTCAGGTTACGGATTTTTGCATATATCTTATCAACAGCCAGCAGTAAAGGACAACTCTCAATGTGATAGTCCTTGTCATTTTCCTTGGCATCTTTCAAGAGCCAGCGTATCTTTGCCTCTGCCGGACTAATAAAATGCTCCGATTCCGGTTTGCCTAATAGAATTATTGCTGTACGGGTAATCTTCCCTTTAATGGTTACTTTGGCCTTATTCAAAAAAGTAATATCATCCCATTGATCAACGTCCTTTGCTTGTCCGGGAAACTTGTTCTTGTAATTTTCACGGGCTTTTGCGATAGCCGCAGTGTCAAGGTCATTAATTGCGACATCCGGCACAATGGCGGCGCTCCAATCCTCAATATTACTTAACGGCTCACTCAAAATTGCCGCCTCCCTTTCTTGTGTCAGCTTTGCTAAATTATCCCCCAATCGCTGCCATGGCTGTTTGTGCGCAATCACCGGCTTGCGGGGAGCATGCTTGGGAATATGAATTATCCAGACTGTTTTATTCGTATCAGTAGTTGTAATGTTTTCTACATACAATCCTTCCGTTATAAGATGTGTACAATTTCCGGCCAAACGGGCAGGTAAGTTTTCAGGGGTGTAATCATGAAAATTCCGAATACCCATTATGTTCAGCGTGTTATCTTCCACTCCGATTACCAGTTGACCGCCTTGCATATTGGCAATAGCCGAAACATAAGATATTACATCCTCACCTTTATGTCCTGACACATCATGCGTAAGGTTACTGAACGCTTTCCACTCACAACGCTCATTTTCCCTGGGGTAATGAAGCTGCAAATATGCATGTAATTCTTTTTCCGTCATGCGTTATATTACCTTTATTTTTCCAGTTACCACTTTGCTGATTAAAGCCGTGCGATATTTGATATCGTAGTTGCTAATAAAACCCAATCCCTCATCGGTAAAATCGTAATGCACCTTGAGTCCCCCTTAGCAAAGGGGGATTAAGGGGGTTGTGTTTTATCCTTACGTAAAACAACCCTCTTTACTCCCATTTTCAAAGGGAGGTTCATGAGGTTGAGCTTTTTTTCTCATATTCCGCAATCCAGTTTTCGATTGATTGTACCACCGCACGTATATCTTTTTTTACATCCCACTCATAGAACCGTAACACAGATAAACCAAGCGATTCCAGTTTTTTCTGCCTTATCCTGTCACTTTCTCCCTTATCATTGTGACTGATGCCGTCAATCTCAATTACCAATTTTAATTTACTACAAAAGAAATCAACAATGTAATCACCGAGAGGTTTTTGCCTCATGAACTGATAGCCTTTTATTTTCCTGCCTTTCAACACATTCCATAATAAGACCTCGGATAAGGTACCCTTTTTTCTGTGTTCCCTGGAAAGTGCTTTGAGTTTTTTGTTATAGAAAATCTTCATATTATTCCACCTTAGTCCCCCTTAGCAAAGGGGGATTGAGGGGGTTGTGTTTTTTTCTCTTAAGGAAAACAACCCCCTTGCCCCCTTTTTTAAGGGGGATCTAGCGAGTTCAATCCTCGGTGTCCAATTCTTTGCCCATACGGTATTTAATGTCGCAGTTGATGATGAAATCTAATTCCTCATCGGTGAAACCGTAATGCTGGGCTAATACCTTGTCGATTTCGTCTATGATGGGTTTTGAGTATTTGGGATAAAACTCAATCATAAATAACCTTGCCAGTTGCTTTATACATATATTCTTTGCGTTGTGTATGTCTTTGTAAATCATTCATCAATGTTTTTAACAATTCTGCTAATTTTTGTTTTGTGTTGCCTGGTATTTTTTCAGGTTTAACTGGAAAATTTTCAATTTCTCTTAAGTTTGAGTGACGGCATTCAGAAAGGATGATAAACCACCAGCAAAAAAGAGAATTGTTAAGTATTGCTACTACAACTGGTGCATAAGCCTTTGTTTGCAAATGTAATTCTTTAACCTATGGTGAAACCTGCTCTCCATCCACTCAAGTTGGAATACCTTACACAAAAGTCGCCCCTGTAAGATACCTCCAGGGTATTTTGCAATCCCTGAATTAGATGGTTTTCGATGTTATCAAAAATTTTTGGCAAGGAATTTATATCCGGAATAAATGACAGAAAATTGCTTTTCGTGTGGGCAATATTAAATCAAAAAAGTTAAAGATAACAAGTTTTTAATTCTTCCCGCAACCCGGAACCCCTCTTTCGTTTTTGAAAAGTTGTAACACTTTAGCTTTTTGAAAAACGTAGCGCCGAACCCTTGTGGTCGGCCTGTGCGGGGGATAAACCACCCGCGCTACGTATTTCTTTTCATGCTTATTGCATAGAAATATACGGTTTTTCAAAAAGCTAAAGTGTTACGAAAAGTTTCTGATTTGCCATTTTTTATATATGTTTTATCATTTGTCCCTTTTTCTACCATTTCATCGTTTGCGGGGATTCATCCCCGATATCGACAACCGGTTCGGGGATTTTCACGCTTTCACTGGTTTCTGCTTCCGCCTTTGTTTTTTCCTGAGCATCGAACTGCATTTCAAATAACTTCTTGTATAATCCGCCATTTGCGAGGAGTTCATGATGCAGTCCTGTCTCGATAATCCTTCCGTTTTCAAGGACGACAATCATATCCGCATGGAGAATCGTTGATAGTCTGTGAGCTATTACAAATGTAGTTCTGTTTTTTACCAGCCGGTAGATTGCATTCTGGATGAGCTGCTCCGTTTCCGTGTCCACGGACGAAGTGGCTTCGTCCAGTATCAGTATCCTCGGATTCGCAAGAATGGCGCGCGCGATTGCCACACGCTGTTTCTGTCCCCCAGAGAGTTTTACCCCCCGTTCCCCGATGATAGAATCGTATCCGTTCGGAAGCTGCATGATAAACTCATGGGCATTCGCCGCTTTTGCCGCTTCCATAATATCATGTTCCGAAGCGTCAGACCTCGCATACGCGATGTTTATCTTCACCGTATCATTGAAAAGAAATGTTTCCTGAAGCACCATCGCCATCTGTTTTCTCAGTGAATGCAGGGTAACATCCTTCACATCATATCCGTCAATAAGGATATTTCCCTTTGTCGGATCATAAAACCGGGGCAGGAGTTTTGTAAGCGTGGTTTTCCCGCTCCCGCTCGGCCCGACAAATGCGATCATCTGCCCTGGCTTCACCTTTATGCTGATGTCCGTTAACACTTCCTTCTCCGCTCCATACCGGAAGTGCACATGCCTGAATTCCACAAATCCCTTTACCACCGGCAACGCACAAGCGTCCGGCGCATCCTTCAGTTCCACCGGAGTATCAAGTATTTCAAAAACGCGTTCGGTCGAGGCAATGGCACGCTGCACCTGATTGTAAAACCGTGTCAAACCGGTAATCGGGCCGTACATCATCTGCAGGTAGGGAAAGAAAATAACAAACGTTCCCGCAGAGAGCTGTCCCTGCAAGACCTTGTATCCTCCCAGGCAGATAACCACCACCGCACCGATTTCCGTTATGAAATCAACCGCCGGCCTCAGGGTATTTACAAGCCTCAGAATCCGCACGTGCAGGAAGTAGTTCTCGTAATTCTTGTGTTTGAACCGGTCCAGTTCTTCCGTCTCCTTTGCAAAGCCTGCAATAACGCGAATCCCTGAAATATTATCCTGAATAAGGGCATTGAGATCTGCCGTTCTTTCCCGCAACAAACGAAAGACCTTTCTGATTCTTTTCCCGAAATTGTAGGTGCAGAGCGAAATAAAGGGGCACACAAACAACGCGATGCAGGTAAGCTGCCAGTCAAGCTTCATGCAAAAGTAGAGGATCCAGAAAAACTTGAACATATCGGTAATGAACGTGATCACCGGCCCCACAATCGCCTGTTCCAGCGAATTCACATCGTTCATAATGCGGCTCATAATATCGCCGGTCTTATGATTCTCGAAATAGCTCAGGGAGAATTGCTGAATATGGCCGTAAAGCTGATTCCTCATATCATACACGAGCCGTTGTCCCAGCTCAGAGGTAATGTATCCATGCGCAAGGGAAATAACACTGCTCATGGCATGCAATATGATAAAACTCGCTGCGAGAAAAATAAGTGTGACAATAACAGGGTTACGTTCCGCAAACCAACGGCCATGAATGGATTCAGAAACGCCCAGCAACGATTTTGCTATGGGTATAGGATTTTTCCTTCCCGGAGCCGATTCATCGGCTGCCATTCTCACTTCCCTCCCGGACGAAGCGCTGTTATTCGCATACCGATCAAACTTCCTTATTTCGTCAACCGCTACCCCCAGTATTTGAGTGGGCAACACCGCAACATACGCGCTGACCACGGAAAGCAGCAAAACAACCGCCACCCTGCGCCAGTATGGTTTCAGATACCCTAATAATCTAATGTATGTGCCTTTTGATTGCATCTCTGTTTTCATATTTATTCATACCTGAGCGCTTCAATAGGGTTGAGCCTGGACGCCTTTCGCGCAGGGTAGTATCCAAAGAAAATACCCACCATGTTTGAGAAGAGAAATGCCACGACAACAGGCAAGGGGGTAAGCATGGAAGGCCAGCCCCCGTATGCCGATATGACCTTTGAAAAAACAATCCCGAATATCACGCCGATAATCCCCCCTATGGAACTCAGCACCGTCGCCTCTATCAGAAACTGGAGGAGGATATCCCTCTCCTTTGCCCCTACTGCCATCCTGATGCCTATCTCCCGTGTTCTTTCCGTAGTGGAAACCAGCATGATATTCATTATCCCTATGCCGCCCACAATCAGGGAGACGGATGCAATGCTCCCCAGCAGGATGGTCATTGTGCGGCTGGTTTCCGTCATAGTAGACGCATATTCAACCTGACTGATGATCCTAAAATCGTCTTCTTCGCCGGGACGCAGCCGGTGGCGTTCACGCAATAAAGCGGTAATCTGCTCCATCGCCTCATGGCGCCCTTCGGCGGTATGTGATGAGGCAAGTATCGCGCTTACGTATGTTATCCCCATAATCTTTCTCTGCACCGTAGTGTAGGGCATGAGCACGGTATCGTCCTGATCTGTTCCCATCGGAGACTGTCCCTTCGCCTGCAATACCCCTATTACCTTAAAAGGAATATTGTTTACGCGTATCCACTTCCCCACCGGATCAAGCGCTCCGAACAGATTATCAACAACCGTTTTCCCCAATACGCATACTTTTGCCATTGTCTTGACATCCTGCGGTCTGATAAACCTGCCTGCCTCCAACTGCCAGTTTCGTATGATTTCGTAATCAGGATGGATGCCGGTAATGCTTGTTGACCAGTTCTGGTTTCCAAACACTACCTGAGAAGAAGATCGTATGTTCGCCGATACATAACTCACTGCCCTGCATTCTTTTTGTATCGCAGTAACGTCCTCCGCAGTAAGGGTAATGGTGCCTTCCGTTCCCCTTGCGGCGGTGTGGGTAGTGCTGATGGGAATGATGATGAGCACGTTTGTTCCCAGGCTCTCTATTTGTTTTTCAATCAAGTCCTTTGCCCCCTGCCCTATGCCCACCATGGCAATTACCGCTCCTACGCCGATAACGATGCCGAGTATGGTAAGGGAAGACCTCAATTTGTTTCGTAAAATCGCGCGTAATGCTATTTTTAACAGAGGCGGCATGTCGCAAAAGGCCTTTCAATGAATCGTTTTGAAGATTAAACTTTTATCCTCCCCCTTGATCCCCCTCCGGAGGGGGACAGAAAGAGGGAGGGCGCATTCCCGATTTTTTGTAACATTCAGAGGATGGGCGAAGCGCCAGCGCACCCATCAAAATAAAGGAGAAAAAGGAGAATATGATTGATGGGTCTGCTTCGCTTGGCCCATCCACATAAATAATACGTTTTTTACAAAAAATCGGGAATGCACCCGTCAAACAAATCTGGTTTTCGATTAGTCTCTTAATGCTTCGACTACGCTCAGCATGACGAAGCTGTCACCCTGAGAGGAATGCTTGTATTCGGGAGGCATGGCTACAGAGACGCATGGCAATGCGTCTCTACATTTGTCCATGCCACCCGCGGAATTGGGAGCATTCCCAAATTTTTGCAAAATTCCATAAAGAGACCATGGCTCGTTCCAAAGCTCCGGCTTTGGAACGTAATTGTTTCAGAAGCTTTGCTTCTCATAACAGGAAGCATAAGCTTCCTTCACAATTGTGTTCCCATGGGAACAAGAATGATGGATTTGCAAAAATTTGGAAATGTGCCCTCAGGCATTTGAGTTCACCCTTATAACCTCCGTTCCCCGGCGTGCTGATATTTTTCTGCCTTTGCCACTAAAACACCCGGGATGGAACCGGGGTTCCGGAATGCGGGGCGGAATCGCTCAAAACCTTGCCGTCCTTAAGGACAATTATCCTGCGTGCGTTTTTCGCAATGTCTTCCTCATGGGTTACAAGAACTATAGTGATATTCATCTCACGGTTCAGATTACACAGAACGCTCATTACTTCTTTGCTGGTAGCGCTGTCGAGATTGCCCGTCGGTTCGTCCGCGAGGAGGAGGGAAGGATTATTGATAATCGCCCGCGCTATCGCCACCCGCTGCTGCTGTCCGCCGGAAAGCTGGCTGGGATAATTCCCGCGAAACCCTTCCAGACCCAAAAGCCGCATTATCTGATATATCCTGTCGGATGATTGCCTTGTCAATTTCTTCGCGTAAATAAGCGGAAGTTCAATATTTTCCACTACCGTGGTTCTCCCCAGGAGATTGAAATTCTGAAATACAAAACCAAGTTTTTTGTTCCGGATCTCCGCCAGTTCATTCTTTGAGAAACACGAAACGTCTACCCCTTCAAGGCAATATTTCCCTTTCGAGGGTCTGTCCAAACAACCGAGTATATTCATTAACGTGGATTTCCCCGAACCTGAAGCGCCCATAATGGCAATAAACTCTCCCTTTGTAATAGAAAGAGACACGTCTCTCAATGCGGTAAAGGAAACGTCTCCCATCTCGTAAATTTTATAAATGGATTCTAACTGAATTATTTCCTGCACGTGTCTTAACGCCCTCCCCCGATCCTCGTCCAGGGAATCCTCTGGGAATCTTTTGCGGTTGGCTTTGCAGTCATTTCCGCAATGAGAACTTCCTCCCCTTCTTTTACCTCGCCTTCCATTATCTCTGTAAAATCGTAATCGCTTATCCCCGTCTTAATCATAACTTCTACCGGTTCCCCTTGCCTCATTATCCAGACAGGAACATAGTTTTTATCTCTCTGCGCGCCTTCAATCGCTTTCTCCTCTTTCATCCTGGTTGTTTTTGCTGATGATGGGGTGTAGCGCAAAGCCGCGTTGGGAACCCTCAGAACATTTTTCGCTTCCGCCGTCAGAATAGAAGTGTTCGCCGTCATTCCCGGTTTCAGCTTCAGCGATGAATTATCGACGCTGATGATCGTGTCGTAGGTCACCACATTTTGAAAAATAACGGGTGACATGTGGATCTCGGCAACCTTCCCTTCAAAAATGTCCTCCGGGAAGGCATCGACATTAAACTTTGCACATTGCCCCACTCTTACCATCCCGATATCCGCCTCGTCAACGTTGGTATTTACCTGCATGTTTACAAGGTCTTTCGCGATGGTAAACAGCGTGGGAGTTTGAAAACTGGAGGCTACCGTCTGGCCGACGTCCACTACCCGTGAAATAACTATACCGTCAAAAGGAGAAACAATTACCGTATGTTTCAGATCTGTCTTTGCTATTTCAAGAGATGCCTTTGCCTGCAATATTCCTGCTTTTGCCAGTTCAACATCCGCAAGGCTTATTTCGTAAGCGGTCCTCGCTTCATCAAATTCATCGATGGAAATTACTTTTTTTGCGTACAGTTTTTTTGCGCGATAATATTTTCTTTTATTGTTTCTTAAGGTAGTATTTGATTTTTTCAGAGTTGCAAGCGCTGTCGCAAGGGAAGCTTCCGCTTTGTTGACCTGATGCTCGAAGGGCACAGGGTCGATCTGCGCCACGACCTGCCCCTTTTTTACCTCGGAATTAAAATCCGCGAAGAGTTGTGAAATGAGCCCTGAAACCTGACTTCCGATTATTACCGTTCTGACAGGGTTTATTACGCCGGTTGCCACTACGTATTTTTGTATATCGCCTTTATCAATTTTTGCCGTCTCGAACCGGACAGTTTCCTTTCTATTAAACAGATATATTAAGGTTATTATGATAACAATTATGCATGGAATACCAATAAGGATATATTTTTTCATATCTGTCTAAAGATAATAAAATTTACCAATGATGGCAATTATAATCTCTCAGGGCCTGGTAGAATTAAGCCCAACGAAGGTGCCTCCGTTTTTCTGGCAAAGAATGCGCATAAGGTTGGCAAATCGCACGCCGGTGTTGTCATCACTCAGACGTTGACTGAGCATAACAGGAAATCCCACTGCATGTATCCGCACCCTGCGCTTGCCTTCTTTACCGGCTTTGTTAATGCGGTCTACCGTAGTGATTACGCTTTGCGTGTCTCTGCCGCTGAATTCATCACCAAAGACATACAAACTGATGTTTTTATCCGGATCATAATAGGCATTGATCGCGGCAGTAATCCCTTCGACGGGACTGCTGTTGCTGAAAGGTCTCCAGGCGCTCAGTGTATCAATAATTACTTTCCGGCGGCCGGGGGTATCGGGTATCCATTTACCGCTGTATTGAGGAAACATGTAGTCCCCCATATCGTTCATTACCTGAATGCCCTTTACTTTAGGATATACATCCAGCGTTTCCTGAATTTTTTTCTGTACCAGATTCCAGGCATTCCGCTGCATGCTGCCGGAGGTATCAATAATAAAAATAATATATTCACTGTCCACCGGGATGCCTCCGACAGAACCGTCGGTTTGCCGCGGCTTGTTTTTCAGAAGCCGTTCCATCTCTTCGGTAAGCTTCTGTTTCGCCATTGCCAGTTTTCCTTCAAGGATATTCTGAACACCGGCATTTTGTTTTGATGCTGAAAATTCACCCTCAATTCTTGAAATATCTCCCTGTAACCGTGCAATCCCCTCTTTTTCAGCGAAAAGCTGTTCTTTTTTTCCCTCAATCTCACGATTGAGCACATGTGTCTCGCCGCGAATCTCAAAAATTTCCTTCTCAAGTTTTTCAATCATCCCTTGAAGCTCCTCGCTCATTTCTTCAATAATGAGAGGTTCGGCAAATTTTGACAGGACAAATAAGAGAATAATGGCGCCAAAGGCACAGCAGATAGCGTCAAGAAAGGACAAACTGAATACCTGAATATCTTTACGGTTTCTCTTCATGCTATAGACAATTAGGACTTCGTCAACTTTAACAGGGTAGGGTGGCAATGCAATGTCATTAAGTTAAGCAATCCTGACAAAAGCATATTATTGGTGGATTCGGCGTAAAATACAACGCCTTAATCTACCTTCTTAACTTAATGACATTGGTGGGCAATGCCCACCCTACCAAGATTGAAATTCCTAAACGTTAAAATAATTCGCTGAATTCCCTATGATGGTAATTACGGCCAGTCATGGGAAGGAGAAAAAAACGATCCATCGGTCACCATCGCCAGTTGCCAGTAAGAGCTGGCCGCGGCAGGATCGCCTTCCATGTGATATAAAATAATATTTACCGGAACGTTCGGAGGAAGCGCTTTCACCGCCCCGGAAAACAGGTTTAAACGTTTTTTCCCGGAAACCTTGTTTTCCCGGGATTTTTCCTCACCCATAGTCGGCAAGCCGTCCGTAAGCAAAAAGATATTATCCGGCTGGGGCGATATCCTGCGCGCAGCGAGAAAAGCATTTACCAGGCTCGTCCCTTTTTGCGGAACTACCTTACGAAGCCGGGAAACCATTTCATTGAGTTGCGGGGCATTATTCACCTCCAGCCATTTTCCCTCCGTACCCTCAATCAGCGGCATTGCCGTTTCGTTAAAGGTGTAAATCTGAAATTTACTGGTCAGGGGAAGCTGGGTAGTCAGCCAATCGACGGATGAAACCAGATGCTGCCATTTGGCTGAACGTATTTTTTGTTCATCGTCCAGGTTTCTTCTCCTGATAATTCCAATGACCGTATCGTCCAGCATGCTGGCAGAAGCATCCACCAGAATAAATATTCGTTCACCCCCCATTTTAAGACCGGTCAGATACTGACGGTCCCCCTCCCCGGGAAACCGTCTTATTTTCGATCCGTAATCATCGCGGGATGTGCTTCCTCCTTCAAGACGCTTCATACCCTCTTCCAGCGATTTTATATCCGCCTTTAACTTGTTGATATGTTCTTTGGAAGCAAGGGTATCGTTTTCATAACCGGCAAGCTCCGCCTGTTTTTCTTCAATGGCCTTTATCAACTGGCGTGAAAGTCCCTGTGCTTTTGCCAATTCTTCAACAACCTGCTCGTATGTGTTCCGCGCTTCTATCAAATTCTTTCTGCCCTGAAGCGCTTCTCTTTCCATCCGGTCAACCTCTCCGCGAAGCTCGCTCGTGACTTCGTTCCTGGACGCAGTTCCCCTCGCGTTAACAATTACGTATAACAGAATAATCGCCCCCAGTCCGCAGGTAAGGGCGTCAATAAAAGAAAGGCTGAATACATTGGTCGTTCTACGCTTCATCGGGTTCCACGCAGGCAATAAGTTGAATTTCTTCCCCGGAATTTCCTATACGGATTGTCTGTCCGCGTTTTACAATAGTCCCGCCCTGAATCTTTTTGCCGTCAACAAATACACTGCCGGCGCATCCATAATCAATAAGCAAAACACCTTCATCGCTGCGCTGAATAGCGCAATACCGCAAAGAACTTTCGGTTCCCCTGTCGTTCGTACCGATATGAATACCACCGCTATTTCCCTGCCTGATTATGAGCGGCTGAGCAGTGACAGGATACGCAAGGGCGCCGTAAAGGATATGGGTGGGAGGTAAAATATCTGAGTCAGAAGCTCCGGTAATTATGTTGGAAGGCTGCTGAGGCATTTTCCACGACCGACTGGTAATAAATGTTACCCCATGGCCTGGTTTCTGGCAGGAAAATCTCTCTTTTAACTGAAGAAGACCCAAAGCCCCCGCTCCCGGCACAAGCTCAACAAGCTGTATATTTGACATCGTATCCGCCACTTCCTTATATCCCGGCAGCAGACTAACACGATGCGTTGCCTCCACAACGAAAGGCTTTTCTGTAGTCTTGTATTTCCCTGCCATCATCTCAATGACGCGGAACACCTCACGAAAAACCAATTGGCCGATCTTTGCAAAAAGATCATAGGTTAAGGTTACGTTATAGCTGTGTGATCCTGTTTTCATCGTAAACAATACGGATGAATTCCTCTGCAGGTCATTCAACACCTGTGGCAGACGGCTATATAATTCCTGCTCATAAACAGCCTTGTCAAAAGGATCAAAACGTGTTGTCCTGACAAATTCATCCGCAACGGCTTTTACCCATTCCGCATAGAGATAGCTGAGGCCTTTTCCCGTGAGAGTTTCCATATCTTTATGAAGCAGAAATTCGTTCTGCTCAAGAAATGTTATCTCTATGCGATGCAGATGAATATCCAGATGAAACAAAAGCTGTCCGGGATAGGGCATTGATGACGCGGCGACTGCCGCTGCAGCAAAACCTTTTACAGGGATGGATAATTCCCTGGCAACACCCAGAACAAGCCCCATCTGTTGCTGGGTAAAATATCCCGGAACCGCAATGACAAGCTCATTTCCCAGCCCTTTAACGGTATTCCAGATTTTTGACAGATGGTGGTAAGCAAGCTCCGCATTATTTTTTCCTTCCAGTCCCCTTTGTTTTAACGGCTCTGTGCTTAACTCCTCCCAAAAATGATCAGTATATGAGCGCGGATTGATCCGCGCCATATTTTGGGCGTCTTTGCCAACAATCAACTGTCCATCCAGGGAGATTGCGAAACCAGGACTTTCTTTTTCTCTTCCCTCAACTTCCAAAAGTCGCGCAGGTTCTCCACCAGCCGCTATAATTCCGGCATCACTTAATTCCAGACCGAGCAATGACATACTTTATTCCCTTAGCGTTTGTGCAGACGACATGTGAGTTTCTCTTCGCAGTATGCTTCGCAATCAAGCACATAGCGCTCCTGCATCAGTTGCAACTGATGCAGGACAAACATAAGAACGATGCTGATTAAAAGAGCAATCAGGGTAGAATTAAAGGCTATCCCCAGGCTCTTGGTAACATCAAATATATCTCCCTGCACAGCCTTATGAGCCTGTCCGAGGGCTAAACCTATGCCCCGCACCGTTCCAATAAATCCTATGGAAGGAATAGCCCATGCAATATATCTGACCATGGACAATTCCGCGTCCAGCCTCTCTCCCTCTGCGGAACAATACGAGTGCGCAACGTCGGAAACATCCTGGATATTGTGTGTCGAGCTGAAGCGCTGCAGGGCAGCCAGCAACACACGGGAAAGAAGCGCTCTCCTTTGATCAGGCGGCAAGCCCTGAATCTGCCGGGAAAGGTCTTTCGTATCTTCAGGAAGAATGCGCACCCCTTCCGCCAGCGGCACCAGGTCTGATTCCAATAATCTTCGGTGTTTATGGGTTGAGACGGCCTTATAGCCCATTATGGACAATGCCCATACCATCAGTATAAAACATGCCTCCTGTTCGTAATCGCTGATTATTACAAGGATAGAACTCCGTGTTACATGTGCCGGGTCATCCTTCATCAATGCTGCTTCCCCGGCTAAAAATGCATCCGCTTTAGGACGAATTACTGCCGCATAGATTGCATGCAACAAAATTACGCTGATAAATAATGAAAACAACTGATAGACAAATTCCGACGACAGTGGGAATCTTTTTTTCATGGCAACCTCTTTATAGTTAGGAATATTTCCTGAAACGTATTTATTTGTAACACTTTAGTTTTTTGAAAAATTGTAATAACATAAGGCAAATCCTGCTTCCCGGTTTAACCCTGACAGGGTTCTAAAACCCTGTCAGGGTTGCAAAATAGCTGAGAAATTATGTTTTTTCAAAAAACTAAAGTGTTACATTTATTTTATTCTTTAAAGTTCACCCACCCCTTAAATCCCCTCCCAAGAGGGGACTTTTGTATTCCCCTCTTGAGAGGGGCCAGGGGTGTGTCTTTTTCAAGTACTGGAAAAATCCAAAATGGGTGAACTGTTACAAAGTTTTTCATATATCCGCGGGGAAATCCACCGCTTTTTCCGCATCAATTTTTTCCGATGGCTCAAAATCCTTTACCTCCGGCTTTTTTTTATCCTGCTCCGGAGAATCATTTTCCTGCTGTATCTTTTCCTGCCCCTCTTCCTCTGCATGCACAGGCTGTCCCGGTTCGGCGGCATCCGCATGGTCATTCTGTGCAAGCACGATGATATCCGCCAGAGGACACCACATGGTCTGAACTTTCTCGCTTTTCATCCCTTGCGCCCCTGGCCGGTCATCTTCCCGGACAGCCACTGCATAAGAAATATTTGCAAGGAAAAGAATCATTCCAATTATTGTTATTATTCGCATGACTATTCCTTTTTGTTATTACGCCCCGCATACCGGCAGATGCGAAATCCCACATCGATACGCTTGTCATCGCTGTAATCTCTGTATGCCGATCTCAATACACTAATGCTGGCATGGCTCCAGCCTGAGCCTTTCACAATATGATGCTTGCCCTCCTCCGGCCCTGCAGGGTCCTGATACCGCTCTTCCGGAGAGTAGGGATATATAGTATAATAGTCGTGGCACCATTCGGCAACATTGCCGCCGAGATCATAGATGCCCAGTGTATTTGCCTTAAATGAGGCAGACGGAGCTGCCACCGGATAGTCATCATTGTAATCATCCAGGATGGGAAATACCACATCCTTAGCGGAACGGTCGGCAATATTGACGGTTTTCGCAGGAGGCGGAAAGGTATCTCCCCAGGGATACATCAACACTTCCTTATTGCCGCCAAAACGGGCGCAATATTCCCACTCCGCCTCCGTAGGCAGCCGATATCCATCGGGAAGCGGATACCTGGCCACCAGTTTTTCTCCCTGTTTCATATATACTTCCGGCAGTTTTTCCTTTTCACTTAACCAGTTGCAATACAACGCCGCCTGTTCCCAGCTTACCTGCACCGCCGGCTGCTCTTTATGATTCAAGCTGTGCTCCCTGAATGAACCGGAATTATGCTCTTTCAGATACTGCCTGAATTCTTCATTGGTAACTTCACGCACCCCCATATAGAAAGGCCGTTTCAAAACAATATTCCGCAACGTCTCATTTGATCTTCTCCCCTGTTCCCGGCGTGATGATCCCATGACAAATGAAGCGGGATGAACTAAAACAAGCAAAGAACCATTCATGGCCCTGACTGTGCCTGAAGGAACCCCTGCTGGATGAACCGTTTTTTCCAGAGTAACAATTATTTCCTGAGGAAAGCCGGGAAGAGGAGTAATCTCCGTCTGATATGATTCATACCCTTTTTTCTTTATTTCAACACTTTGTACAACTGCAACAAGGTTTACACTTTCCGGAACGATCCCATATGATGTTCCGTTAATAAACAGTTCCGCATCAGAAGGGGCAACCCTGAAATTAACCACTCCTGTATTTGCCGTCAATTCCAGATCGAGTTCCTTTGTTTCTTCCGAAACGACTGTTACGTTTTGTTCAATATTTTCATAGCCTGCTTTTGATATTTGTATAAGATGTTCGGCTTCCGGTGAAAGGTTAATATTTACCGGTGTCTGCCCTGCAAAAGTTCCGTCAACCATAACATTTGCCCCTGAAGGTTCGGTTCTCAGAGAAAGGATTCCATCCGCCGGTTGTAATTGAACAGAATCAAAAACCAGTGGTTGCCCTGCCTGAACATCTAATTGAGACCTCCATGTCTTGAAATGCTCCGCGCGAATTTCAAGCTGGTAAGCGCCCTCTGCAAGCTTAAGGATTAAAGGGCTTTCTCCCCTATTGGCGCCATCAATAAAAACTTCCGCCGCCTGGGGAAGCGTTTGTATCTTTACCTCAGCCCATCCGGGTATCAATGCAAAAGCAACCGATTGCCGGCTACCCATTCCTTCGATCTCCAGTTGCGTTTCAAATTCTTTATAGTCTTCCGCATCAATGACCAGTTTCCGGAGTCCCGGTTTCACCTCAATGCCGGAAAGAGGAGTCGTGCCAATTTCTTCACCGTCGAGGTAAACAGCAGCGCCTTCAATAATTATCGATGGCTGACCCTCCTGATGCGCTGTGAGGGTTAAAAAGCCGGAAAGTTTTTCCAATACAAAATTACTTTTTTGGTTTTTTTCCTCCGAAACTGTCAAAGGTTCCTCAACCTGGCGATACCCTTTTTTTGATATCTTCAGAATATAGTTTCCCGGACGAAGAAGGTAATACTTGCCAAACCGGGGTGTTATAAGACTCCCCTTGATGGAAACCCGGTCAGGCCGGGGATCGACCTGTATCTCAATCTGTTTTGCAGTAAAGATAATCCAGGCAAAGAATGAAAGGCAAATTAGCACTATCCCCGGAAAAATCCACACAGGGTGTTTAAACAGGGAAGATAATCCCGGCTTTTTAAGGCCGGGGCCATGCCGGAACGGCACCGGTTCAATTATTTTATCCTTCGGAATGTATTCCATACCTGTGCCTGCCTTTGTTTCTCCATGATTTTTTCATATTTTTTCAGTGCATTTTACCGTAATACGTATGGGTTCCTGTTCCGGTTTGACCAAAATGTTCAGCCTCACATCCTTATACCCGTCTCTGGCGCCCACAATGGTATATTTCCCCGGCCTCAGTTTCATCTCCCGTGTATTAAAGAGTCCTAATTTTCCCACTTTATATACGATTACTTCCGTCATGCCATCTGATTCTATAATTACCGGCGCCGGTGTCTGAACCAATGTTATCAATTCATCAAATTCTTTTAACAACTGCTTAAAACGGAGGCTTTTTGGTTCTATCTGTTTCGCTTCGTACATCAGTTTTGTTGCCTTTTCAATGTTCTGGTCTGATTCTAAAAGACCCGGCGTCTCCAGATATTGACGCATGAGCTTTTCCAGTTCACTACGCTGCGCAGTGCGTTCTTTCCCCTGAATGGCAAACTGAATGGCGCCATCTACGTTTAATATCTCCTGGTACGAAGAAAGAGCCCCCTCCCAATCTTCGGACTCTTCAGCGGCTAATGCCTTTTTCTTCAGTTCTTCAATATGCGCCAATCGGATAGCTATCTCTGCCTGTGTCAGCGCATCTTTCGCCTCATGAGAACCCGGTTTCAGGGACCCGGCTTTCAGAAAAAATGTTCGGGCATCCTCATAATTATTGCCGTTCAACGCGAGAAACCCTTCTGACATGAGCTGCTGAAACATTTCGTCTGCGATCAGTTTTTCTACTCTCTTCAATGCCGCTTGTGCTTCTACACATTCGGGATCAAGATTTGCCGCCTCCTGATATTTATCATACGCGGCAGAAAGCTCATTATTTTTTTCATGTTTTTCCCCCGAAGCGATAAAAGCCATAACTTTTTCAATATTTTTAGCCCTTTCAAGATTCTGCCGGGCAAAGCCGTTTTCAGGGTCAATCATCAACGCAACCTGAAACCTCTTCTGCGCCAGAGCGCCATTCCCTTCAACAAGCGCCTGCTGTCCTTCATCGAGAACGCGGCTTAAGGCATCATTGATGCCATCGTTCATTTCTGTCAATAGTGCGGTTGCGGCGGCATAGTTTTCCGACGCACCATCGAATTCCTTTCTGATAAAAGAATCATCTGCTATTTTACTGAACCTGATTGCCTCCTCATACAATTCACCTCCCCACTCTGACGCCCCTTTTTTATCCAATTCTTTTTTTAACAACAAATAGCCGGAAAGCTTTTGCACTGCCGTATTCTTCTGCTCTGTGCTACGGACATTCTTTTTGCCCGTATCCGGTTTTGAAACCGGAACGGCTGATGTTTGTTCCTGTGACGCTCCGTCCGGCATTCTTTTCTCCTGTGAAGCCGTCACAGAAGGAGCGGGCTTTTGCGATAAATACATGAATAACCAGAAAACGGCAACAATGACGCCTATTATGCCGGAGGCCAGCATTGCACGCTTCAAAACAACGTTTTTTTTGACTGCGGAGTGAATGACTTTTTTTTCATCTGCCGTAATTTTGAGGGGGGTTATGAATTTATCCCGGTTGCCTGAAGACGGTTCGCCAGATGATACCACGTAGGTTTCTTCGGGTTGTTTTGTCTGATCTCTGTTGTCGTTCACCATACACTTCCGGTTATTCCTGAGAATCATTCTGTTCAGGGGATTCGGGGGGTAAAAAGCCGGTTTCAACGTAATACATCTGATGGAGTATCTCTTTCCACCGTTTATACTGTTCTTCGGCAGTACCTGTTAATTCGTATTTTTTGCCTTCAAACTCCAGCACAACAGGTTTCATTTCGCTTCCAAAAGATTCGCCAAGTTCTTCAAGTGTTTCGTAATGCATTTGTGCCTGCTTTGAAATATTCAATCCGCTTAAAAACACCTGTCCCCCAATGATTACCAACCCGCCGGTTAATATGGCTGAATCATGCACATCCTGTACTTCCATCATAACACCCAGCGCAACCAGCATGGCGCCGCCTGCCTGCCTTAAAAAGGCAGACCGTTTTTGCGCATTTAACGCGATGCGTTCCGTCAGGTTCAGCTTCCGCCATTCTTCATAAGGAGCCCACATTTCATTGTAAAATCCTTCATAATATTCATTAATGGTATCCTCAAACATGTACACCCGTTCCCTGCTCTCCAGGATACGCGCCATCATGGTATCATTATCAGCAGGAAGACGTTTCAAGGTGAATGTATTTTTCTTACTTTCTTCCAAATACCCCTCAAACGCATGCGGCGCAAAGTATCTGGCAAATTTTAGTTGTGTTACGGCGCGTATTTCTTTAATTTTTTCAGGATTCATCTTTTTCCTGTAATTTGTCATATCATTGGCAATGGCATTATAGAGCCCCTGAAAAATGTCTTTTTCTCCGGAAACATTATCTTTATAAGCGCCTTCCGTGACAGTGGCCTTATATTTTTCCTTCAGCCAGACATTGCCGGCAGAATCGCTCACGGTAATAGCAACGACGAGATTCTCTCCATTTGACTCGACGATCCCGCCTTTTATCAGAACGTCTGCAGATTCGGATTCCAGCGGGGTAACACGAACCATACCCCAGTGGCCGCTTCGTTCCAGCGTATTTTTCAAATGGTAGGAAACAAAATGATTCTCCGCCTTCCTTACCTCCGGATTGGTGCCTTCTTTTTTCGATTGCTTTTCCGTAATTTCTTCACTTTCAAAAACCATTATGCCAATATCCAGCAACTCTTCCTCGGGAACCTGCTGCTGTGCCTGCTGAATCTCCGTTTGCGCTATCTTTCGGGAATTTAAACCGGCACATGAGGTGAGAAAGAGAAGGGCAAAAAAAATTATATGATACTTACGAATAGAAATAGTCATAGTCACTCATTCCCGCTTTTTCCTTTTTTATACTCTTCATATTCTTTCCAGAGTTTTTCCTTCAGGACAGGATCGGTTTCCTTTTCCGCCGCTTCACGAATCTGGCGTGCAACAACATCATCATCCTGTGCGCTTCCGTATGTCGGTCTCCCTTGTGTGCCGGAAGCTGAACTGCCGCCTGTTCCTGCCATATCCCCCTGGCTGCCGGCGCCTGATGATGTTCCATGCCCCTCTTCATGAGATACTTCACCTTCATGACCTTCTCCTGCTGTTTCCCTCCGGGCATTCCCTCCGGAATTTGTTTTGCCGGAGGAACTTCCGGCGCTTGTTCCTTTGTCTCCTGTTTTTTGTGATGCCGCCGCTCCATTTTCTCCCGTGCCATTTATCTTGCTCTGTTTTCTTTCCTGGATTTCATTCTTTTCTTTGAGCAGCATATCGTCAAATTCTATCAGAGATTTGTCTAATTCTTTCGTTAAATTACCCAATTCATCCTGCGTCACACCGGCAGGGGCATTTCCTGTAAAAGAACCGGATCCTTCCTGTTTTGTGCTTGCTTCTTTTTTCAGCAATGCTTCATTAAATCCTGCCAGAGATTCGTCCAGTTCCTTTTTTATACCCTCTAAGGCGCTTTTTTCATTCGTTGGCGCCATTTCTTCGGATGGTTCAACATCTTCCCGTATGGCATTTTCTGTTTGTACCGTCTTCGTATTCGCAGGTTCTGTTTCTTCCACTGTTTTTTTGTCTTTATGTGCCTCTTTTGAATCAACCTTCTTTTGCGACGCACAATTTACCGACAAAACCACTACAAAAATAAGAAGTCCGAAAGGGACAATCATTGTACTTTTTAAAAATCTATTCATAGTTGATACCGATTCAATAATCTTTTGCCCTAACCTATTTTCAAACAGGTATTTATAATGGTTAATACCGTTTATCATCATTGTTTTATACATAGATTGTATAAGGAATATTCCTTTTTTGCAATACTATCGGATAAATACAGTAGGCGATTGTGAAGTGTTAAAAATGTCTTATGTGTTTTTGAAATGATACATTACATTATTATTAAATAATAATACGGCAACCATTCTTTTCTAAAGAATAGTATTGACGAGTACAATTGTACATGTTAAATTCACTTTATGAATATCGTCATTGATACTTCAGCAGTTATTGCTGTTATCGCTAATGAGCCGGAAAAGCAAAGACTTATTGAACTCACAAGTGGTGTTGATATTATTGCCCCGCAATCCGTTCATTGGGAAGTTGGAAATGCCTTTTCAGCGATGTTCAAAAGGAAGCAAGCAACTCTGGCCCAAGTACGTAAAGCAATTAACATTTATCGTCAAATACCAATCAGGCTATTAGATGTCGATTTAATCCACTCCATAGAACTTTCAAAAAAATTTAATATCTATGCGTATGATGCTTATATAATATCATGTGCATTAAAACATAAATGTCCTGTAGTCTCTTTGGATAGAACCTTATCAGACGTATCAAAGCAAGCAGGAGTGAATGTTATGGAGGTATAGTTTATGAACGTATATACTTTTTCAGAGGCGCGACAAAAATTAGCACATCTTTTGGAACGTGCGAACAAAGAAGGAGAAGTTCAAATTAAGAGGCGTGATGGTAAAAAATTTATTATTACACCCCTTAAAGTTACAAAATCACCATTAGACGTAAAAGGTATCAATTTAAAAGTTACGACAAAAGATATTGTTGCTATCGTACGCAAAATGAGGGAAAGGGATTGACTTCAAAAATTACGGGAAGCGGAATCATGATTGATAATTATGAAAGATTTAATCTCTTCCAGTAATCATTACCCAATCGTAAAAAGTTCCAGCCTGTCTTTAAACATCTCCGTAACCCGTTGTTTTATTTTTTGATACTCTTCGGAAGAAAGATGCGGGTCGTTGTTCACTATTTCAAAGGCGTCTTTTCTGGCCTTTTGCAGGATTGGAAAATCGTGAAAAAGATTGCTTATCTTCAATTCCGGCAAACCATGCTGGCGTGTGCCAAAAAATTCTCCGGGGCCTCTGAGTTTAAAATCCATTTCCGCTATTTTAAATCCGTCATGCGTTTTTACCATTGTTCTGAGCCGTTCACGCGATATTGCGGTTTTCGGAATGCCAAAAAGCAGGCAATACGACTGTTCACAGCCCCTTCCGATTCTCCCGCGCAATTGGTGCAACTGCGCCAAACCAAACCGTTCCGCATGTTCAATAACCATCACCGTGGCATTAGGAATGTCAATTCCCACTTCAATAATAATCGTGGAAACCAGGATGTCATACCTCTTTTCTTTGAAATCTTTCATCACCTGCTCTTTTTCTGAAGATTTCATTTTGCCGTGAAGCAGGCCCACCTTGCATTCCGGAAATATTTCCTTCTGCAGCCTTTCTGCTTCCGTAACGGCAGATTTCAGATCCAGTTTTTCCGACTGCTCTACAAGCGGATAAATAACAAATACCTGTCTTCCCTTTTTTATTTCCCCACGAATAAATTCGTACGCGGCGGTTTCTTTATTTTTTGATATCCAGTATGTCTTTGCCGGAATACGTCCCGGAGGCATTTCATCAAGAAAGGAAATATCCATATCTCCAAACAAAGTAATTGCCAGTGTTCGGGGAATCGGCGTTGCCGTCATGATGAGCACATCAGGACTTACTCCTTTTTTCCTGAGTTTGAGACGTTGCAATACGCCGAATTTGTGTTGTTCGTCTATCACCACGAAACCCAGATTTTTGAATGAAATGGTTTCTTCTATGAGGGCATGTGTCCCGACAATCAGATCTATCGTTCCATTGCTTAATTGAGACAGTGTTTCTTTTTTGTACTTCGCATCACTACTGCCTGTTAACAGGCAGAGTCTGACTTGTGATGCGTGCAAGAACTTTTGCAGTGTGTGAAAATGCTGCTGCGCTAATATTTCCGTAGGCGCCATAAAGGCAACCTGATAGCCGTTTGCAACTGCAATTAAAGCGGCATACAGGGCAACAACCGTTTTCCCGGAACCAACGTCTCCCTGAAGCAATCTGTTCATTGGCTTTGTGTTTTTCATATCCTCCTTAATTTCATGAACTACCCGTTCCTGCGCACCGGTAAGGGGAAAGGGGATAATTTTCCGAATATGGCCGTCTACATTCGCTCCTGCCTTAAAGGAAATCCCCTGCTCGCTTTTAATACTGCGCCGCCTGAGGGCCATTGCCACTTCAAGGATAAACAGCTCCTCGTAAACAAGCCGGTTTTTCGCGCGGGACAATTGTTCCGGAGAAGGAGGGAAATGAATATGTTTTATGGCTTCTGCCGCGTGAGAAAAATTATATTTTTTAACAAGCGCTTCAGGGAGAGTGTCGTCCAGCAAATCTGCGCAGCATTGTATCGCGGAATGAATAATTTTTCTTAATTGGGTTTGGCTTATGTGCTCTGTGAGAGGATAAACGGGAATAATGCCCCATGTAGTAAAGCCCGACACTTCATCGCCAAGCATCTCATATTCCGGGCTGAGCAACTGGAGATATTTATACGAATTTACCTTTCCATGCAAAAACAAACGGTCTCCTACATGAAACTTATTGACAAGAAACGGCTGGTTGAACCATGTTGCGGCAATTGTGCCCGTTTCATCGCTCACAAAAACTTCGAGTATGGGTTTTCCCCCTCTGGCGACCCTGTTTTGTATACCGGCAATTGTACCCCGAATGGTAATCTTCGCTCCGATCTTCGATTCGGAAATTTTCTGTATTTTTGAAAAATCATTATAGTCGCGGGGAAAGTAATAGAGTAAATCGAGAATGGTTTTAATGCCTAATCGTTCGAGAATTTCACTCCGTTTCGGCCCTACCCCTTTCAGGTATTGAATTGGTTGGTTGAATAGTTGGTTCAAGTTATTAGCAGGGTGGATTAAGGCGTTGTTTTTACGCTGAATCCACCAATAATATTTACGGGACAGGCGGATTCGCTGTCGCTTAATCCCCCCTACCGCGAAACCCGCTTAAATAGAATCAAAATTCCTACACAATCAAGATATTATTATTTGATGGTATCTATCTTTGCGGCAAGAATAAAATCGCTTTCGGTCAGTCCATTGATTTTATGGGTAAAAATTTTGATTTCTACCTTTCCCCACGTTAAACATATCTGGGGATGATGTCCCTGTTCTTCGGCAATCCCTCCCACTTTGTTCGTAAAATCGAGCGCTGTTCTGAAATTGGGAAATTTAAACAATTTATACAAATGATGTTCTTCTATAACATCCCAACCGCTGACATGCTTCTGCAACTCCTTGAGTTCTTTTCCCTTTAAAGGAGGTATTCCCCCCTTGCATGGCACACATGTTTTCGAAGCAAGCTCTGACATTTGATTGCCCTCCAAAAAGTAACAAGAAAAAACTATTCCGGTATTTTTATCCCTTTTTCCTTCGCAATTCCGACCGCTTCTTCGTATCCGGCATCAACATGCCGGGCAATTCCGATGCCGGGATCTGCCGTTAATACCCTTTCAAGTCTCTTATCTTTCTCCGCGGTTCCGTCAGCAACAATCACCATTCCCGCGTGAAGGGAATTTCCGATCCCCACGCCGCCGCCATGATGAAAACTTACCCAGCTTGCACCATTCACCGCATTCAAAGCAAAATTCAATAACGGCCAGTCGGCAATCGCATCGCTCCCGTCCTTCATGCCCTCCGTTTCTCTGTAAGGAGAAGCTACAGAGCCGCAGTCAAGGTGATCCCTTCCTATGACCACCGGAGCCTTGACAATGCCTTTCCTTACCATATCATTAATAATGAGTCCCATCTTTGCGCGTTCACCATATCCCAGCCAGCAAATTCTCGCGGGCAGTCCTGTTTGAGGCGCCTTTTGTTTCGCAAGATGTATCCATCGCACAAGAGCGGCATCTTTGGGAAAATTATCAATAATTGCTTTATCTATTTTTTCAATATCCGCAGCGTCTCCCGACAGGGCAGCCCAGCGAAACGGCCCTTTCCCCTCACAGAACAACGGACGAATAAACGCAGGAACAAATCCGGGATACCAGTAATTTCCGTTTGGGTCGCGCATGGATACCCCTGCAAACTCCGCCTGCGAACGCAAATTGTTGCCGTAGTCAAAGCAGGTCGCCCCGTTTCTCTGCATCTGTAATATTGCCTTCATGTGATCAATAATCGCATCAAACACCTTTTCCTTATAAACGCGTTTGTTTCTCTCCCTCAATTTCTCCAATTCCTTCACATCGCCCACCGGCATGTAAGACATCAGATCATGGGCAGGGGTCTGATCCGTTACAATATCCGGGGTAATTCCACGTTTCACCAGTTCCGGATGAACCGCGGCGGCATTCCCCACCAATCCTACAGAAAGAGGTATTTGCCGGGATTTTGCGTCAGATATCCACTGTAACGCTTCATCCGGATTCTCTGTTATCCTGTCACAATACCCTTCCCTTACTTTTTTCTCTATACGTTCCTTCCGCACTTCCACACAAAGGACAACGCCGTCATTCATTGTCACGGCAAGAGGCTGGGCGCCGCTCATGCCTCCCATACCCGCGGTAAGTACGAACTTTCCCCTTAAAGAATCGGTATTCAATGCCTTCTTTGCCAATGCCGCAAAGGTTTCATAGGTGCCCTGCAGAATCCCCTGCGTCCCAATATAAATCCAGCTTCCCGCCGTCATTTGGCCATACATGGTAAGCCCCATACGATCATAATTATCAAATACATCCTGATTTGCCCATCCGGGCACAAGGTTCGCATTTGCGATAATCACCCTCGGCGCCCATTCGTGTGTTTTTGCAACGTACACCGGTTTCCCCGACTGGACGCAGAGCGTTTCATCTTTTTTTAATGTTTTCAATGCCGCAATAATTCTCTGATATTCCTTCCAGTTCCTTGCGGCGCGTCCATTTCCGCCATACACAATAAGCTCTTCCGGCTGAACGGCAACATCGGGGTTCAGATTATTCATTAGCATACGTAATGCAGCCTCGCTATCCCAATTGTCACAGTTGAGGCTTGTTCCTGTGGGAGCCTTAATCGGGCCTTCCGGCCTGAATTCATAAAACATCGGTCGGGTCATAAGCATCAATTCCTTTTCTAATGATTAAAAAAACATATTTTCATACATATTGCCATATTCTAACATATGATGATAAAAACATAAAAGGGGTATTCCGCTATCATACAAAATTTCAATTGACTTAAAAATTGGCCTTGTTATTATACTCTCACCATTAACCACTTCTGTGTTGTGCCAGTTCGTTATCTTTTTTACCATAAGAGTATCGAACGGGCATTTTTTATCAATTTTATCAATCTAAGCCCACTAAATGAAAATAGTGTCACATAGTATGATATTTTTGGAAAAAGTTAAGGTCTATAAGTAACCGCGTGAAAAAAATCTTAAAATAGTCGCTGATTCTGAATATCTTTTTTTTACTAAAATAACAATATCAAACGTTTTCTTTCGAATAAAATTTAAACCGAACAATTAAAACGTATCATATAATATCTGTCGTTTAAGAGTTTATTTATGGATTACACAGAAGCCTATATTGAATCCTTAATCAAGTGCCGCAAGGCCATCGTTGAACCTCCAACAAAAGAAATGAAACTTGAGAAAAAGCACAAAAGAAACGATATGAAATTAAAATCTTTAGATATGGATGATCAATTTTATGTTTTTATGAGAATACATATAGATTTTCAGGAAAATTTTTCAATAGGTCTGCTCCATCAATCTTTAGAAGGTCCAAAAAATATCCTTCTAAGATTTAACGGTAATCACGGACAAGTTGTCGAAGATCCTATAAAACCAAATCCTCACTTTGGATATCATATTCATAAAACAACCTCAGATGACTTGAACAATGGTTTTTTTGAACCAAAATTAATTGTCTCAACAAGTGAATATGCTTCATTTAAAGAAGCTCTAAAATATTTCTTTAATTTTGTTAATATTACGGATGCATACAAGCATTTTAGACATATTTTTAAAAAGAAATTATTTAATAATGAAATTATTTGATGAATTAAAAATACAATTTAATAATCGAGTCTCCTTTCAGGAAAAAAGGCCTAAGATATATCAGCTTCTGGCTCCCATATATCATGAAGATGGGGATATGATTGATATATTTTTGGAATTGACTGACGGTGAGGGTCGCAACGTAAGAATTTCTGATCAAGGTATGACTTTGATGCGGTTATCGTATTCTTTTGATATTGATACACCAAACAAAGAAAAAATATTTAATAGAATACTAAAAGAAAACCATGTTTCAGAAGAAAATGGAAATCTATACATAGATACAAGTATAGATTCATTGTATCCAGCCTTAATGCATTTTGCACAAGTTATTGGCAAAATATCTAATATGCGTCTTTATAAAAGAGAAGTAATCCATAGCCTCTTTTTCGAAATGCTAGAAGAATTTATTGAAACAGAACTCCAGAAATACAAACCAATAAAGAAATATTATCCCGTACCAGAGCACGAAGAATATGAAGTCGATTATTGTTTTAATAGCCGACCAAAGCCAATTTTTCTATTGGGTGTAAATAGTTCTTCCAGAGCAAAACTTGCCACGATTTCCTGCTTAAAATTTGTGAATGAAAATATAAATTTTAGAAGTGTCATAATATTAGAAAATATAGACATTCTTGGGAAGAAAGATCTTGCAAGGCTCATGTCTGTCTCAGATAAAGAATTTCCTTCCTTTGATGATTTTAAGGAAAACGGAAAAAAGTATTTTGAAAGAGAACTCCAGAGTTAAGTATCAAAAATATCTTTTTAAGAAATTTCATTAAAAACTTTACCATGTCATTAATTCTTTCCTTCATACTATTTTTTACTCCCTTTCTATTCATTGAACAATCCTTTGCGGAGAAAACTCCACAAAAACCTGTTTCTCAAAAGGAAATACATCTCCATACTCCTTTTATTGAAAACAAAGGACAGGTTAACGATCGCATTGCATTTTATTCAAAAAACCCGCTCGGCGCTGTTTTTGTGACAAAAGAAGGGGAGATTGTCTATGCCATGTCTAAGGGCGACAAAAAGTCTATCGCATTAAAAGAGCACATAATAAATGCCGAAAAACCTTCTGTTAAAGGAAAGGCGCGCTCATTCGCAACGTTTAATTTTTTCAGAGGAAAAAACCAGTCCTCGTGGAAAAGCAACATCCCTGCTTATGATTCCATTACGTTTGGAGAGATTTACGAAGGAATAGAACTCTCTCTTAACAACAATGGAAAAACCATAGAAAAAATATATCGTGTACACCCCGGGGCAAAGACCTCTGCTATCAAGATGACGTTTGACGGCGCAAGAGCGGCATCCGTAAATACGTCAGGACAATTAGAATTGGATACGGAACTGGGACCTGTCATATTTACGAAACCTGTCGCCTATCAGGAAACAAACGGAGAAAGGAAATATATTGCCATTGCATATAAGATGCATGAAAATAATTATCACACATCCGCATCAGGGCAAGCGTTTATTTATGGTTTTGATGTTCAGAAATATGACCGTTCAAAGGAACTTATCATAGATCCGCTCCTTGCATCGACATTTTTAGGGGGAACCGGGGCAGACTACGGGAGAGCTATCGCACTCAATTCCACTGGAGAAGTATATGTCGCCGGATATACGGAATCAGTTGAGTTTCCGGCAACCACAGGCGCGTATGAAACAACCGTTCAAGGCAATAGTGATGTATTCATATCGAAACTCAGCGCTGACTTGACCACTCTTATCGCAAGCACCTATCTGGGAGGAAGCGGCAGTGATTTGGGATTTTCTCTGGTAATAGATTCAGATGATACTATTTTTGTTTCAGGACGCACCGGTTCCACTGATTTTCCAACAACAAAAGATGCATACAACACCGATTACACGGGGGGCAATTATGACGCATTCGTTTCAAAACTGAGCAGTAATTTATCAAGCCTGATAGCTTCCACATATTTTGGCGGCTCTGAAGATGATATCGGGTATTCCATTGACATCGATTTGGAGGGAAACATCTTTGCCACAGGATACACGGCATCGGAAGATTTTCCCGTCACTACTGACACCTATACTTCAAAATTCCGCGGTGGCGACTATGACACCTTTCTTTCAAAGTTTCAAAATGATTTATCAGGCCTTATCGCCTCAACGTACCTGGGAGGATCATCCAATGATTATGGAGGTTCCATTACCATCGATCCGGAAGGAAATGTCTATATCGCCGGATATACGGAATCAACGAACTTGCCAACAACATCCGATGCATACGATACTTCTCACAACGGCGGTTCTGACGCATTTATCGCAAAACTGCAAGGAGACTTGAGCGGATTGCTTGCCTCAACCTATTTTGGCGGGTCCGGCAACGAATATGTTCTGCAATACGGAGATTCCATCACCATCAATCCGGAGGGCAATATTTACGTTACCGGATGGACGGATTCCTCTGATTTCCCCACAATGAGCGACTCGTACCAGCCGGAAATACAGGGAGAATCGGACGTCTTTGTATCCAGGCTGGACGGAAACCTGGAAACGCTCAGCGCTTCAACATTTCTCGGAGGTTCCCGGTCGGAACGCAGTTATCATATTGCCATTGATCAGGAAAATAAAATATACATAACAGGATATTCCGAATCCTCCGACTTTCCCACAACAAATACGTGCTACGACAGCTCTTATAATGACGCCGGTAACGAAGAAGATACGGCAAGGGGAGACGTCTTTGTATCGAAACTAAGGGATACTTTGAAGAAATTAAACAGTTCCACATTTTTAGGCGGAAGCAAAGAAGACCGGGGGTATTCTCTGGTATTTGACAACGAAGGAAACGTGTATGTTGCCGGTTATACCTCTTCCTCAGACTTTCCTCTTTCGGAGGACGCTTATGAAACTTCATTCCAATGCGGAGACAGCGACGTGTTTATCTCTTTGCTTGATCACGGCCTTTCATCAACTCCGGGAATCGGCTCTGACGAAACCCCTTTACCTTCCCAAACGCCCGGCACGACCCCCGTATCTTCCCTTACACCTTCACCCTCGCCAACAACATCTCCTGCTCCAACACCAACACTCACTGTAACTCCCGTCGTAACACCATCAACAACTACAGAACCAACGCCAATTGCCACTCCAGCGGAAAACAGAAGCATTTATGGCACGGTAACAAACAAAAAAACCGGCAATCTGCTCGAATCGGTGAAAATAACATTGAAGGCGACATCAACTGGCGCAAAAACAGAAACCACTTCGGATAATGAGGGGTTTTTCTCATTTTCGGAATTAGCCACAGACACATATAAACTCACTGCAAATAAAAAGGGATATAAGAAATATAAAACAACTATACAATACGAAAGCGGGGAAGAGTTAGAATTTACGATTGAGCTAAAAAAGAAATAACGGGTGAAAACTGTAACAAAAGATTTCTTTGAGTAAAAACCGACTTATTTGGTACACTTTGTAAAAGAAGTGTCATAAATGTCCGGGTTTGATTTTTCATGTCTTTTTATTCATCGAAAACCTTGCCAAAGCTATTGGTAAAAGATTTTAATCTCTGTCATACCCTCCTGTGCGGCCAGTTATTCAGGGTGAAAAAAATCGACGCATGGTTTTATGTTATCGTAAAAAACCGTATTTTAAAAGTCAGACAATCCTCACCAGAAACCTTAGAATATCACGGCGCCGACAAAAGATTCCTGATTGATTTTTTTGCCCTTGATGAACCGTATGATGATATCATCGCGCACATAGATAAAGACTCACATATGACTCGCGCCATAAAAAAATTCCATGGTTTACGTATCGTACGGCAGGATCCATGGGAATGTTTGATATCTTTCATATGCTCTGCCGCGGCAAACATTCCAAAGATACAACTTAACCTTGAAAACCTCTCAGAATATTTCGGGGAAAAAGTGAAACTGCATGGCCTCGAATGGCACATTTTCCCTGGTCCAGGGCAATTGAATAATTACAAACGAATTGTAATGGCAAAGACAGGTTTTCGTGCGAAACACATTAAAGCGGTAAACGATACCGTTGACCATAGCTTTCTCAGTTTTTTAAATAAACTTCCCTATCCTGAGGCAAAAAAAGCCCTAACGCAACTTCCCGGCGTAGGAAGCAAGATAGCAGACTGCGTTCTCTTATTTTCTCTTGGATTTTCAGAGGCATTTCCGATTGACACCTGGATAAAAAAAATTCTCCAGGAACTGTATTTCAAAAACAAGACGATATCAAATGGAGAATTACACGCATTTGGCAGGAATTATTTTGGGAAATATGCCGGATATGCCCAGCAGTTTCTCTACATGCTTGCAAGGGAAAAGAAATAAGTTACGTTATTTATTAAAAATGTTTATCTTAAGAATATAATTATCCAATAAAGATAAGTATGATATACTTATACGCGATTATTCTTCTGTAAAAACTTCTTTGCTCGTAATTATTTTTATAAATCCTTACTCCCATTTCGCATCTGGTAGATGATCTTTTCGCCGGTTATTTTTTGGATGTAACTACGCCGCGCTCTGACAAAGGAGAGTAAAGCTTATCTTCTATTTCAGATAAAGCCTTCTGGGTGAGTCGATAATTATCCTGCCTAAGCCTATTTATTGGTTTCTGTATGAGGTTGTCGAGTGTTTTTCTGACTTCATCTTTTATTTTGCTTATTTGCATTCGTAACTCAACCTCTTCTACACCTAAAGTTTTCACGTCAATTTCAATTCCATATAACCGGCCACTATTTTTACCCACCATAAATGTGACATAATCATCTTGAAGTTGCGGTTTAGCTGGTTCATTACCAATATATTTAAATTCAATAATAAATCGATCCTTTTCTTCACTATAAAAACCGCGAACTGCCTCTGGTATATCATATGATGACACCATAAATTCAACTTTAACTTTAGAGCCTTCTGTCGGTAGACGCTGCGTTAATTCTTCAACGTTTTTAGGATTTACGGGAAACCACATTGTTATATCCCCTCTTCTCTCCTCTTAATTTATAACCTTTCAAGAAGCCTGCTTAAAATACTCTCATACGCTTTTAATTTAGAACTTCTTATCTTTTTAAGCTGAGATGGTTCTGGATTTCGACTATCTATTACCAAAGCACCCCACGGAATACCTTTTACCTCAATACAAATGCCAAGTAACGAGCGACATTGTAATCCTCTCCTGTTCCTTTTCATTCGATTAGATATCCATTCTTTCGATACAAATGCCTTCTTCGCATATTCTATAATATTATCTTCTGGTGCACTGTTTACACTCAAATCTGGTAAATTAAAAACTTTTACTTCGCGATTACGTGCCCATGTTTGCCCTGCAACACCTTCGGCTTCGTCAGGATGTTCCTTTGACGCAAGAAAACATTGAATTTTTGTTTTAGTTCTTGAACCAGATCGTGCAGCCGGTATTAGCCATCCAGAACAAGGCCATCTTATTAATGCCCAACGCCACTTACAGTGTTTAAAAAGCGTTATACGATGAAAATGCTCCGCATCTTTTCTCGTACTTTCATCTTTGCCAAAAACCTCTTCTCGGTACTGATCAAGAATATGCTGCACTATCCTCCAAATATCCGGAGAACCTATACGATTGTTTAATAGTTGTGACAATCCCCCAACGCAAGTAAAGGAGATAATAATCCACCACGCATTATGTTGACAAATATTGACGAAAAAAGATATGAAAGGTATGTCCGGCACATTTGCTTTTAGCAGAGCACTTATAAATAAGACAATACCTCCAGATATATACTTAACTTTTTGTAGGAAATAATTTACTTTTTCAGAAAGTTCTTGTCTTAACATTCATAAGCCTTAATGCTTCGGTTAAGCTAAAAGAACAAGTAATTTAAAGTTCTTAATTATTCTTTCTTTGCCACGATATACACCTAAGATATACATTAAAAATCAAATAAATTTAATTCTTATCATCTAACGGAATATCCGCTTTTTATTTATTTAATTAGATGCAGGATAAACACTTACACGGCGTCCGGTATCAAATTTTACCACACCGTCTATCATGGAATAAATCGTATAATCCCTGCCCAATCCTACATTTTTCCCCGGTTTGAATTTTGTGCCGCATTGTCGAACAAGGATTGCGCCTGTTCCCACAAATTCGCCGCCAAATTTTTTCACGCCCCTCATTTGGGGATTACTGTCCCTGCCGTTTTTGGAAGAACCTTGTCCTTTTTTATGTGCCATTTTCTTCTCCTCTCAAAATAATATCTGTACTATCTACTTAATGATCTTTAACTTACAATTATCTCTTTTACTTTAATTTTTGTGTATTTTTCGCGATGTCCACGGGTCCTCATGGATTTTTTTCTTCTTCTAAACTTTATCGTTATGCACTTTTTGCTTTTTATTACCCCTTTTACTTCTGTAACAACCTTTGCGTTCGCATTGCTTCCAAAAGAGATATTTCCCGCTTCGTCGGAACAAACCAATACCTTATCAAACTCCAGAGTATCTCCCACTTTGGCATCTGCCTTTAAATCAATACAAAGCTGTTCTCCGGCTTTCACCTTATATTGTTTACCCCTGTCACTTATAATGGCATACATCTTTTTCTTTCTCCTTCTTACCTTCTGACTAAATAAAACTATATTACAACGGGTTCGCCTTTATTATCAAAATAACGGATTTCTATTTTACCATATTCATTATTAGTATCATTAAAAATAATTATTTTTTTATTATACGTTTCTTCTATCTCTGCCATCTGTTTCCTTTTCTGATTCTGCAAATAATTGACAACTTCATTATTTGAGATTATTTCAATCCTTGCTATTTGCGGCAGATGTAAAGCAAATTTTACGTCTCTCATAATATTTAAACAGAGCGATTCTACCGTTTTTGCGTATCCTGTTCCACGACAAAATTTACATTCTTCAAACAAAACATCCCGAAGACTTGGCCGAACTCTTTGACGGGTGAGCTCAATTGTGCCAAATTTCGACATTTTCAACATCTTTGTTTTTGCCCGGTGGCTTTTCAATGAATCCGCCAGCGCTTTTTCAACCGCCTGGATATGCTTTTCCTCCCGCATATCGATAAAATCAATGACAATTACGCCCCCTAAATCTCTCAACCTTATCTGGCGCGCAATTTCTTTTGCCGCAATGACATTCGTCCTAAACGCCGTATCTTCAGGGTCGCATTTTCCTTTATATTTCCCGCTGTTTACATCAATCGCAACCAATGCTTCTGTTTGCTCAAGAATGATTGAGCCGCCGTGCGGCAACGGAATTTTTCTGGAATTTATCCCTTCAATTTCTTCTTCTATGCCATAATTATGAAATAATGGTTTTTCTTTATCGTAAAACTTCAGATGTTTTTCATATTTCGGCATTATTATTCGCAGAAACTCTCTGGTTCTCTTATAAACAGATTCCGAGTCCACGATAATCTCATCTATATCCTGACTAAATATATCACGAATAACACGAATCACCAGGTCGCTTTCCTGATATATCACACCAAGGGTATCAATGTCTTTTGACTTTTTATATATATTCTTCCATAGCCTCAACAGATAATGGAAATCTTTCTGGAGTTCTTTTTTTGTTTGCTGTATACCGGCAGTCCGAACGATAAAACCGATATTCTTCGGAGGATTTAAACTTTCAAGGATTTTTTTCAGTCTCTGACGTTCATCTTCCGCCGTTATTTTTTTAGAAACCCCGTAACGCTTTACTTCCGGCATTAATACCAAATATCTGCCCGGCAAACTTATGTAAGTAGTCAGGCTGGGGCCTTTTGCCCCTATGCTTTCTTTTGTTACCTGCACCAGTATTTCTTTTCCCTGCTGCAATACGTCGCGGATTTTATACTGTTTTACCACGGGTTCTGTTTCTTCTCCCTGTCCCTTGCTTTCTCCGGGAACCAAAATATCAGAAACATGAAGAAATCCGTTTTTTTTGAGTCCGATATCAACAAATGCCGCTTCCAGGCTTGGTTCTATATTAACGACCCTTCCCTTATAAATATTCCCCGCAATTTGTTCCCGGGAAGTTCTTTCAATATACAATTCTTCCAGAATATTGTTTTCTAATATCGCAATACGACACTCCTCGGGTTCGATCGCGTTTATAAGCATCTTCTTTTTCTTCATGTTTTCCATATATTTACACAGAAGTTAAGTTCACTTCCGTCCTAACAATTTCAAAGAGCTCTTTCTTCGGATCAACGCCAAGGGCATCAACCACCTCTTCCGGCCGTGGCATACCTTCCGGCGTCAATCTGAAAGTCAAAAACAGGGCATTGTCATCTTTCCAAATCTTTCCAACAGAAGATCGGATATCAACGGATTTTTGCCCCGTCTTTTTTACACGTTTTATAACAATAGAATCTTCTTTCCAAAAATCTTCTATCCTTAACGTTTGCAAAAGGCTTTTATTTTTAAAAATAATCTTGTATGTGACATCATGAACGGCGCCTTTTTCTGAAGGCGATATTGGCCGGGCGGAAATAATATTAATCCCTTCCGGCAATTGCCTGCGAAACCGCTCCACAAGCAAATCCAACGGTTCATGGCGAAACAACTCCAGTTCTAAAACTTCCTCTTCTCCGCAGATGCCAACGCCAAGCGCCAACGGCATGGATATTTTTGGGTGAGGATTAAACCCTTTGGACATTGCAATAGGCATATTTGCCCTTCTTATTGTCCGTTCGATGGTTCTCATTAAATCGTTATGAGAAATAAACCGAATATCCCCTGATTTGGAAAACCGAATTCGTATCTTTTCTACTATGGCGAACCAACCTTTATAATACCAAAAAAAGCTTTTTCAGCATAAAATATTTTATCTAAAACACTTCCGGCAAAATCTTACTAACAAAATTGCTGAGATAATTTTTCGTTTTTTCCGGATTATCAAATTTGAAAATTGTTTCTGCAACTTCTTTTGCTTCATCAAATGTAACGGACCTGATAATCTTTTTCATTTCAGGTATAATTGTTGCCGGAGCAACACTAAACTCTTTTAATCCCAATCCTATAAGAGGAATAGTATATTCCAGTTCCCCACCCATCTCTCCGCAAATCCCAATGGAAATATTATGTTCCTGCGCGGCTTTTATCGCCATCTTCAGAAATCTCAAAATAGCCGGATGAACGGGACAATATAAATAGGCCACCCGTTCATTATTCCTATCTACTGCCAGAGAATATTGAATAAGATCATTCGTGCCTATGCTGAAAAAATCACACTCCTTTGCCAGCATGTCTGAAATCATAATAGAAGAGGGAACTTCCAGCATAGATCCTATTTTAACATCTTTATCAAAGGAAATTTTTTCTTTATCCAGATCCTCCATTGTCTCATACACCATCTGTTTTGCCCGTCTCAGTTCCTGAATGGAGGAAATTAACGGAAACAGTATTTTCACCTTTCCAAGTGCAGACGCCCTCAATAAGGCCCTGAGCTGAACCTTAAATATGGAAGGGTTTTCAAAACAATACCGTATTGAACGGCATCCGAGAAAAGGATTTCCCTCTTTTCTATGCTCCAGATATGGCAACTTATCAGCGCCCAAATCAAGCGTCCTTATAATAACGGGTTTTCCTTTTAACTCCCGCACAACGGTAGTATATGCCTCCAAATGCTGCTCTTCTGTCGGAGGCGTAGGAGAATTTAAATAGAGAAACTCCGTTCTGTACAGGCCTATCCCTTCAGCGCCATAATCAACATTTATGCCTATCTCCCTCGGAAATTCAATATTGCCGAAGATGGAAATATGCTTTCCATCCGCCGTAGTCGAGGGTTGACCTTTCAGTTCCGTTGCCAGTTTTCTTTCAAAAACATGTATGCTCTTTACTTTATTCTGGTACGTTGCCAATGTTTCCGCATCAGGCCGAACAATTACCAGCCCCCGGTTTCCATCAACAATTACAATATCTCCTCCAAAGACGTCAGAGGTAACCGTACCAAGCCCCACAACCGCAGGAATCCCTAATGCGCGGGCAACTATCGCCGTATGAGAAGTCCTCCCGCCGCCATCAGTGGCAAAACCTTTCACTTTTTCCGTATCGAGCATTGCTGTTTGGGAAGGAGTAAGGTCATGCGCCACCAAAACGACTTCTTCCGCGAGATTTTTCAGCTCTTCTCTCTTTTCACCCAACAGATTTCTTAAAAGACGGCGTTCAACATCAAAGATGTCCGTTACCCTTTCCGCCAGGTATGAATCCTTAACATCCTGAAATTTTCTGATATAAACGCGCAAGGCAAGAGAAACGGCAAATTCCGGTGTAAAGTTGGTTTTCCGTATACGTTCTATAATTTCACTTTTTAACCGCACATCCTGCAAAACCATTCTGTGCGTGCCAAAGATCGCCCCTATTTCAGAACCCAAATTATCGGATACCTTTATCTCCAAATCCCGTATTTCTTTTTTCGACGCTTCGATTGCCCTTTCAAGCCTGTAAACTTCTTGTTCAACTTCATTATTTTTTATGACATGGCGTGGTATCCGGAAACCTTCGCTCTCAAACAGAAAAGCCTGACGAATCACTACCCCCGGGGAAACGGCAATTCCCTTCCGGATTTCCATAAACTCCTCTTCAAACTTGCTCTTCACCAATTCTTCCAGAGCATCCAGCGCTTCCGCAGAATCGACTCCCTTCGCACTGATTTTTATCTCCGTGCCATTCTCCGCGCCAAGTGTTAAAAGCTCGATTATGCTTTTCCCATCTACATTTTTGCCCTTCGCTTCCACGCGTATTTCGGAATCATATTTATTGGCAATTTCAGAAAATTTGGTTGCCGGCCGTGCGTGCAGGCCATTTGAATTCGAAATCTTTACGTTTCGCTCAGATAATTTTGAATTTACAACAAAAAAATCCATGTTTACATTCTCTACAAATTTGCTGATGTTACACCTGAATACCGTCAACTTCTTTCAATGTATCTATCATGCCCTCTTTATCTGCTGCCTCACGCATAAAGCGACGGAAATCATTATCTCTGATGGCAGTAGATATTTTTTCCAAAGCGGCAAGATGTGTCCCTGTGGAATCAAGCGGGGAAAGGAGCAGAAAAAACAAATACACAGGTTCGCCGTCCAATGCATTAAAATCTACCCCTTTTTGGGAACGGGCAACAGAACCTATAACATTTTTAATACTTTCATGCTTTGTATGGGGCACGGCCACTCCCTTGCCTATGCCTGTGCTTCCCAATTCTTCCCTTTTCATAAGGGCTTCCATAACTTTTCCAACATCCGCATCACTGAGCTTTTTTGCGTCCCGGAGAGCGCACACCATCTCTCTGATGACAGCTTCTTTTTCAGTGGCTTTTACATCGGTTATAATCGCCGCAGACACAATAAAATCGGTTAACTTCATCAATTCTACACCTCCAATAATTATCCTGTTTACGCCCCTTATTTGCGTTCAGATTCCTCTGTCTCTCCTTCAAAACGTTTTTTTTTGCGAACGGTTTTAGATTCTATTTTCCCCTTGTGTTTTTTCAATTGGGCAATCACTTTATCCACAACCATATCTATTGAGCGGTACATATCTGCATCTGCCGCCTCTGCTACAATCGTGGGTCCCCTTGAAACAGAAACAACCATTTCTACCAGATGGCTGCTATCTCCTCCGATATCCAATGTTACCTGTACATGCAAAATCCACTCAAAGAATTTTTTTATTTTTTCTGCTTTTTGCAAGGCATAATTTTTAATTGCTTCAGTAATATCCAAATGCCTGGCAACTACTGTTATATTATCCAACCTACAAAATCCTTTCTTTAAATAAAAATAATGTCTCTAAATCTTTTTATTTTACTTATATAACACCTTCAGTCAAGGAAATTAAACAGCGTACCTAGCTCTTATAGTCTGCAATTGCTAAAACCAGCAAATGAACTGATTTAACTCCCCCTTCTTTCAATTTTTTTGCGCATTCCTGCATTGTTAATCCCGTGGTCAAAACATCGTCCACTAACAATACTCTTTTCCCTTTTATGATTGCCGGGTTTTTAACAAAAAATGCCTTTTGAATATTCGCATATCTTTTTGTTTTTGATAATCTTGTTTGCGACGCAGTATTTTTTATTCGTATAAGGTTATTTACCGACAAAGGTTTCGAAAAAACCCGGTGAATTTCCCGCGCAATCAGTTCTGATTGATTAAAGCCTCTTTGTAATTTTTTCCTCCAATAAAGGGGGACGGGTATAATGATATCCACTTCCTGAATACGTTCGTTAAGTTTCCTGTTTGCCAGCAATACATCATTTACCGCCTTGTATAAAAACCGCTGCTTTTCATACTTATATTTATGCACTAAAACCTTAATCGCACCGTCATAATGAGCAATTGCCGTTAATGAATCGTGGTAAAAATGCTGTGTCCGGCAGAAACCGCATCCCTTTTCATCAAACGAAACAGAATACGGCCCTGAAATACTTCCACAGCGGGAGCAATAATTCTCATTGATGAATGCGATATTTTCCCTGCATGCACCGCAAATATACTGTTCGCGGGAATAATTTATATTTCCACGGCAATGCAGGCATATTCTCGGATAAAATACATCCAAAAACGCATGCACGTAATTATTTATAAAGCTACGCATTCATCATATCAAAAAATAATATCCCCACCGACCCGAAAATTATTATCGGCAGCCAGGCCGCTAATATAGGATGAACCATTCCGGTATTGCCAAGATTGGAACAGAGAAACGATAAAGAATAAAACACCCCGCAGGCAAGAATACATAAGCCTACCCGCAAAAAAATATTTTTACTCATTCTTTCAAAACCGACCACCAGAGGCACCCCCAGAAGAAGCAGGACAAAATGCGTGAGTGTATAGGCAATCCTCGAATGAAACAACACCTTATTCTTCGGATTATCAGGTTCCTTTTCGCATAATTCCTTTAACTGTTCAAAGTTTAACAGGCTGGCATCCAATTTTTTCTTCCCAAGTTCTAAAGGAGTCACAGAAGATTCAAACTCCAAACGTTCCAATTGGTGAACCGGAGCGACCCATCTCCCCTGCTCATCATAATTATGCTGTATAATTTCGCTCAACAACCACTTGTTATCTCCAATCCATTCCCCCTTTTTCGCATTAATAGTAAATTTTTTCCTGCCATTTTCATACCGTGAAAGAATGAATACAGAATCCATTTTCTGCATTTTATTATTATATTTCCATATACGGATCAATGCATTATTATCACTATCATGTACCAGCAGATTCCGTTGAACATCACTATCAAAGGTATTCTGCTGCATAGTTTCCAGTTTTTCCGCCACCCGCGGAACAATCCATTCCTGGTCCCCAAACGAGGCAAACGCCATAAACACCGTGACAATAAAAAGAGGCAACAGTATCCTGTACATTGAAATACCTGCAACCTGCATCGCCAATATCTCCCGATTCCGGGACATCCTGACCAGAACAATGCCCACTGCGACTAACGTAATCGCAGGGAAAAACTGCGTGATTATGACCGGAAAAAGGTATGCATAGTAACGGAATGCCAGCCCAAAGGCGTTTAACCCCATTTCCAGAAATTCTTCAAGCTTTTGAAGAAGATCAATAATAACATATGTGCCGGAAATAATGAGGAGACACAAAAAAAACGTCGGGAAAAATGCTTTTAAAATATATTTGTCCAGCCGTGAAAACATTTACTTTTGCAATCCTTATTGATGAAACGTTTTGAGTTCCTGATACATTTGAAATACCGTTTTTTTCAAAACGGGATGAGCCGCATTCGGCGCGATTTCAGCAAGAGGTTCCAGAACAAACATCCTTTCATGCATCAACGGATGAGGGATCTTTAATTGCGCATCTTCCACAATTCTGTCGCCAAAAAACACAATATCAAGATCAATGGTTCTCGGCCCCCATTTTTCCTTGCGTATCCTCCCCATATGCAGTTCAATCCGTTGAAGTTCTTCCAGCAATTGATGGGGGCTCATCGATGTTTTTATCTCAAGCGCCGCATTTAAAAACATCGGCTGCGCCGGCCCTCCGAAAGGGGCCGTTTCATAAAACTTCGAAATCTTTCCCGGCTGAATCCCTTCAAGTCTCATTATATGCCCGTGAGCATTCCTCATGTTTTTCTCTCTATCGCCCAAATTAGCGCCTAAAGCAATATATACTATTTCCATTGACTTCAATCTTAACAGAATCCTTTGTGTATCAAAAGAGTATTCATGGTTTTTTATTGCTCCACTAACACCTCATATTCCAAAGTATTGCTTCTCTTCTTCCCTAAATTCATGCTCCTACTAATTATGGCTTTTATACCATATTGTGGTATTTTTTACAGAATTGGGGTATTTAAAACCATACGCTTTTCTTTTGGTCATGCCATTTTCCCGATAAATATGAACTTTTTTTAATTACTATCGCCAGCGGTATATAATATTTTCTTTTATTTCCATAATATTTCCACACAATAATCTAATTTATTAAATTTTTTACTTTTTTGTAAAATATGGTTCAGTTTTAGCTATAATTCTTATTCTTCCACGTTCGTATTCTTTAAAAACGTCTTTTGTTTTTAATTCAATTTTTACATGTAAAAATCTTCTGCAACTATGAAGGAAAAAATTCTGATCGTCGATGACGATGCTGACAACAGGGAATTAATTAATATCTTAGAGCCCAACACAAATGAGTGCATAGTTTATATGCTGGATGTGAGCGGACACGGTGTTCCTGCGGCCATGGTATCGCTGGCCGTTTATCAATCCCTTCAAACTAAAACAGGATTGATAACAAAGCAATCTCTTTCCTCTTCAATAGAACAACCGACTGCTTCCATTTCCCCGAAAAACGTACTTGAAGCGCTGGATAAAGAATATCCCATGGAAAGATTCAACAAATATTTCAGCATCAGTTACCTTGTCGTTAATTCAAAAGAATCTTCTGTTACTTACTGTAACGCCGGACATCCGCCTCCTTTGATTTTGCATCCTGACGGATATATAGAGCGTATGGAAAAAGGCGGAACTATTATAGGAATGAATGGAATTGTTTCCTTTGAAGAAGAACAAAAAAAATTACACACAGGAGACCGTGTTATTATGTATACAGACGGAGTGACCGAATTCCAAAATGCCAGAGAAGAAATATACGGCGAGAAAAATTTTCACTTATTGCTACATGACACAAAAGATTTGCCTGTAGATAAAATGCTTGATGAAGTAATGAATTCCCTGTTACAATTTGGAAACAATACTCCTTTAAAAGACGATGTCAGCCTTCTTGCGTTTGAATTCAAAGGATAAAAACAGGATCCACATTTAACATTTACAAGACGATAACCTATTAAAAAGAAACTCTCCTATGAAAGGCATAATCCTGGCCGGCGGTTCAGGCACCCGGCTTTATCCCATCACAAAGGCAGTAAGCAAACAGCTTTTGCCCGTTTTTGATAAACCCATGATTTATTATCCCTTGTCGGTGCTCATGCTGGCGGGGATAAAAGAAATACTCATCATCTCTACACCACGGGATCTGCCGCAATTTAAAGAATTGCTCGGAAACGGTTCGCATTTGAACATTTCAATCTGTTACGCGGAACAGCCCTTCCCGGAAGGTTTGGCCCAGGCCTTTATTATCGGAAAATCCTTTATCGGCAAAGACCCGGTAGTCCTTATCCTCGGAGATAATATTTTTTACGGACACGGCCTTTGTGAAATATTACGAAAAGCGACACAAATTAAGCGCGGCGGTCTAATCTTTGGATATCATGTTCAGGACCCAGAACGATACGGCGTCGTGGAATTCGACCAGAGTGGAAAGGTGATCAGTATTGAAGAAAAACCAAACAAACCGAAATCAAAATACGCCATTCCCGGCATTTATTTCTATGACAATGATGTGATAAACATTGCGGAAAACCTGAAACCTTCTGCCAGGGGCGAGCTGGAAATTACGGACGTAAATATCACGTATTTAAAAAGAGGCGATCTTTGCGTAGAATTATTAGGGAGAGGTTTCGCATGGCTTGACACCGGGACACATGAATCTCTTCAGCAGGCATCCAGCTTCGTACAGGCAATACAGGAACGGCAGGGAATAAAAATCGCCTGTATCGAAGAAATCGCATATCGTTTAGGATATATTAACCGGACACAATTAAAAGAGCTTGCCCTAGATATGCTAAAAAACGATTATGGCCGTTACATAATGGCGGTTATTAATGAAGAGGAAATAAAAGAGTATGGCCTGTGAATTCATAAAAACCGCCCTGCCTGAAGTTGTGCTCATCAAGCCACACGTTTTCAGGGATGAACGTGGTTTCTTTCTGGAAACCTTTCATCAAAAAAAATATATGGAAGGGGGAATTCCCGGACAATTTGTACAGGACAACCACTCCCATTCAGTAAAAAATACGATACGGGGTCTGCACTATCAACTCTCGCACCCGCAGGGGAAACTCGTTTATGTCGTCTCGGGAGAAATTTTTGATGTCGCGGTAGATATCCGGCGAGGATCGCCTTCTTTTGGGAAATGGGTTGGAGTCAGGTTATCTTCTGAAAACAAACATCAGTTATATATCCCGGAAGGATTCGCTCATGGTTTTCGGGTGTTAAGTGAGACGGCAGATGTCATTTATAAATGCACAGACATTTACTATCCCAATGATGATTTTGGAATACTCTGGTCGGACCCTTCAATAAACATATCGTGGCAGGTCACCGCGCCGATTCTCTCAAAAAAAGACCGGGAATCCCAGACATTAAACAATATCCCGGAAACACTTTTGCCGGCATACGGAAAATGAGTTTGGAACGGGTACGTTCCCGGTTAGCGATTACCGTATATATTCTGAATGGAAACACTTCTTGTGTTTTTTCACACACAATTATAAAATATTTTTGATTCAAAAATTTTTCCTTTTAATAAAGGAAAATAAACGTCGCAAAGGGAGCATTCCCGATTTTTTGTAACTTCTGCCATGTTTTAATAAAACGTACAGACTTATAAGGGTGGATTAATCGGAGCGAATCCACCATTCATGCGATAATCGTTGGTGGATACGGCGCAAAAACCAGCGCCTTTATCCACCCTACCCACACTGAATCCCCCTTAAAAAAGGGGGACTCAGGGGGTTGTAATAAAATATTAAAATGTAAGACAACCCCCTAACCCCCTTTATTAAGGGGGAATATGGTAAATCTCGCTGAATAGATACCAATTTTTTTCATATTACCGGAAAATGACTCCAGAAGAAATTGAAAAAAACCCCTCGAAAATGGTTGCCATTATTGATAGTGCGGCTGATGGGATTATTGTCATTAATCATCACGGAACCATTGAAATATTTAATAAAGCCTCTGAAAAACTGTTCGGATATCAAAAAAAAGAAGTTATTGGCAAGAATATCAACATTTTAATGCCGGAACCTTACAGAAGCAAACACGATGAATATCTGGCACATTACTTAAAAACAGGCATTAAAAAAGTACTCGCCACCGGAGGGGAATTTACGGGAAAACGTAAAGACGGAACTCTTTTCCCTATCGATCTGGCAATAAGTGAAACAAGAAACGGAAACCAATACACGTTTACTGCCATAGTGAGGGATGTCACTACCCGATTCAGAACATTATCACATGCAATGAATCAAAGCTCCGCAGCAATATTTCTTACCAATCCTTCAGGAATAATAGAATATACCAATCATAAATTCCTGCAACTCACCGGCTATTCCTCTGCGGAAATATCCGGAAAACATACCCGGATACTGAAATCAGGTCTTACTTCTCCGGAAGTATATAAAGACCTATGGAAAGCAATTACTTCAGGAAATGTCTGGATGGGAGATCTCTGTAATAAGAAAAAGAATGGCGAACTATACTGGATTTCCACATCTATCTCTCCTATTAAAAACCAATCGGGAGAAATAATTTATTTCTCTTCTATTGCCGAAGATATTACCTTAAGAAAACATGCAGAAGAGGAACTGCAGAAAGCAAAGGAGGCGGCAGAATCGGCAACTATCGCGAAAAGCGAATTTTTAGCACGCATGAGCCATGAAATCCGCACCCCTATGAATGCAATAATAGGAATGACAGAACTGGCATTGGACACAGAATTAACCGAGGAACAACGCCGTTATTTGACAACAATAAAATCGTCTTCTGATTCTCTCCTTATGCTTATAAATGATATTCTGGACCTTTCCAAGATTGAATCCGGGTTTATGGAAATAGACTTCATCCATTTTTCTCCCAAAAAAATTATTGAAAATATTATTGAAACAATGAAATTCCGCGCTGTCGCAAAAGGAATAACCTTAACATACGCCATAGAAAACAATTGCCTGCCGGACATCCTCATAGGAGACCCGAACCGTTTACGCCAGATTCTCATGAATCTGATTGACAACGCGATAAAATTCACCGAAAAAGGTTCTGTTTTGCTCTCTATTAAACCGCATACTAACCATGATTGTTGTTCACCCGGACATGTTTTTGAAGTTCACTTTATGGTTTCCGATACCGGCATTGGCATTTCAAAAACACATCAAAAAAACCTTTTTGAAAAATTCTCGCAAGCGGATACTTCCATTACCCGAAAATACGGCGGCACGGGTTTGGGCTTAAGCATATCAAAGTCACTTGTTGAAATGATGGGGGGAAAGATATGGATTGAAAGTGAAAAAGACAAAGGATCATGTTTTCACTTTACCGTGCCATTTCACGTGCCAAAAAATAGGGAGAACACGAAATATTTTTCTTCCGATCCGAAAAAAACACCGCATTTTGAAAAATCGCACGTCAAACTGCTTCTGGTGGAAGATAATACCGATAACCAGTATCTCGCAAAAACAATCCTGGAAAAAGCGGGTTATGCTGTTGATATCGCGGCAAACGGCAAACTTGCCGTTGAAGCGCTGCAAAAAATTCATTATGATTTAATCCTGATGGATATAGAAATGCCGGAACTGGACGGGTTTTCCGCTGCAAAAGAAATCAGGATCCGGGAACAAAATCAGGGTTTAACACACATTCCGATAATTGCTCTTACCGCACACGCATTGAAGGGCATTCGTGAAAAATGTCTGGAGCACGGGATGGATGATTGTATTACAAAACCAATGAAAAAAAATACTCTTTTACAAATAATCCACAAATGGATGATTCTTGGATAACTTGTTTTTTTTCAAATATCGGCCCACATGCAAAATAATATTACTGTCCACAATGAACATACTTTTTTATTAAAAAACCATGTCTATTCAACAAACCTCTCCGGATACCCCGGCTCCTGAAAAAGAAATCGAATCACTGCGGGCGCAGTGCGCAAAATTAACAGCGCTGCTTTCCGAATACAAACAGGAAAAAGACGCCCTTGAAGAAAAGGAGAGACGCTATCGCACCATTACAAACATCCTGCCCGTAGGAATATTTTATGCGGATACGGATGGAAATTTTTCCTATGTAAATGAACAGTGGTGTGAAATTTCAGGATTGACGGCAAATGAATCCCTGGGAGATGGCTGGACAAAAGCCTTGCATCCTGATGACAAAGAACGAGTTCTTGAAGAGTGGAAAAAAGTGACAAAAAACTTTGCCACCTTTCATTCGGAATTTCGTCTTGTCCGGCCAGACGGAAGTATTTCATGGGTGTTGTGTGTGGGTGTTTGCGTAATATTTCCGGGCATTAAAAACAGTTCGCAGAAGAAAAATTATGTCGCCACTATAACAGATATTACCGAACGGAAAAATGCTGAAGCTGAAGTCGAAAAAGCAAGAATCATAGCGGAAGACGCAACCCGTGAATTGAAGAAAAACCTGATGATTTCCGAGGATTTAAGAAAGAACGCGCAGGAAGCAAAAGAACAGGCGCGAGTATTCGCTGAAGAAGCAAAGGAGGCAAACAATGCGAAAAGCGAATTTTTGGCACGTATGAGTCATGAAATCCGCACTCCGCTTAATTCCATCCTGGGAACCGCAGAGCTTCTTGCAGAGGCAGAACTAACAGCAGAACAAAAAAAATATCTTCGTATTTTAAATAATGCCGGTGAAACCCTTTTACGTTTAATTAACGACATCCTCGATCTTTCAAAAATAGAAGCCGGACAATTTGAACTTTCTGAAGAACCTTTTCACTTAAGACATGTTATTGAAGAAATTATCGCAATGATGCAACCCGCTGCCCATAAAAAAGGGGTGGAGCTTGTTTGCTCAATAGAAAAGAATATTCCCGAAGTACTGATGGGAGATCAAATTTGTCTGCGACAGATAATTATTAATCTGATAGGAAACGCAATAAAATTCACCGGCAAAGGAAGAGTCTCCCTTGCGGTAAGCGCCCAAAACAAAGAAACATATCCCTGCACCCTGCTCTTTTCCGTTGCAGATACCGGCATTGGTATTCCGAAAGAAAAACAGGAAAAAATATTCGACGCCTTTGCCCAGGCAGATTCCTCTACTACACGAAAATACGGCGGCACCGGACTCGGGCTGGCTATTTGCAAACGGATGGTTGAATTAATGGGGGGAGCTATTTGGGTGGAAAGCGAGCCAAATAAGGGAAGCGTTTTTTCATTCACTGCTGCCTTTAAGCAAAGCACACAAGCGGCAGTAGAAAAAGAAAAAATACAGCCAAAGATAACTTCGTTCGATGTTCCGCGTAAAATTTTACTCGTCGAAGACAATCATGACAATCAGATATTGATTCTCGCGTATCTGAAAAAATATCCTCTTTTTATTGATACAGCAGAAAACGGGGAGGTTGCGATAGAAAAATTTGTTTCAAACGCCTACGATATCGTTCTCATGGATATTGAAATGCCGGTAATGGATGGTTATACTGCTACAAAAAAAATCAGAGAATGGGAAAAAACGCATGGGAAAGACCCGACTCCGATAATAGCGCTTACCGCCCACGCACTAAGTGAACACAGAGAAAAAAGCCTTGCCACCGGATGTAACGGACACATCACAAAACCCATAAAGAAGGCGCGTCTCATTGAGGTTATAGAAAACTTTACAGGAGGCAAAGAACGTGGAACAAAACAATAACACACAAAAAGACATTATTGTCCGCATAGACCCCGACCTGAAAGAAATCGTTCCCGATTTTATAAGAAACCGCCATAATGACATATTGAAAATCAATGAAGCGCTAAAGAGTAGTGATTATGAAACGATCCGTATTCTCGGGCATAGCATGAAAGGTTCCGGGGGCGGATACGGGTTTGATGCAATAAGCGACATAGGAGCTATCATAGAAATAGCGGCAAAAAATAAAACCCCGAAAGACATCATACATCAATTAAATACTCTTTCTTCATACCTTCGCCGTGTGAAAATTGTTTATGAATAGTTTCTTCAAATTTTTCAGTATAATCTATTGGTAGTGCATACACATCAATAATAACCGATGAATTAACCTATGCTTTTTTTACAACTTTTTTTATTTTTTTCCGGCATAGCCTCCCTTTATTTTGGTGCTGAGTGGCTCGTAAAAGGGGCCTCGCGATTCGCCTGTTTTCTCAATATTAAACCCGTAGTTATCGGACTTACCATTGTCGCCTTCGGCACCTCTGCCCCCGAACTCACCACAGGAATTATTGCCGGTATAAAACATTTAAATGATATCGCACTCGGAAATGTCGTCGGAAGTAATATCGCTAATATCGGATTGGTGCTTGGAATAACAGCAACACTCTTCCCGCTGACAGTGGAAATGAAACTTCTCCGCAGGGAAATACCCATTATCTTGGGAATCTCTGCCCTCCTATATTTGATGTGCAGAAACGGCACTCTCGGACGTTTGGAGGGCTGCTTTCTGGTAGGAGGTATTATCATATATACCTGTTATATCTATCGGCAATCTGATAAAGAATCAACGATAATTAATGAAGAATACTTAGTTTTTATTAACAAAAAAAACACGTTTGTTATCGATCTTTTGTTTATCTTTATTGGCCTGGCAACGCTTGTTGGTGGAGCGCATCTGCTGGTTACTTCGGCCGTCTATCTGGCACGCAGTTTTGGCGTGAGTGAATTAATCATCGGCCTTTCCGTTGTCGCAGTAGGCACATCTTTGCCGGAATTAGCAATATCAACGGTCGCAGCCTTCCGTAAAGAAGCAGATATCAGCATCGGAAACGTACTGGGAAGCAATATTTTCAATATTCTTGTGGTGCTTGGGATTACTGCGATTATCCACCCACTGAAGATTAATGCTTCTTCTTTGCGATCCGATATGCCTGTCATGATAATCTTTAGCCTCCTGCTTATTCCCATGATTAAGAGAAAATTTATCCTCCGCCGGGGAGAAGGCATTTTTTTACTGTTCGGTTATTGCCTTTATATTGTTTTTCTTTACAAAAAATGTTTTTCCTGACGGTTTTTGCAAAGAACCATCCTGTCTCACATAATACCCCTGATTATTTTTTTCTGTGAATAAGTTCCAGACTTACCCCTGCAACCTTTTCCGGTTTTATATTTATCATACATCTGTGGTCTTTCGGACACACTTTTAATTGGCAGGCAAGACAATCCACATCCGCGCGTATTACTTCGCCTATCTCATCGGGAGAATACGAATACCGCGGATCATTCGGTCCCATCAATGTAATAACCGGTTTTTTAAATGCCACCGCAATGTGCCGCGGTCCGGAATCAACGGAAATGAGCACATCACATTTTTGGATGATCGATTTCAGCACTTCAAGATCTATCGCTCCGTCCGCTAAATTTATTATTCCGGATTTTGCCTTCTGTTTAATATCTTCTCCTAATTTAGCCTCATGAGGAGCGCATACAACAGCGATATTACATGCCTCTTTTGATTGAATAATATCTGCCGTCCGGGCAAATCCCTCTGCCGTCCAACATTTTGAAGACCCGTACGATGCGCCTGGATTTAAAAGAACCAGTGGTTTCCCATTATTGAACCCGTGTTTCTTAAAAATTTCATCCCTGCGTTCCTGTCCCCTCCCGGTAACAAACAATTCTAATTCCTTTGAACGCACGCTGCATCCTGCCTCCTGACATAAACGCAAGTAGTAATCCGCCATATACGTTGGTAAAAATTTCCCATTCTCTTTCAACCGGCTTAAACCATTCGTAAGCAGAAAGGAGCGAGCATCCCTTTTGTAACCGATCCGATGTTTCACCCCTGCCAGCCAGAATATTGCGGCGGAACTGAATGAATTCGGAAATAAAAAGCCAAGATCATACCGGTTTTTTCGTAATTGCACAAGAAGAGAAGCAGATGCCTTGTCTTTTGAATTGTTCGCGTCCATCTGCACAATTTCATCAAACCAGGGCGCATTATCAATTAATTTTCTGACATATGCCTTTAAAAGAATGCTTATTTTTGCATGCGGAAAATTTTCGCGAATACACCGAAACGCAGGCGTTGCCATGACCACATCGCCAACCCAGTTTGGAGATCTGATAATTATTTTCTTCACAGAGTCCGCATTAATACTCTTTCTTTTTCGCATCATAATTCCCGATCCATTCCCACAGCATACAAAAATCACGTTTTTTCTATTGACATGCCCCTTTGATACTATATTAATAGTGTATATAGTACTTCTTATTAACTATCCGGTCATAGCCGTCTTGTAGTTACAAAATTATACCCTTTTTATTTTGGTTTTGCAGGAATAAAATCCCTGAAAATACATCTATGCCTCTTTATGAAATTATTTCACTTATAGGTTTCATCCTGGGAACGATTCTTCATATTGTACTGTCCATCCTCATTGTGCAGCGGAGACACAAGACCAGAAGTGAGTTCGTTTTTCAATTTCTTGTTATCAGTGTTGCCATGTGGCATTTTGGCAATACCGTATATCTCTTTAGTTCCATTTTGTTCGGTAAAAATATCTTTCTTGTGAATTTTGTAGCCGATGCCATTTCATATGCAGGCATAGGGTTTATGCCCAGTTTATTGCTTCATACCGCTGTTCTGTTTTTATATGAAAACAATTTCACCATCACGAGGACTTTGCAAAAAGTCCTTCTTCTGGCAATATATTTTCCCGTCATTCCCTTTTCGCTCGTTATAAAGAAATTCATACATCTGGAAGAATCTTATATAATTGCCCACAGCCAGCTCGTAAAACCATTTATCGTCTGGTTGATGATATCACTGCTTATCTCCGCCTTTATTTCCAAATGGCTGGCAAAAAATGTAGAAGAAAAAGAAGAACAAAAATTCCTTGTGGCTATCTTTTGGGTATTGATAACCATTGCAGTTTTTATCGGATTTACCGTAATTTTTGAAGGCAGAAAGATTGCATACATCGGAGACTATCTTGTGCTCGTCTCAATGTTGTCCTCCATTTTTCCCAGCATTATTTTTTCCTACTATGTTTATCGTTACAATTATATGGAATTTGTTCTCCGAAGAAGCATTTTTTATTCTTTCCTTACCCTCATCATCATCTGTCTCTATTACTTTGGAATAAAACAATTCAGCAAATTTATGGAACTAAACTATGGAATCCATTCCAAAACACTGGAAGCTGTCTTTGTAATAAATCTCGTCTTTTGGTTTCCAACAATTAAAGAAAGAGCGCAAAGACTTTTCAGGAAAGCGCTTTTTTTCAGAAGCTCGGATACGGAATATCTCTTAAATGAACTGAGTCACGTTATAAGCACAGACCCTCTTGTTCATTTCACCACGCTCCTTGAAAACGTTGTTCTTTCCATTAAAAAGGCAACAGCGATCCGAACAATAAATCTCATTCTCCTCCGAAACGACACAATTCAAATCATCGGGGACAAAAAAAATGACGCTATCGAACTCTCAAATTTGCAAAATATTACCACGTTTTTTTCCTCGGGAGATCTTGTCGAATTAAACCGGTATGAAGTAAAGGATGCGGCTATTATCAATGAGATGCGGTTACTGGAAGCTATTTTTATATTTCCCGTCTTCGTAAATCGAAATTTGAAGGGTCTTTTATGCCTGGGAAGAGCAAAACGCGGCATGCCCATTGCCTCCGATAATCTGGACCAATTAATGATTATTGCGAATGAAATTGGTTCCGCGCTGGAAAAATCAAAAATCATAGAGGAAAAACTTTTTCTTGAAAGAAAAATGTTTGAAAATGAAAAATTATCCAGTCTCGGTCGGCTTTCCACAAGTGTTGCTCACGAGGTAAAAAATCCCCTCAGCTCCATAAAGGCAATTGTTCAGGCCATGCGTGAGGATTTGAAAAAAGAGAATCCCCTGCAAAAAGATCTCGATATCATTGTTGATGAGATTGACCGTTTAAATAAAGTAGTAAATCAATTGCTCATGTATGCCAAACCAAGCAGCGATATTCATAAACAAGTGAAAATAAAAGAGGTAATTGATTCAACATTGGTCGTGCTCAATCATGAAGCCCGGCAGAATAATATAGCAATCTCATGTAACATCTCAGAATATCTTCCCTTTATTTCAGCAGATAAGGCCGCTTTAAAGGAAGTTTTTTTCAATCTTATACATAATGCCATCCAGGCAACGCCTTCCACCGGAAAAATTTCTATTGACGCAATCCATCTTCCCATGAACAATTGCATACAAATAAAAATTGCCGATACCGGTCACGGCATACCGCAAGATTCTCTCCAAAAAATATTCGAACCTTTTTTTACGACAAAACAAACGGGAACCGGCTTAGGACTTTCAATTGTTAAAAAGAAATTAGAAGACATGAATGCAACAATCCGTGTCGAAAGCAATGAAAGAGGAACCACTTTTATTATCGATGTTCCCTTGAGAAAATTTGAATCTGTTCTGACAACATCTTAAACTATGCACACACATTCTATTTTAATTGTAGACGACGAAAAAGCTGCCCGTTATGGCATGCAAAAGATATTACAAAGGGACCATTACACAACCATCGAAGCGACGAACGGCTTGGATGCCCTGGAAAAAATACAAACGTTCCGCCCCGTGCTGGTATTTTTAGATATAAATATGCCACAGCTTGACGGACTAAAAACACTGGAAAAAATCTGTGAAATGAAACATCCGCCTCTTGTTGTTATCGTTACGGCACATGGGTCGGAAAAGATTGCCGTAGAAGCTATGAAAAAAGGCGCGTACGACTATATAGCAAAACCGTATGAAATGGAAGAATTACGCCTTATCGCGAAAAACGCTCTTGAACGAATAGCGCTCCAGGAAGAAAATACCCGGCTGCGTTTGGAGATAGACCGGCTTGAAGGATATGGTGAACTTCTCGGACAAAGCAAAACAATGCGAGAGGTATTTGACAAAATAGAAAAAGTGGTTACCACGGATGTCACTGTGCTGCTTCAGGGTGAAAGCGGCAGCGGCAAGGAACTTGTCGCAAGTGAAATTCATCGGCGAAGCAAAAGAAAGAATGGACCGTTTATCGTAATGAATTGCGCCGCCGTTCCCGAAACACTTATCGAAAGCGAACTTTTTGGGCATGAAAAGGGCTCCTTTACCGGAGCAACTGAACGAAGAATGGGCAAGTTTGAACTGGCAAATAAAGGAACAATTTTGCTTGATGAAATAGGGGATATGAGTCTCAACACACAATCAAAACTCCTGCGGGTATTGCAGGAACAAAAATTCGAACGGTTAGGCGGTACAGAAACGCTGGCGGTCGATGTAAGAATTATCAGCGCGACACACCGTGATCTTGAGGAAGAAATTGAAGAAGGTCGTTTCAGAGAAGATTTATACTACAGGATAAAAGTTGTGAATATAAAAATTCCGCCATTACGGCACAGGAAAGAAGATATCCCTTTGCTCGTTAACCGATTTATACAACATTTCAATAAAAAACATCACAAAAACATCGTTTCCATTTCTAATGATGCTATGAAAAAACTCCTCGCATACGACTGGCCGGGGAATATTCGTCAGTTAAAGAACACAATAGAAAGCGCAGTCGTTCTTACTAATAACGAGGTGCTTGCTGTATCTGATCTCTCAGAAGAAATTGTGCAGCCTGAAGAATCCCTTGTTTCCGTAAAAAATATAAACTACAATCTCTCTTTCCGCGATGCGAAAAAAATTCTCATAGAAAATTTTGAAAGAGATTTCATTAAAAAGAAACTGGAAGAATATGGCGGCAATATCAGCCATACAGCAGAAGCATTAGATATGCATCGGCAAAATCTGCAGCAGAAAATACGGGATCTGCAAATCAACAAAGATTCTAAAGACTGACTGCTATGGTTTATTTCCCCGCCACCAGTAACGATTGCACCCTGGAAAGCCCTTTTCCCGGTTGAACAGGGTAGCCTGCTTCGTAAAGCCCCTTTTCCAGTGCGGAAATCGCCAGAATAATATCAAAATCGTTGACGTACCCCATATGCCCGATACGAATCATCTTTCCCTTCAGGGAATCCTGTCCACCGGTGAAAGTAATGCCTGTCTCATCTCTCAGCTTTTTAATAATCTTATCAACATCAACGCCTTCCGGCGCTTTGATTGCCGTCAACACGTTGCTTGAGTCAGCCCCTGCAAAAAGTTCCAACCCTATCGCCTTTACCCCTTCTCTTGTCGCATGCGCGAGACGGGCATGTCTTGCCCATACTTTTTCAATGCCCTCTTTTTTAATCATATCTATTGCGGTTTTCATTGCCATGATAAGCGATACCGCCGGAGTAAAAGGTGTCGTCTTGTTCTTAAGATTTTTACGCATTTTTCTGAAATCCCAGTAATACCGGGGCAAATCTCCCTTTTCGATAGCGCCCCATGCTCCGCTGTTCACGCATACAAATGCCAATCCGGGCGGCAACATACACCCTTTCTGCGAGCCGGTTATTGCGACGTCTATATTCCACTCGTCCATTAAAAACTGATGAACGCCAATGCCGGTAATCGCATCAACCACCAATAACGCGCCGTATTTTTTCACAACCGCTGAAATCGCTTTTATATCGTGCACCGCGCCTGTCGATGTCTCGCTTTGCGTTGCAAAAACTACCTTTATGCCGCTGTTTTTCTTAAGGGCTTCTTCCACTTTTGAAGGTTCTGCAGCCTTTCCGTATTCCACGCTGACTACCACCGCCTCAATGCCGAAACATTTACACAATTCCGCCCAACGCTCTCCAAATTTACCGGTTGCAATCACCAGCGCTTTATCCCCTTTGGACAAAACATTGGCAACGCACGCTTCCATTGCGCCCGTACCTGAAGACATTAACGTGTATACCTCTCCCGTTTTTGTTTGGAAAAGATATTTCAAATCTTCACTCAATTCATAAAATATCTGTGAAAATTGTGGTGTTCTGTGGTGTATCATTGGCTGCGCTTCAGAGAGCGAAACCTCTGGCGGCACCATTGTTGGCCCTGGTGTAAAAAGATAGGTTTTTTTCATTGTAAAATGTCCTTTCTCAGAACATTTGCACACAGGCTTTTTGGTTCAATAAAAAGAAGTTCGTGCAGAACTTCCTGCCTTTGGCAAATCTGACAAATACTGCTTCTAAAAATAATAAAATATCACACAAAGTGTGATATTATATATAAAAGAACCGAAAAGAATCAAGGGAGAAAAAACTCACATATTTCAGCGGTAAATGACAGAGAAAAGTACTGTTTTTCGTTGTATCTTTTAAATACTTAAATTATATTTCAAGAGTATGAATACTACAAAATGGTTTGTCAGAGATTTTATTGTTCAGGATGCCATATCCTCGATAAGAGATGCAATCCGCAATGCCGGAGGCAACGAAGTATTCTTTGTGGGAAAACCAAATAAAGACTATATGGTTGCAGATGTTGAAGTGTATGCGATGGGAAATAAGACTGCCGTTCCGGCTATTCTGAGGGATGTGAGGTTTGGGGAGGTGATTATCCATAACCATCCAAATGGACATCTCGAACCTTCAGAGGCAGATATTGAAATTGCTTCTCTGATGGGTCCGCTTGGCGTGGGATTTTATATTATTGGTAATGAAGCTGATTATTTGTACCCCGTAACAAAAATTGCAAAAGAACATGTTTGTGAAAAACTCGATTGCACTGTTCTTTCGGAATTCTTTCACCCAGGAGGAACGCTGTCAAACAATATTGCAGGATACGAATACAGGAAATCACAAGTCGAAATGTTGATATCTGTTTCAAACGCCTTCAATAATAATAAAATTGCGCTTGTTGAGGCAGGAACCGGCACGGGAAAGTCGTTGGCATATCTTCTTCCGGCAATTTTCTGGAGCATAAGAAACCGGGAAAGAGTAGTTGTTTCTACCAATACAATCAATCTGCAGGAGCAGTTGATGCATAAGGATATTCCTATGTTGAAAATAGAACCTGTTCCTGAATTCAAAAGTGTTTTGGTTAAAGGAAGAAATAACTATGTATGCTTAAGAAAAATACAGAATCTGCGACTGGATGGAAATACTCTTGTTAGTGAAGAATATAAAAAACAGTTGATCGACATATTTTATTGGGTTGATAAAACAAAAGACGGAACAAAAACAGACTTAACTTTTGTCCCTGGCGGCGACCTTTGGGAAATGGTGCAATCCGAAGCGGATCAGTGCACCCGATTAAAATGCAGCTTTTATGACGCATGTTTTTTTTATGCTGCAAGAAGAAATGCGGCGAGTGCTGATATTCTCGTTATAAATCATCACCTTTTGATGGCAGATTTAATTCTCAGAAAAGAAACAAAGGGATTTGATTCTATAGCAATACTGCCGCCATTCAGGAGAGTTATTGTAGATGAAGCGCATAATTTGGAATCTGTTGCAACGGCAAATCTGGGCGTTTCTTTTTCAAAGCTGAGAATAGTAAAACCTTTGGGAAAACTTGTAAACCAGAAAGACAATAAAAAGGGATTTTTGCCTTTTCTCAGAAATAAGCTGAAAGATATTGTTTCTTCTTACAATGAAGACATTGTAATGGAAATCACCGAGTGCATGTATCCCCACATCATTGATGTGCGCACAAGTGTATACGAGGATGTAAACGACACGTTCACTGATATTTCGAAGTCGATAGAAGATTATTTCCGTAGTGAGAACAAGGGAAACGGCGGGGAGATAAAACTACGCATAACAGATAGTTTTCTTTCTACACAACTGTGGTCAGAAACTATTGTACAGAAACTTAAAGGATTATGTGCAAGCATAAATAGCTTTATACTATTATTGAATAATTTACTTGATCATCTGGGAATGCTTGATAAAGAGTCACAGGATGTTTTATCTTCCCTGTTGATAGATATTACGTCATGTAAGATACGCTTGAAGATAGCAACACACGATATTCAATCTTTTATTCTTCCCGATATGATTCTGTGCAAGTGGATTGAAACTGAGAGGTATGATAACAGTCTTTCAGTGAGATTTCATACAGCTCCAATTAATGTTTCCGGAGATTTGAAGGAGTGTTTTTACGATAACTATCAAACAATTGTGTTAACCTCTGCAACACTCACAACAGGCAATGCGTTTTCCTTCTACAAAAAGAATGTCGGCCTTGATTTGCTTCCGGTAAACAGATCAACGGAACTTGTTCTTAAGTCGCCTTTTGATTACGGAAAACAATCTGTCATATGTATACCTACCGACATCTCTGATCCGGATGATGCACATTATAAAATGGATATAGTAGAGAATTTGCGGAAATTGATTATTATCACAGACGGTCGTTCCCTTGTATTATTTACATCTTACCGTCTTCTTGACGAGGTATTCAATAGAATCGAACCGTACATTACTGAAAACGGCTACACATGCCTGAGACAGGGTACAGACAGCAGGCATAATCTGCTGGAAACATTTAAAAGTGATAAAACTTCCGTTTTATTCGCAACAGACAGCTTTTGGGAAGGTGTAGATGTAAAAGGCGATGCGCTCGTATGTGTTGTTATTACCAGATTGCCATTTAAAGTGCCGAATGAGCCGATAATTGAAGCACGAACGGAAGCTATTGAAATGGCTGGAGGCAACTCTTTTTACGACTATTCTCTTCCAATGGCGGTATTAAAACTGAAACAGGGTTTTGGAAGGCTTATAAGAAGCAAAGAGGATAGAGGCGTTGTCTTTATATTTGATAAACGCATTGCAACAAAGAGATATGGCAGCGTTTTTTTACAATCACTTCCAAGAGCAAGATGCATAAAAGGAACAAGGAATTTAATATTTAAAGAATTGGAAATTTTTTTTAAGGGGTAAATAATCATGAAAGTTTTCTTAACGGGAAGCACCGGATTTGTTGGAAAACAACTATTAAAAGACCTGATGGAAAACAGACATAAAGTAAAGTGTCTGGTAAGAAAAGGATCTGAACATAAATTAGAAAAATATATTAATACTATAGAAATCGAATATGGTGATATCACGAATATTCATTGTTTAGAAAATATTATAAAAGGTTGTGACGCCGTAATTAATATTGTCGGCATAATAAGAGAAATACGGGGGAATAAAATAACTTTTGAAAGACTTCATTATGAAGGAACACGCAATTTGGCAGTTGAGGCAAAAAAGCAAGGTGTCAGCAGGTTCATACAAATGAGTTCCCTGGGAGCGAATAAAGAAGGGAAAACACAGTACCAGCAAACAAAATATCGTGCAGAAGATTTTATAAGAAATAGCGGACTCGATTACACTATTTTCCGACCTTCAATCATATTTGGCAAAGAAGATAACTTTGTCAACATATTTGCAAATATGTTAAAAATTCAGCAATTTATACCTGTTATCGGAGACGGAAAGTATAAAATGCAACCTGTTGCCGTTGAAAATGTATCTGCTGCATTTGTTAATTCTTTGGAAAGAAAAGATACTATAGGAAAGTTGTTTGAAGTGGGAGGCCCTGAAAAAATTGAATTTAACGAAATTATCAATATCATCGGAAAAGTCCTCTGTTTACCTCCATATAAAATCTGTGTTCCTGCCTGGATCATGAGTAACCTAGCGGAAATGTTCGACTGGATACCGGTCTTCCCTGTTACGAAAGACCAAATCACTATGTTACTGGAAGGAAACACCTGTAACGAAAAACCTTTTTTTGATCATTTTAAAATACCACCTGTTTTTTTCGAAGAGGGTATAGCAAAATACCTTTCTTAATAATGATTAATTACGTGTAAATTTATTGTTCATTAAGTAATCATAAAAGTGTTTATAAAAATGAATATACCCCGTTCTTTAATAATATTGTTTATTTGTAACGTATCAGGTAGTTTTCTTACAGACAAAAAAACATCTATTTTACAATGAAATTATACTATTAAGTTATTTACATATAAGTGGTTATAAAAATATAATATGATTTTGAACAATTGTTATAATTAAGAATACTAATTTTCTTTAAATAAATAATTATTATATAAATAAAAAAGAAACGTTGTATATGTTTATTTTAAAACGTCATATCTCTTGCTAAGTTTATTACAAACCATTGCAAAAAGGAAAATGAAATGCTATAGTGAGAAACTTGTGAGAGGGTGGAGAAGTGGAGAGGGAAGAAGGAAAAGAGAACAACAGGAAGAAGAGGAAGGGGAGATAAAGAGAGATGAACGGGATAAAGAATGCGATAAAGACATTGCACCCTGCATATTTTGCGTTTGTAATGTCAACGGGGATCATATCAATAGCATCGAACATGTTGGGATTCACGCCGGTAGCAAAAGGGTTATTTTATATAAACATAGCGGCGTATGTGATCATATTGGCGCTGCAGATACTGAGGGTAATAATGTACTGGAGTGCGCAGTATGCGGACA